>NZ_CALJNI010000004.1:0-424502 GCF_937982035.1 uncultured Azonexus sp.
CTCGATCGCCTCGACCTCGCCGCCGGGCGCTTCTGCGCCGCGAGTGTCCTCTTCCAGGGAGGGAGTGCGGGTCGCGGAGGGTGGCGGGAGTGGACTCGCTCCGTGGCACCGTTCCGCACAGGCCTGCATCTGCACGATTCCGCAAACGTCTGCTATTGTCGCGAGCCGCGTGCGCGGACCCCCAGAGGTCGACGCCACGTCGGATCATCCGTCTCGAACCATTGAATCCTAGGGGGCCCCCGTGGCAACGGACTCGATTCCTTCCCGCCTGCTCGAACAAGCCAACCTTCGCCCTTCGGCGCCTGCCTACTACGTCCGCGAGAGCGGTGTGTGGCGGGCCACCAGCTGGGGCACCTATTCCGACCTGGTCAAGCAGGCCGGCCGCGCGCTGATCACCCTCGGCTTCGAGTCGGGGCAGCATGACGAGGTTGAGGCGGTGGATCGGGCCGAGGCGGCTGCCGCCAACGGCGAGCCATTCGATGTGATTCTGCTGGACATGCAGATGCCGGTGATGGACGGCTACGAGGCCACCCGGCGCATCCGCGAGGAGCTCGGCCGGAATGAACTGCCGATCATCGCCATGACCGCCAATGCCCTCGCCGCCGACCGGGAGCGCTGCCTGGCCTGCGGCATGAACGACCACATCGCCAAGCCGATCGACATCGCCAACCTGCGCAGCACCCTGGACCACTGGCTGGGCCAGTTGCCGCCGGTCGCCGAGACCGAAACCGGCGATCCAACCCCATTCACCGACGACGAACATATCGACAGCGCCACCGCCATCGCCCGCCTGGGCGGTAATCAGGGGCTGCATACCCGCCTGTTGGGACGCTTCGTCGAGGATCAGGGCAATTTCATCGCCCGCCTGCAATCCGCCCGGGCGCGGGCTGCGGTCGACGAGATGATCTTGCTCAGCCATACCATGCGCGGCCTGGCCGGCAACATTGGCGCCGACAAGCTCGGCCGCCTGGCCGGCGAACTGGAACAGACACTGAAGCAGCAGCCCGGCAATGGCGAACGCATCGAGCAGCTCTGCCAGGCCCTGAGCGTCGCCCTCGACGGCGTCCTCGCCACCATTGCCCGGCACACCGGCACGCCAATCCCGAAACCCGCCGCCGGAGCCGAACTCGACCCCGCCGAACTGGCCCGCCTGCGCGAACTGCTCAGGGACGACGACGCCAGCGCGGTTCAGGTCTTCGACGACCTGGCCGACGCCCTGCGCAACCGTCTCGATCCGCAGGCCATCGACGACCTGACACGGGCCATCGGCAGCTATGATTTCGAAGCCGCCATCACCCTCCTCGACACGCTTGTCGCAACACTCCCGCCCCGAGCGCAACAAACATGACTCCACTGCTGCCCAAGCAAAGCATCCTGGTCGTCGACGACAGTCCGGAAAACATCACCATCCTCAGTGACGTGCTGTCCCACGACTACCGCATCCGCGTCGCCACCTCCGGCGAGAAGGCGTTGAAGATCGTCTATTCCGACGAACCGCCCGACCTGATCCTGCTCGACATCATGATGCCCGGCCTGTCCGGCCTGGAAATCTGCCGCCGGCTCAAGGCCAACCCCGACCGCCGCCGCATCCCGATCATCTTCGTCACCGCCATGAGCAGCACCGAGGACGAGCAGCGCGGCCTCGAACTGGGCGCCGTCGACTACATCACCAAGCCGATCAGCCCGCCCATCGTCAAAGCCCGCGTACGCACCCACCTGGCGCTCTACGACCAGTCGCGCGAACTCGAACGCATGGTCCGCCAGCGCACCGCCGAACTGATGACCACCCGCCAGCAGATCATCCGCCGCCTGGGCCGCGCCGCCGAATTCAAGGACAACGAGACCGGCAACCACGTGCTGCGCATGAGCCACTACGCCCGCCTGATCGCCGAAGCCCACGGCCTGGGCGACGAAGCCGCCAGCATCATCTTCAACACGGCGCCGATGCACGATATCGGCAAGATCGGCATTCCCGACGCGATCCTGCTCAAACCCGGCAAACTCAATGCCGAGGAATGGAAGATCATGCACCAGCACCCGATCATGGGTGCCGAAATCATCGGCAAGCACGATAACGAGCTGCTCGAAACCGCCCGCATCATCGCCCTCTCCCACCACGAGAAATGGGACGGCAGCGGTTATCCGCGCCAGCTCAAGGGCGAGGAAATCCCGCTGGAAGGCCGCATCGTCGCCATCGCCGACGTTTTCGACGCCCTGGTCTCGGTCCGTCCGTACAAGCCGGCATTCGCGCTCGACGACGCGCTGCGCCTGATGGACGAGCAAACCGGCAAGCACTTCGATCCGGCGTTGATGGAAGCCTTTCGCAAGACGCTGCCGGAAATCCTGCGTATCCGGGAAATCTACGCCGACGAAAACGGCGCCCTCACCGATCTCGAATTCCAGATCCGCGAGATCTACGACCACCGGAACGATCCGGCCGGTTATCCGGGTGTCCTGACCAGCCAGAAGGAAGGCAACTGATCGGCTATTCCGGCTGGCGCGAGTCGATGCTCAGCGTCACCGGCCCGTCATTGACCAGCGAAACCTGCATGTCGGCGCCGAACACCCCGGTCGGCACCGGCTTGCCCAGCGCCGCCGCCAGTTTGTCGACAAAGGCGGCGAACAGCGGCCCGGACACATCGCCGCGGGCAGCCCGGCCCCACGACGGCCGGTTGCCCTTCTTCACCGACGCGTAGAGCGTGAATTGCGACACCGCCAGGATATCGCCGCCGGCCTCGGCAACGCTGCGGTTCATCACCCCTTCTTCATCGGAAAACAAGCGCAGGCGCACCAGCTTGCCGGCCATCCAGTCGAGGTCGGCCGCACCGTCGCCCTCCTCGAAGCCGGCCAGCACCAGCAGACCCGGCCCGATGCGGCCGGTGACGGCGCCATCGACGGCCACTTCGGCCGACTTCACGCGTTGAACGACGACCCGCATCGCCTCACTCCGCGGCGATGGCGGCGCGCAACTTCGCCGCGTACTGTTCCAGCACCTCGCGTGCCGGGTCCTTGCGCGGCCACGACAGGCCGATGCCGTCGTCGCCCCAGCGCGGCAGCACGTGCATGTGGAAATGGAACACCGTCTGGTCGCCTTCCTTGCCGTTGCACTGCAACAGCGTCAGCCCGGGCGGGTTGTACGCCTTGCGGATCGCGTGCGCCACCCGGTGCGCCGTGCGCATCGCCGCGGCGGCCTCGTCCGGCGTCAGTTCGAGCAGGTTGTCGGCGTGGCGCTTGACGGCGACCAGCGTGTGCCCCGGGTTCAACTGGCCGAGATCGAGGAAGGCAATCGTCTGCTCGTCCTCGTACACCTTCGACGAGGGAATCTCGCCGGCCACCAGTTTGCAGAAAATGCACTGTCCCGGCGGGGAGGTATCGACGAACATGGGCATGGCGGTCTCCTGAAGCAAAAGGTCCGATTGTATGCGAGCCACTGGCGTCCGCCGCCCATTCGGACTACCTTCGTCATCTGTCGAGAATTCAACCCCCGCAAATGAAGACGCTCATCCTGCACACCGGCGGCACCATCGGCATGGTCGCCGCCGCCGACGGCTACCGGCCGACGCCCGGTTTCCCCGCCCGCCTGCGCACCGCGCTCGCCGCCCGCGACGGCAAGCGCCTGCCCGACGTCGACATCGTCGAACTGCCGCCGATCGACAGCGCCGACCTGCGCCCCGGCCACTGGCCGACCATCGCCCGCGCCCTGCTCGACCGCTGGGACGACTACACCGGCTTCGTCATCCTGCACGGCACCGACACCATGGCCTGGAGCGCCTCGGCGCTGTCCTTCATGCTGCGCGGCACCGACAAGCCGGTGATCCTGACCGGCGCCCAGATTCCGCTGGGCGAGGCCGGCAGCGATGCCCTGGCCAACGTCGACGGCGCGCTGCACTTTGCCGCCGTCGACCCGGTGCCCGAGGTCGCCATCCACTTCGGCGGCCGACTGCTGCGCGGCAATCGCAGCCGCAAGCTCGCCGCCACCGAATTCGCCGCCTTCGACTCGCCCAACTATCCCCCGCTGGCCGAAGCCAACGGCCCCGCCCACCGCGACCGCATCCTCAGCCCCGGCGAAAAGTGCTTCGTCGTGCCTGAATTCGACGACCAGGCCGTCGCCGTCCTCACGCTCCACCCCGGCATCGCTGCCGGCACGGTCGATGCCGTCACCGCCAATCCCCGCGTCCGCGGCCTGATCCTGCAAACCTACGGCGTCGGCAACGCGCCGCAAGGCGACCGCGAGCTGATGGCCGCGCTCGAACGCGCCGCCGCCCGCGGCATCGTCCTGGTCAACACCACCCAATGCCTGGTCGGCGGCGTCAGCCAGGAAACCTACGCCACCGGCTCCGCCCTCGCCCGCATCGGCGTCGTTGCCGTCGGCGACATGACGCTGGAAGCCGCTTTCGCCAAGCTGCATTGCCTGCTCGCCAGCGAAAACGACGCCGCCAAGGTGCGCCAGGGGCTAAGTCAGCGCTGGTGCGGCGAGAAAAGCTGAGGTTTCACGTGGAACCTGAGGTCTGGCCTCAATCGCCCCGCCAGGCAATCAGGCGCTGCCTGAATGCGTGGTCGGCCCCCTGGTAGTAGGCAATCGCCCGGCGCACCAGCGGATCGTCGCCAGCAACTTCACGTTCATCCTCGCCGACGCTGCGCATCTGCCGGCGCGGGCTGAGGATGGCCAGGCGCTCGCCGTCGTACAAGCCGAGATGCTGGTAGTTGCCGATCAGCGCCCGCCCCTGCCAGTCGCCGTCACGCAGCATGTCGCGGCCGTAGAAGGTCGAAGTGTAGTCAAAGCCGAGCAGGCCAAGCAGCGTCGGCGCGATGTCGATCTGGCTGGCCAGGCGGTCGATGCGGCGGGGCTCGATCAAGGCCGGCGCATGGATGAACAAGGGAATCCGGTAGTTTTCGACCGGCAGGTCCTGCTGGCCGGCGCTGCCGGCGTTGTGGTCGGCGACGAAGACGAAAACTGTCTGGTCGAACCACGGCTTCTGCCGGGCCGCCTCGAGGAAGCGGCCGATGGCGTAGTCGGTGTACTTGACCGCGCCGGCACGGCCCTCGCCCGACGGAATGTCGATCCGTCCTTCCGGATAGGTGTAGGGGCGGTGGTTCGAGGTCGTCATCAGCTGCAGGAAGAACGGCTTGCCGGCGGCATGCTCGGCATCGGCCAGCTTGACCGCCTGGCGGTAGAGATCCTCGTCGGACATCCCCCAGGCATTCTCGAATTCCATCTCGGCCTTGGGCAACGCGGCCTGGTCGACGATGCGGTAGCCGTTGCCGCTGAAGAAGGCGTTCATGTTGTCGAAGTAACCGCGCCCGCCGTAGAGGAAGGCCGGGTCGTAGCCCTGCGCCCGGAACTGGCGGCCGAGGCTGGCATAGCCCGATTCGCGGCCGACCCGCTTGACCACCGAGCGGCCCGGCGTCGGCGGCAGCGACAAGGTGATCGCTTCCAGGCCGCGGTCGGTGCGCGTGCCGGTGGCGTAGAAATTGGTGAAGAACAGGCTGTCGCGGCTCAGCCGATCGAGGTTCGGCGTCAAGCCGCGCGGGTCGCCGAAGGCGCCGAGGTACTTGGCGCTCAGGCTTTCGATGGTGACCAGAACGACATTGAGCCGGCGCGGTTCGCCCGGATTGTCGATGCGCCGGCGGATGTCCTGCGCCTCACTGCCGACGAAAGCGGCGACCGGTTCGGCGACCTCGCCGTGCAGCAGGCTGGCGACATCGGCGGCGGGCAACGTCGCGTAGAACTCGCCGTACTTGATCTCGTTGTTACGAAAGGCGGCGAAGAACTGGTACGGCCCGTTGGCTGCCAACTCACGCTGGTAGGTATTGCCCTCGCGGGGCCGCGGAAAGTCCTGGCCGACCGTTGCCGCGACCAGCGCCGCAACCACACCGCCAACCGCCAGCAGCAGCCCGCGCCGACGCCAGCCGAGCGCCGGCGCCGGTACCGACAACACCCGCCGCAACCGGTACACGACCAGCAACGCCAGCGCGCCGATGGCGCCAAGCAACGGCCAGACCGGATAGGACTGGAGGATGTTGTCGACGACTTCCTTCGAATAGACCAGGTAATCGACGGCGATGAAATTGAAGCGGACGCCGAATTCGTCCCAGAAAATCCATTCCGACAGCGCGACAAACAACATCGCGAAACAGGCGGCGAACAGCAGCAGTTGCGGCACCCGGCGCGCCGGGCCGCTGCCCCAGCACGATTGCGGCAGCAGGAAGACGACCGCGGCCAGGGCCAACCCGGCATAGGCGAGGAAGGCCAGGTCATAGACCAGGCCGCCGGCGAAGATGCCGAGGATCGCAGCCGGCGTCGCCTCGGCCTGGGCAAAGCTGGCAGCCAGCAGCACCAACCGTGTCGCGGCAAACACCACCAGCCAGCTGCCGAGCAGCCAGAGCAGGAAACGGGTCTGAGCGTATTGAAGCCAGGGTGAAAGCTTGGGCGAGGCTGTTTTCTGATTGTCGTCGGGCATGAAGAAATGGCGCAGATGCGGGAAAATCCCGCGAACGGGCGCCATTCTTCAGCTTCCGGGTTAACCGGAGATTAACGGTCCCACCAGCCTGGCGACTGTTGCCTGGCAAATACCTCGTCAGGCGGGTTTTTTCAGCGTCCCAAGCAGCCAGTGGCCCAGCGAAGCGACGATCAGCAGCACCAGCGCACCCAGGCCCCAGATGACCCAGATCAACGGGCTGAGCCAATTGATCGCGGAAGCCAGGAAAGGCGCGCTCTGCGAAACAACCTCGATGAAATTGCCGAACCCGGCCTGGAAAATCTGCGCCCAGGCAGGATCAACCCAGACCGCCAACCAGGCCGGCAAGGGAATGGCTTCGGCGACTGCGCCAAGTTCCTGGGCGGTCGGCAAGGTGTTGCCGAAAGTCTGGACCGTCCAATCGACAAAATGCACCGCAACCAGCGCCGTGCCTGTCCAGAGAAGCATAACCAGGGCAAACAGGGACCAGATGATCATTCTCATGTTGGGGTTTCCTTTTCTAGACGACGGGAAAGTGGATCGGTTTTTTTCCGTGCAGGATAGTGGGAAAGTCGCGCGCATCCTTCCGGAAAAACCAGATACATGGCCCCTGAAATCAAGAAGGCCGCTCTTTCGAGCGGCCTTCTTGTTCTACGTGACGAACAGCGATAAAGACATCGCCATAAAATCCCGTGTAGGATCCCATCGAACCGGTCAAATACTACCCTATAAAAACAGCACCTTACTGAACACAAATGGGAACAGCCACTACCTTTATCCCATCTGACGCGACAATCCTACGAAGCGTCACTGAGTCCGAGGCAGCTGACCAGCTTAAATGAGACCGGCGACGACCCCGTTACCTGAGCAAGAAAGTGCTGGAGTTCTTCGCTGTGCGCATAAATGAGTTGGCGGCTCGCCTGGCAACCATGCGCGCGCAGCGGATAAATTCCTTGCTCCGCTAGCATCCGCATCGCCTTCGGCGATGACGTGCCGATGATCGCCGCGACATCCCGTCCGAAAACATGAGACTGCCGGAAGCGCTCCAGTTCCTCCCGACGTACTCGAGAGCCGATACCTTTGAGGGTCCCCAATCGCTCAGCCCGGACAAAACCATGCTGGGTCAGCCAATAGGCTACCTGCTGCTTCACCCCGAGGATTTTTGCCATCTCGGGGATGCTTACCCAGTTCGAGCGACCGCTATTCATGCCTTTTTGCAGCGCACGCAACTGCGCCACATCGAAGATCCAGCGGCCGATACCCCGCGCGTTGTCGAGCATGGCCTGCAACGCGATGGTGCCAGCCTTGGTGGCCTCGATCAGCGCCACGATCTCGTCGCCGGTCCAGTTCCAGTATTTTAGAAGGTGCCCCAACGAAACCTGGTGCTCCTCTGGAATACAGACGACCGGAACATGGCTGCCCAAGAGCAACAGTGCATCCACCTCTCGTCGCGGTACACACCACGGTAGATACGGCAGATCGTTGATCCTCCGAGCCGACGGGAAAAGTAGGCGCAAAATCCTCTGCATCCGCACCTTGCCGATGCCCAGGAGCTCCATAGCTTCCGACATCGTCAGTTCACCTGCAAGTTGGGCGCGTATCTGATCCAACGGGTCACGCCGAACGATGGTGAAGCGCCGACCGGAGGTACTGAAGGATTCTTGGCCTTCAAGCGTCCCCTCATGAATGAGGAATCGAAGCCGAGCCATCGAAATGCCCAAGGTCTCGGCTGCCACATTACCTGGAATCCATTGGACCTTTTCCAGCAACTCGGCACTCAAGCGTCGATTGCGCCGAGCGACTCCACCTTTCCAGTGGGCAGCCAACCACGTCTCAAACGTCTCTCGAATTGGAGCAAAGGCACTCTCGCTGAAGCCTTTGTACAGGTAACTGTAGGCCTGTTTGAATACCCCTTTGAGCCCAGCTTTTCCGTCGACCGATGCCGCCTGTAGGCAGTCCAAAGTGCGATGGAGTGCAATTGGCCAATCAAAGACTATTTCAGCCGCCAACGACGATATCGGCCAAGAGACTTCCAGCCGGCCAGCGTTGCGCAGCTTCAACGGTTTAGGGTTCGAACCCGGATCCATATAGCCGCCCAAGTATCGGATCAGGCGTTGAACCTGATCGACATTCAAGCCCACGAAAGGCGGCAAAGCGTTGGCTTCAGGGCGACATAGCAGTTTGTCTTCGAGGACCGCCGACAGTCGCCGTACATTGTCTGGGGCATAGCCGGGCAACTCTTCGCGCAAGTCGGAGCCACACTGACAACGCAACAAGGATTCCCGGCTCCAGCGTACCGATTCACCGCAGGAACTGCATATATCCACAAGCCAGACCCCATGGCGCGGGCAGGCATCGTGAAAATACAGCTCCCAACTCGCTCGCCAGGTCGAGTCCTCGGCTAGGCACTGCGGACAGAAACGGGCATAACGCTGATTCCATATTCGGCCACTGGTTTCGAGCAAGAAATCCAAGCGAGCGACATGGGCGTGGAGATCAGGATCCAGCGCTACGTCGGGTAGTAGGCGCTGCCGCGTCAGGCAGCCCAAGTCGTAGCGGACTCCAAGTCCGGATAGCTCATGCAGCGTCATGCAATTGGCTTCCGCAAGACGCAGCAAGTAACCGAGGGGGCCTTCGGACCGTTCTGGAGGAGGCCGTACCAGCAGGTCTGGTTCCGAAATTGGTGCAAGGAGGGAAGCGTAGTCGGCCATGTCATTTTCCTCCCCGCGACAGGTTCATGCCCAGCTTGCGGGCCACAGGGGAGCCAACCGGATCCTGACGGTTGTGCAGGAAAAACACCTCCCCCGCTCGATCCAGCGGCCGAAGGGGGGACTCCGGATGAAACGGATTCAGGCGATCCGGCACATCGCGCCACACCCGCTGCCGGAAGCCGGCCGCGAGCGTATCCAGAACGAGGCTTTCCCTTCCAGCCGAGGCGGCGACGAAAACTGCCCCTTCCAGGGTTTTGACGACATAGTCGAGCAGACCGTAGCTGGCGACATGGAGGCGCCGCGCGAGGTTCGCTTCGTAGAGGGGCGTTTCGACCGGCAAGGGTAACCGGCCCTCAAACACTCTCAAGATGCCGCGGAATTCCCGAAAATCATCTTCGTCATCCATGGAAAACGGCGTCAGATGCAGCCGCTCTGAAAACCGCCGCCGCAACTGCTCGTTGCTATCGACCACCATTTCCGCAGCCGGCAGCCCACACGCCACCAGGCAAACCTTCGTTTCCTCCAGGAAGTTCTTAAGCCAATCGGTCAAATCCCGAAAAGCGCTGACAGTCGGCGAGTAGAACAGGTGCTGAGCCTCATCGAGGATGACCATTTCCACACCGCATTTAGTAAACAACTCGCAGATGACGGCAGTTTTCTCCGGCGCGCTGCCCCGGTGGACCTTCCGGAGAGCCAGCGCTTCCAGAATGGCACCGGCCAGGCTGCGAGACGTGGGCGACGACGGCACCGAGACGAGCAACACCGGAATGTAGGTCCGCTCGGCCTGCGCCTCTCGCGGAAAACTGCTGTGGTAAGCCCGGCCCAAGGTACTCTTGCCTGCCCCGGAAGCCGCCTTGATCAGCAAGCCTGCCCCAACCCCATACTTCCGGCGCCGGAGATGGAGTTCGGCGATGCTGAACATCGCCTCCTTGTAGCGCCGATGCGGGATCGGGTCGGCCACCAATTTGAACCCGATCACCGACTCGTCACGCATTTGAGCCACCGACGGCGCAAACTGCGCCATGATTGATCGCGGATCCATGCTTAGGCCTCCCCAACGTCGAAATCGGGCAAGTCGTCGTCGAGACCGCCCGGCAACTCCGACGGAGGGTTTTCCTTTGTGAGTTTCCGAGGACGCATAGCAGCCTGTAGAGGATCCTCGCCCCTCAGAACCGACTCGCTGTCATGCATCAGGTAGCCTGCACCGGCCTTACGCGACCCCATTCGCTTATCTTTGAGGGCTTGCTTGACCAAGGCTTCGATCTCAGCGCGGGCTTCGAGCAACTGCGGCGACAGACAATGATCCCCGTAGCGCTTACGCGCATGTTCCCGCACCAGCCGGTGGATGTCCCG
The DNA here is from genome assembly GCF_937982035.1 of uncultured Azonexus sp. Lineage (NCBI taxonomy): Bacteria > Pseudomonadati > Pseudomonadota > Betaproteobacteria > Rhodocyclales > Azonexaceae > Azonexus > uncultured Azonexus sp. The sequence goes on from NZ_CALJNI010000004.1 coordinate 10,523, forward strand.
AGGTAGGCTCTCGGCGTACTCCATCAGTTTTGCCGGAACGTTGATGTACTCTTCGGCGTACGGGTCAAAAACGTGAATGTGTTCGACCGTGTTCTCGTAGTATTTGAGCTGCACCGGGCGGTTTTCGCCGGCACGTCGACGAATGGCTTGCAGCAAATCCGAGTTGTATTGCAGGCCATCCAGTTCAATTCCATAGTGGAACAGCGTACGTTTCGCTGGGATGCCCGTGATCACCTCTAGTTGCTGCGGATATACCGGCAGCTCAATGATTCGGCGGGCCGCCGACTCGCTCCAGTGATCAATCGGCCGGGCGCCGATACCGCGATGCACGCTGACGTTATAGACATCGACGATCCATTTGGTCAGCAAGTGAACCAACGTCGCCATGTCGATGACGGCCTTGTCCTCGGAAGGGTAGTCCCCACGCTGATCGACGTTTGAAAATACGGTCCCCGGCAATCGATGGATCAGGCCCATGTTCATGGTCCGGAAAAACCGCTCAATGGCTCCTTTGTGCTGAGGCGTCTTGGCACCGCAAAAGAGAATCTGAATCCCCATTTCCATACAGGCGGCTTCCAGTGCACCTGAATGGAGATCAGTACCGTTATCCACGGCAATCAAATCCGGGATGCCGTAGGCAGGCCACGTTCCCTTTATATCGGGGAAGCGAGCCAGCCATGCTTCCTTCGGCAGGATGGCCCGACGCAGGCATTGCAGGACACCATGTCCCGATGGCGCGTTAAAACTCACGTAGAAGCCAACCACCATCCGGGAATGCACATCGATGGCCATGGTGAGCCAGGGCCGCCCCAAAGGAAGCTTGGTGAGCGTGTCGATCACGATCAGATCCAGTGGTGTATGGTCGATTTCTATGCGTTCGAGGACACAGGCCACCTTCACGTTGCCGATGGCTGCCCGGTACTTGATACGGGCAGCTTCGGCCCCTTCGCGGGAGGCATCGACCAGATCCTGCTGGAGGCTTTCCAGCCATCGATAAATGGTGGATCGTGCAGGCCGCTTGATTTGCTCTTCGGCCGGTAGTCCGCGGTTAAACCCGTCGATACGCCGGAATACCTCTTCCGCTACCGCCAGCTTGGGCAATTGCTGATTGGAGAGGTAGACCGACGCGATCACCTCTTCAAATACTTGATATCGCCGCTTGGCCTTTGGTCCGCTCGAAGGCTTGTTGTGTGGAATTAGACAGCTGATACTTTTGGTGAGGCGGTAGCGGCGCCACCAAGATTGCACCGTGGATGGACATGGCGGGTAGCGATCCTCCAGTTTTGTCGCAACCTCGGCGATGCGCTCACGCCATACGTCAGGTTTGTATGGGGAGCTATCCGGATCTACAGCCTGAAGATAGTGCCGGCGACGGATCGCCTCCGATTGTTGGGATTCTGGATATGTCCCCAGATCGCGCGGCACGGCGAGATAGATCGCGTTGGCCAACGAACCGAGTGAAGATTCGTCGATGACCCACTCACCCGATTGCCAGCGTTGTAGCAACTCGGCGTCGGTGAGGTTAATCAGTTCGCCAGTATCGGACTCAAGCTGGAGCTTTCCAGTAACCAGCCGCCGGCGAATCATGTAACGGATCGCCGCCGCGATGAAAATCAATCCGATCTTAAAGGAGATACGTCGCATCACAACCTCCTTGGTCGATCAGTTGAACCTTCGCATCGGCCGCCAAGAGGAGCCGGAGATCTCCATGGGCCAAACCCCAGGCGATCAAGCGCAGCACCTCGGCGTGGCCCAATACATCAGCCACGACTGAAAACTGGACAAGATCTCGCCCAAAGCGCGCCAGCCATTCCAACTTGGACATCTCGGCAGGTTTTACGTGTAGAAATGACCTTAGCAACGACAGGTTTTCGTATAGGGTTCCTTGCCGTATTTCTTCGTCGGTGAGGATTCGGAATCCGTGTTGTCGGCGAGTGTAATCGGCAGCAATTGCCCGGTACTTGGCTTGGACAATCGGTTTGGTCAATTCCTTGGCTGTTTTGATTTCCAGATGGATGACTTCCCCGCTGATCAAGACCACCTCGAAGTCCGGGTAATACTCCCGCACGGATTCGCCATCGCAGTAGCGTATTAACGCAGGCTGCTCACGGTATGAGGCAACCCCAGGAGAAAACTCCAACAAGAGAATTCCATCGAGCTCGGTGATCGACTCGCCGGCCACCATACGGCCAAGTTTTCGTGAGGGGAATTTCCCCCGAAATCCCCGCCCACGGCGAGTAATTACATTTCGTGAAAACATTGCTTACTCCTTTCAGTGGGCAACAGGAGCCCCTGCGCCCACCACACATATCGAAAAATCACCAGAGCGCAGGACGAAAATGTCCTCCGGTCAGTACAAAACTGACCAGTTGTTTGGTGAATCAATGGGATATGGCTTGACGCCCTGAGAGAGGAAAGCAGATACTTGGCTTGTCGAGAGCGGTATCTGCAGCACGTTCAGGGGCAAGCCTTTGTGCTTGCCCTTTGTCGTTTACATTTTCAACTCCTCTCTAATAGTCGGAATCGGAAAAAAATCAATGCTCTCAAGTGCGCCGGGTGGAATTGAGAGTGCGCATTGGATGAGATGTACTTGCAAGGGGTGAAGCTGCCCGACTTTTTTGGATAGCTGATGCATCAATCTGAACTCTTCACTGCTGGCGTTGCGCGGGATCGCGATCTGGCGCGCGGAAACCTCGATCGCTTGTCGCAGAAGGGTTTGCTCTTCCTCGGTAAGCTCAAGGCAATGAATCAGTTTGTTGATGAACTCGGGCTTAGGAGGCCCTTTATCGCCACGTTCTAAGGCTGACAAATAGCTTGGTTCATACCCGAGTTCGAAAGCCAAAGCATTTTGAGCTTTAGCCCGACTCAATCGGGCCTGGCGTAAAAAAATGGCGAATGGATTCATTGTTTCGGGAATGATGGCATGGTTCTCGAAACTATCACTCAAGCACAATACAGTCAACTTAACTTGTTGATTTTATTTATATTTATATGCAACAGTAGCAGCTATCCATCTCTCCTGCCACGGATATTCCTTTGAGTAGCGAAGAAGGATCATCATGTTGGATTTCGATGGATCTCGACAAATTTTTTTACATGGATTAAGGATACAATTAGACCTTAGGCATAATATTGGCAGTCCAATTTCTGATAGGGGCGAGTATGTCTGGATCTGGATCGAGAGGATGGGCGCCAACGCCTCCGAATAGTCCTTGTGGGAGCATTTCGTTCCGAGCAGTTATCAACTCTCCTCAGCCGGCGGTAATTGCAATTCTGCAGCCTGGAGCGATGCTCCAAGTTAAGCATCGGACACTCCCAACCAACGCTGTGGTTGTGGAATATTCAGGCCAGCTAGTCGGGGCTCTGACTGGCACAAAGATCACCCAATTAATCAACTGTCTCCTTGATGGCTTCAGTTTCGAGGCAGAAGTCGTTGAAGTACGTGGTGGGACCTGCATCGTTGACGTTCGCTCAGCATGAATACCATCCCAATTACGGTAGTCGGCGGCGCTTACCGCGAGCACTGCGCTTTCCCTGAGCGGAACTTGTTTCGCGGAAGCGGTGGGCGTGCTGCCGCTGTTCTGTCGAGCCTTGGTTTGCCGGTTACTTTTGTAACGTATCTGGGGCCAACTCTCCGTCCAAGCTTTGAGGATATTGCGAAGAAATTTGGGTATAGGCTGGATGCCAGAGAGGGCCTCGACGACATCTGCTTTCGATATCGATATCCCTTGGGACAGCCACTGATATATCCGAACAGCCCAAGGGGCTTGGCGGATTCAGTTCCAATTGAGGCAGAAAATGTGTTGGTTTTTGGCATGTTGGAAGGCCGGCCCCCGGTATATGCCAAGCGTGTAGTTTACGACCCTCAAGATGGTGCAAGTGCAGCGCACTTTTCATCGAATGGTTCGACAGCACAGGAATTAGCACTTGTGGTGTCCTACTCGGAAGGTCGACGGCTCGCCGATCAAAAGGCCCCCGAGGCCATCGCCCTTAAGCTTCTCGGTAGCAGAGAGGTATCCGCCGTCGTCGTAAAGTGTGGCCCTCAGGGCGCACTTGTTCAAACACAGCATGAGAAAACCTGGATTCGCCCGTTTCCAACTACGGTAGTCTACAAAATTGGATCCGGGGATGTCTTTTCGGCGGCATTCGCATATGCGTGGTTAGCTGAAGGGCGTGATGCCGTTGCAGCAGCCTGGTTTGCGTCAAGGATCGTGGCAGCTTACGTCGAAACGTCATCTGACCGAATTGAAACATCATTCCTTCCTAGCTACTGGTCAGATGCTGACAATGCTCGTCGGCTATTGGCTTCAACTTCTGCACGCCCTCTACCAGAGACGCAAATCTACCTTGCGGGACCTTTCTTTACGACTTCGCAAAGATGGTTGATAGATGAGGTTAGGGACGCCCTTCGTGATATGGGGTTTAAAGTATTCTCACCGGTGCACGATGTTGGCTTTGGCCCCGCAAACGAGGTGGCACCACAAGATCTTTTTGGTCTCGAGCAATCCGGGATGGTGCTAGCCCTACTCGACGGACTGGATGCCGGAACTTTGTATGAAGTTGGTTATGCGCGGTCCAGAGAGATTCCAGTCGTGGCAGTTGCAGAATCGGTGGATGCCAATGATCTGACGATGCTGCTTGGTTCTGGTTGCATTATTACCAATGACCTGACGACCGGGATATATAGAGCCTGCTGGGCATTAATGGGTGATGTCTAAGTTACTTCTGCTGTCCGGGGGTATAGATTCGCTAGCATTGGCCGCATGGAAGAAGCCAGCCAGATGCCTGACTATTGACTATGGTCAGCGTGCAGCACGCGCCGAAATCCAGGCATCCAATGAAATTTGTAAGGCGCTTGGGTTACGCCACTACACCATCAGCGCACCGATACCGACGCTTGGGATGGGTGATATGTCTGACCAAGCAGTGTCCCCGTACTCAAAGTATCCGGAATTTTGGCCATTTCGAAATCAATACTTGATCACATTGGGTGCAATGTACGCGCTAAACCATGAATGTTCAGAGGTGATGATCGGCGCAGTTGCAACTGATCTGCATGTTGATGGTAGTCAGCCGTTTGTAGAATTAGCTTCCCAGCTGCTTTCGATGCAGGAGGGTGCCGTCAGACTTACTGCGCCGGCGATTGGAATGACATCTGCTGATTTGGTCAGGATTTCCGGGGCGCCTTCGGAAATCCTTGGCTGGGCCCATTCATGCCACTGCAGTAATCTGGCCTGTGGCCATTGTAGTGGCTGCAGGAAGCACTCAGAAGTAATGGCAGGTTTCGGGTGGCACCGTTAAACGCTAAGTTGTAACTGCAATTGCGTTGTCTTGGAGCGTTGCTTTGAGGGAAGCTGCTTGGCGCCAAATTTTCGGTCAAGTGCCTCTAATGCAACTTTCCCGAAACTTCGCATCTGATCCCAAATCAGGCAGTCAAGAACAGCTGGCCTGACGTTTAGGGCGTTGCAAAACTCGACAAATTTCGTCTCCATTGACTCGTAGTCACGTTCGACCCGTTCTTGAACGGAAAATAGATCACAAAGCTGACCAGCTCGTATCAAATGGATGTCCAAAATGGCCACGTCGTCTGCATCGAGAAAATTGCGTGCAACCCAGCCTGCCGTCTTATAGCCAACTCCATCGATGCGAAGCAGTTCGTCACGTAATGACTTTCCACGGCATTGGTCAAGTGAGTTGGCATGTAGAAATGCCATTGCTTTAGCCAGGTAACGAGCTTTTTGATTTGGGTATCGGTAGTGATGGAGTCGGCCATTCAATTGCAGTGGTTCCTGCAATTGGCGTTGCCAGATTTCTGCAGAAGTCTCGAGTCTTTCTACCAAGCCTGCATTGCAGCAAGCCTCGAATGCAGCTGTGCTTAGCTCAGCTGTGATTCCGAACCCGCCAAGAAGGCAAAAGGTGATCTCCTCGGCAAGTGATCCTCGTGCTTTGTAAGGCGAATGTACCGCATCCTCAAGTCCATACATCCAATACTGGGACAGCCAGTAAGCAGGGCTGAAAAGGGTCCAGTGCTCTCCCCACAGAACACCCGGCAGCACCGACTCAGCGGCGTCGGGCAGCGTTCGTTGGTATTCCTGACCTTCTAACCAGTAATGAACGACTTGGCCCATGATCGAATAAACCTGCGTGGCTCTGATTTGCAACAAACAAAAATCGCTGACCGCCTTTGTGAAGGCTTTAAGCACGTATTGGCGACATTGCAGTCGTGCGCTATATTTTGCAACATGGGTAGAAAATTGCAACTTCCTGATGAGCCATTGGCGCTTGGTGCCGCAATTGAAAGTGCGCGCCATACTAATGGCTATACCATGGAGACGCTAGGAAAGCTCGCAGGGGTCAATAGAAGCCAGATATCACTGATGGCTTCTGGAAAAATTAAAACAGTATCGTCGAACGTGCGCAAAGTCTGCAACGTGTTGCAAATTGACCCGGATCAGTTGCTGTCGCGCAAACTTGAATTGCCTTCTGAAGTCTTGCAAGAGATATACGGTGGCTGGCTCCAAGCTGGGGATCGGCGTAATGCTTATGAGAAGGCGCTTGTTGCGTTGTCCCGCTTGTTTTCGTAACGCATCCATTCGGTTTCCATCTCCCGGAGGCAGAAACACATATGATTCGTGAATAATGGGGTAAGAGTATGTTTTTTGTGTGATTGCTGCCTTAGCGTTCGCTATGTGACCTGAGTAGGTGTAGGTTTGTGGGGAGAATGCCATCATGACCAAGGTATTACCTATTGCCGCCTGCATGAGCCCGTAGTTCGGCTAGAGCAGACAGTGCGCAGCACTTCATGAAGAGCGCTGTGCAGCGATTGTGGCCCATGGACGTCAATGCCAGCGACACAGTGTCGGCCGCAAAGCAGCCTCACCCCAATGTCTAAATCAACGACCTGGCAAGAGACACGTCCCAATGCTGAGCATTGATGGAAACTATCCGCATGGATGCAGGACTAGGCCGTCACCCTTGGATAAAGGCATAGAGTACGTCGGACCAGCGCATGAGGTCCTTGTACAAATGGACTCAATGCAGCTCGAACAGATTCTGGACAATCTACTCGAGAACGCTGAGCGCTTTCGGGTTCCTGGCAGCAACATAGAACTTCGGTTGACCGAGTCCGGTAGCCTAATCGAGCTAGCCGTCTTTAAGTGCGGCCAGCCTATCCCAGAAACTGACATCGAGAGAATCTTTGACCTTGGGGTCACCGACAGTGATGCACCTGGCAACAGCGGCCTCGGGCTATTTGCGTCGCGCATTTATGCATTAGCCATGGATGCAACCTAAACGCGCGTAACGAGGTCGATGGCGTCTCATTGGTCCTGCAGTTCCCGCGACTCGTCTTGGATTGAATGGCTGGCCCAAGACATCTTCGCTCTGTCCCCCTCTTCGTCGGGCAACGGGCAGCAGATCGGCCAAAGCGGCCATCCAGTCGCACTCTTCGTCTGGCGGCTTTTCGTTGTGGTATAGACGTTCAACGCAGCCCACAAAACTTCGGCCGATTTGGATCGGCATGTGGAGCCCCTTCGATATTGCTGTTCATTCGATTAACATGATCCCTTTCCAAACGATTTTGCAGGCGAACGGGTATCCCAATGCGTCAGAGCGACATAGTCAGCAAGCTAAGCCATGAGCAAATCTGAGGCGCAAACCCGCTCGGAGCTTATCGACCAGCAACTGGCCCAGTCTGGCTGGGACGTGAAAGACCCTACACAAGTTGTTGAAGAGTACGACATTCTGACCTCGCTTCCCGAAGGTGTGGCCGAACCTCGCACCCACTACGAAGGTCATCAGTTCAGTGATTACGTTCTGCTAGGCAAAGATCGCAAGCCACTTGCCGTTGTCGAAGCCAAGAAGTCCAGCCGTGATCCCGCCATCGGCCGGGAACAAGCAAAGCAATACTGCTACAACATTCAGAAGCAACTCGGTGGCGAATTGCCGTTCTGTTTCTACTCCAATGGCCTGGAAACCTATTTCTGGGATCTGGAAAATGCACCACCCCGCAAGGTCGTCGGCTTTCCTACGCGCGACGATTTGGAACGTTTTGTCTATATCCGGCGCAATCGCAAGCCACTGACACAAGAATTTATTAACACCTCGATTGCGGGGCGCGATTACCAGATTCGCGCCATTCGCTCGGTACTCGAAGGCATCGAGCAAAAAAAACGTAATTTCCTGCTGGTCATGGCTACCGGCACGGGCAAGACCCGCACCTGCATCGCCCTGATCGATGCGCTGATGCGTGCCGGCCATGCTGAAAAGGTATTGTTCCTAGTCGATCGCATTGCCCTGCGGGAACAGGCGCTAGGCGCTTTCAAGGAGCACATGCCCAACGAGCCGCGCTGGCCGAACCTGGGCGAAAAACTGATCTCCAAGGACAGACGTATCTATGTCGCCACCTACCCAACGATGCTCAATATCATCCGGGATGAGGTGCAGCACCTTTCGCCACACTTTTTCGATTTCATCGTGGTCGATGAAAGCCATCGCTCGATCTACAACACCTACGGCGACGTGCTCGACTATTTCAAGACCGTCACCCTGGGTTTGACGGCAACACCGACCGATATCATCGACCACAACACCTTCCAGCTATTCCATTGTGAAGATGGCCTGCCAACCTTCGCATATACCTTCGAAGAAGCCGTCAACAACCAACCTCCCTACCTCTGCAACTTCCAGGTCATGAAAATCCAGACCAAGTTCCAGATGGAAGGCATCAGCAAGCGCACCATTTCACTGGAAGACCAGAAAAAGTTGATACTGCAAGGCAAGGAAGTCGAGGAAATCAACTTTGAAGGCTCGCAGCTCGAAAAGCAGGTGATCAACAAGGGCACTAACACCCTGATCGTCCGCGAATTTATGGAAGAGTCGATTAAGGACGCCAACGGCGTGCTACCGGGCAAAACCATCTTCTTCTGCGCCACCAAGGCGCATGCCCGGAGGATGGAAGAAATTTTCGACAAGCTCTACCCGCAATACCACGGTGAACTAGCCAAGGTGCTGGTCTCAGACGATCCACGCGTCTACGGCAAAGGCGGTCTGCTCGACCAATTCACCAACAACGACATGCCACGTATTGCGATCAGCGTGGACATGCTCGATACCGGCATCGACGTGCGCGAGATCGTCAATCTCGTCTTCGCGAAGCCGGTCTATTCCTACACCAAGTTCTGGCAGATGGTCGGGCGCGGCACGCGCTTGCTGGAAAGCAACAAACCCAAACCCTGGTGCTCCGAGAAGGATGTTTTCCTGATCCTCGATTGCTGGGACAACTTCGAATATTTCAAACTCAATCCCAAAGGCAAGGAACTCAAACCGCAGTTACCCTTGCCGGTCCGGTTGGTTGGCCTGCGCATCGACAAAATCGAGAAGGCCGTCGACAGCGGCCTAGCCGACATCGCCGAACGTGAAATCGCCAAACTGCGCCTGCAGATTGCTGCCTTGCCCAAAACCTCAGTCATCATCAAGGAGGCCGCCGCTGCGCTGTCACGACTCGAAGAAGAAAACTTCTGGATCAGCCTCACCCACCAGAAGCTCGAATTCCTGCGCACAGAGATCAAACCGCTGTTCCGCACTGTTTCTGAGGCCGACTTCAAGGCCATGCGTTTCGAGCGCGACCTGCTTGAATACTCGCTGGCCTTGCTCAACGAAGAGAAGGAACAAGCCGCAACCATCAAAGATGGCATCGTCGAACAAATCAGTGAACTACCGCTCTCGGTCGGCTTCATAAAACCACAAGAGGCCCTGATTCGTGCCGCGCAAACCAGCCATTACTGGGCCAAGGCCGATGAAGACGCCTTTGACGAGCTGGTCAGCAAACTTGGCCCCTTGATGAGATTCCGCGAGCAGCCTACGAGCGAAGGTCAGACCCACCTCGACCTGATTGATGAACTGCACAAGAAGGAATGGGTGGAATTCGGCCCACAACACGAAGCGGTCAACATCGCCCGTTACAGGGAAATGGTCGAAACCCTGATTGCCGAGCTAACCGAGCACAACCCAGTGTTACAGAAAATCAAGAACGGTGAAACAGTGAGCGCCGACGAGGCTGAGCAACTGGCCGAGCTACTGCACGAAGAACACCCGCACATCACCGAAGACCTGTTGCGCCAGGTTTATAAAAACCGCAAGGCACGTTTTATCCAGTTCATCCGCCACATCCTCGGTATCGAGCCTCTAAAAAGCTTCCCGGACGAGGTCAGTGCTGCCTTCAATCAATTCATCCGCGCCCACACTACCCTGAGCAGCCGTCAGATGGAGTTCCTCAAGCTGCTCAAAGACTTCCTTATCGAGCGCGAAAAAGTTGAGAAGAAAGATCTGATCAGCGCACCATTTACTGTCCTTCATCCGCAAGGTATTCGCGGTGTATTCAGTCCAGCCGAAATCCGCGAAATTTTGCAGCTCACCGAGCGCCTGGCCGCTTAACAACGAACCGGAATATAAAGGAGTCACTATGCAATCCGGAGCGATTCAATTACTCACAAATCAGTTCGATGCTCTGGGCCAGCGCACCCCGGATGAAGGTGTCGAATTCTGGTTTGCTCGTGATCTCATGGAACCCCTCGGGTACGCCCGCTGGGAGAATTTTCAAAGCGCCATCAACCGCGCAATCGAGTCCTGTGAAACAAGTGGTTTCAAGGCGGATGATCATTTTCGTAACGTCACGAAAATGATCGAAATCGGCAAGGGTGGCCAACGCCCCGTCGACGACTTCATGCTCACTCGCTACGCCTGCTACCTGATCGCCCAGAACGGCGACCCGCGCAAGGAACCCATCGCTTTTGCCCAAAGCTACTTTGCCATCCAGACCCGCAAGCAGGAACTGATCGAAGATCGCATGCGCCTGCAAGCCCGGCTGGATGCCCGCGAGCGCCTGCGCGAATCGGAAAAGACGCTCTCCCAGAACATCTACGAACGCGGCGTCGACGATGCCGGCTTCGGACGCATCCGCTCGCAAGGCGATGCTGCGCTCTTCGGCGGCCATTCTACCCAGGCCATGAAAGACCGTTTCGGCATCACCAAGACCCGCCCGCTGGCCGACTTTCTGCCGACCCTGACCATCGCCGCCAAGAACCTGGCGACCGAAATCACCAATCACAACGTCAGCCAGGACAACCTGCAAGGTGAACGCGCCATCACTCGCGAGCATGTGCAGAACAACGAAAGCGTGCGCGACATGTTGGGCCAGCGCGGCATCAAGCCGGAACAGCTACCGCCGGAAGAAGACATCAAGAAGCTGGAGCGGCGCGTCAAGGCGGAAGAAAAGAAGCTCGTCCAACAGTCGGGTACACTGCCGGCCCCGAAAGAATAAGTCGCTCGCGCGCCATCTGCCGGTCAGCGGTCACGCTGCCGGCCAAGGATCATCACCATGCTGCAAAACAACCCCGAACTCAGAGGTAAGATCGAACAACTCTGGAACAAATTCTGGAGCGGCGGCATCAGCAACCCGCTGACCGCCATTGAGCAGATCACCTACCTGCTGTTCATGAAGCGGCTTGACGAATTCGACTTGAAGCGCCAGGCCGATGCCGAATTTACCGGTGAGCCCTATCGATCAAAATTCGTTGGCAGCTGGATCCCGCCTGAATATCGTGCGCGGCGCGAAGAAACGGATAGCGATGCCGACTGGGCCAGGAAACTGGAAGACGAAAAGCGCTACGCCATCGACAGGCGCCGCCTGCGCTGGAGCGAATTCAAGCGCATGCAGGCCGAGGAAATGCTGCAACACGTCCAGAGCAGGGTTTTCCCCTTCCTCAAGGACCTGAACGGCGCCGAATCCAACTTCACCCACCACATGAAGAATGCGGTGTTCATCATCCCCAAGCCGATGCTGCTGGTGGAAGCGGTGAAGACCATCGACGAAATCTTCGAGGTCATGGAGCGCGACTCGCGGATCAATGGGCAGGCCTTTCAGGACATCCAGGGCGATGTCTATGAAATGCTGCTTTCCGAAATTGCCACCGCCGGCAAGAACGGCCAGTTCCGTACGCCGCGCCATATCATCAAGCTGATGGCCGACCTGGTACAGCCGCAACTCGGCCACAAGATCGCCGATCCGGCCTGCGGCTCCGGCGGCTTTCTGCTCGGCGCCTACCAATACATCGTTACCCAGCTCGCCATCCGGGCTGGCAGCAAAAACCTCGTCCCCGACGAAGACGGTTTTGTCCGCACCTCGGTCGCCGCCAGCCTCACCGCCAGCGCCCAGAAAACCCTGCAAGAATCGCTCTACGGCTACGACATCGACGCCACCATGGTGCGCCTGGGGCTGATGAACCTGATGATGCACGGCATCGACGAGCCGCATGTCGATTACCAGGACACGCTCTCCAAGGGCTACACCGAAGAAGCCGCGTACGACATCGTGATGGCCAATCCGCCCTTCACCGGCAGCATCGACAAGGGCGACATCAACGAAAACCTGCAACTCGCCACCACCAAGACCGAACTGCTCTTCGTCGAGAACATCTACCGCCTGCTCAAGAAAGGCGGCACCGCCTGCGTCATCGTCCCGCAAGGCGTACTCTTCGGCTCCGGCAGCGCCTTCAAGAGCCTGCGCCAGTTGCTCGTCGAACGCTGCGACCTCAAGGCCGTCATCACCCTGCCCAGCGGCGTCTTCAAGCCCTATGCCGGGGTCAGCACCGCCATTCTGCTATTCACCAAGGTGTATGGCGCGAAAGACAAGGTCGACCGGCCAGCCACTGAGCACGTCTGGTTCTACGAAATGCAGGCCGACGGCTATAGCCTCGACGACAAGCGCAGCAAGCAGGAAGGCTATGGCGACCTTCAGGATATTGTCGCCAAATACCATGCCCGTCATGCCGCGACCGACACCGAGCGCACGGCCCAATACTTCATGGTGCCGCGTAGCGAAATCGGGGCCGAAGGCTACGATCTCTCGCTTTCGCGCTACAAGGAAGATGTGTTTGAGGAAATGCAGTACGACGCGCCCGGCGTGATTCTAGATCGGCTAATTCGGGCTGAGGTGGGGGATGTGGACGAGATTGAACTTGCCAAGGTGCAGAGCGGAATTGTTCGGGAACTGCTGGAACTGAGGGGGATGATCGGGTGATCATGCTCCCGCTTACACAATTCGTACAGCTAAATCCTCGTCCTCCGAAGGGGCTTAACGACTCTCAAGAGGTTTCGTTTCTTTCGATGGCGTCTATTTCCGAGGATGGCGTGATAGTTCATCAGGAAACCCGTTTACTCAGTGACGTAAAAAAGGGATTCACATATTTTCAGCGTGGGGATGTGTTGCTGGCAAAGATAACTCCCTGCTTTGAGAATGGAAAATCGGCATCAACTGAAAGTCTTGAGCATGAAATAGGTTTTGGCTCGACCGAATTTCACGTACTCCGTGCGATTCCGGAGAAGCTTGACTCAAGATTTCTTTTTCATCTTGTACGGAGTAGTCGGCTTCGATTCCTCGGTAAAAAATCGATGAAAGGCGCAGCGGGACACAAGCGTGTTCCAGTTGATTTTCTAGAAAAGTTTGAAATTCCAGCTTGGCCTCGCCACGACCAAACCCGCATCGCCCATCTGCTCGGCAAAGTGGAAGAACTGATCGCCCAGCGCCAGCAACACCTGCAACAACTCGACGGCTTGCTCAAGAGCGTGTTTCTTGAGATGTTTGGCGACCCTGTCGTTAATCCACGAGGATTTCCCATAAGGCGCTTATCGGAGTTCTACGTTAATCCCAAAGAAGGCACGAAATGCGGCCCCTTCGGTAGCGCCTTGAAGAAGGAAGAGCTTGTCGAATCGGGCATCCCCGTATGGAACATGGACAACATTGGTCCCTCTGGACAAATGGCTTTGCCTTTCCGCATGTGGATTACCCCAGACAAGTACAACGAGCTCGCTGCGTACTCTGTACAGGATAACGACATTGTTATTTCTCGCGCCGGAACTGTTGGAAAAATGTGCGTGGTACGCATGCAGGGAAAACCGGCCATCATCAGCACCAATCTGATCCGACTTCGTCTTGGTCCTGAACTTCTTCCTCTACATTTCGTTTCACTGATGCGTTACTGCAAGGGCCGGGTGGGGCGCTTAAAGACAGGGGCTGATGGGGCGTTCACCCATATGAATACCGGGGTTCTGGATTCTCTCGAATTCCCGTATCCGCCCATCGAGCTGCAAAAACAATTTGCTGAAGTTGCCCACAAAGTTGAGGAGATTAAATCCAGCTACCAGCAAAGCCTCGACGACCTTGAAGCCCTCTACGGTGTCTTGAGCCACAAGGCTTTCAAGGGGGAACTGGATTTGTCGCGTGTACCGCTGCCGGCAGATCAAACACAACAAGCTGATCAATCGGCACGACCTGAAGACATCGTCACCCCGACCAAGATGCTCAGCCACGTTGTGCAATTCGCCCCCCCCGAAAGCCGTAGCGAATTGCTTGCCCACTGGTTTAATCGCTATCTTGCAAATACCTCACCGGGTGCCAGCCTGAATTCTCGTGCATTCCTTGAGTCGGCCTGGCAGACCCTGCAGGAAACAAGGCTCGAAAACGAAGGAAAATCCCCTGCACTGACCCTAACCGATTACGACGCGTTGAAGGATCTTGTGTTTGCTGCTTTGAAAGGTGGCACGCTGATGCAGACTTTTGCTGAAGAGGGCAACCGCGTGTCGCTGCGCAGACGCCCCGCCGACAGGGGCTCGTTCTAGTCCATGAAGCTGCTCCGCCTCAAAATCACCGACCCCAAAGGCTTTCGCAGCCTGCCCTGTGGCTTTGAGCATCATTTTCGCAGCGAATGGGCGCTACAGGATGAGTTGGCCCAGCCCGCCAGTTTTGCCCCTTTCGTCTGCGCCGGCCCCAATGGCAGTGGCAAATCCAATCTACTCGAAGCCCTGGCGGCGATCTTCTACCAGCTCGAAGTGCTGCGCGTACGCAGCAGCTTTCTGCCCGAAATTTTGCAGAACGCTGCGCCAGATTTTTCGCCGACCGCATTCGAGTTGGACTATCTGATCCAGGTGCCTCTCGAATATCGACACCCGAATGGACAACGGTGGGCCAGCGTCACTGTCTGGAAAAAACCCGGCGAAACAGTACGATTTTTGTGGACTAACCAAGGCGATTTCGACACCGACGTCAATGAGCTCTTCAAAGGCGGGTACGGCGATATTCTCCTGCCTGAGTACGTGCTGGGCTATTCATCGGGCGAAAACGAAATCCTCAGCCTGCCCTTCTTCAAGATGCGTTTCGTGCAGTACGACGAATACTGGCAGGCGCTTGCGCAGCAACTGTCTTACCCCGGCCACCCGGAAACGCGTCTGGCCTATCTCGACAACGGTTTCAGCCAGGCCATCCTGCTCTGCAACCTGTTGTTCCACGATGAAGCGAGCTTGCAGCCTTTCCGCGAGGATGTCGGTGTCGAGGCGCTGAAGGAATTCCGCATCATCATCCGGCGCCGTATCGAAGTCACGGCCAAGCAGGCGGCGCAATTGACTTCCGGCGATTATGTTTCGCCAGGTTATGCCGAAGACAGCTATTTTTCGGACAACCCAGCGATATCCTTAAGCCCGGAAACGGGTGGCTATGTTGTCCATCTTACTCAGCGACTGGAAAGCGATGAGCGCACCTCCATCATCGAGAAGTTCAAGCGTTGCGCAACCTTGAGCTACGAGGATGAACAAACCGATTCCCTGATCCTCGACTACTGGGTAAACGACGCCACCAAGGCAGCATTTCGCAACAATTTCGATGACTCGGCCCTGTCCCTGTTCCAGGCCTTTCAGGTATTGCTGACGCTGAACCTCTATGCGGTCAGCGAACAGCTCAAGGCCGACATCTACCAGTCCAACAGCCATTACGTCAGCGAAACGGTGATGCTCAAGGAACTGTCGGACGGTGAGCATCAGTTACTGCACAGCCTCGGGTTGTGCCTGTTGTTCCGCAACACCAACTGCCTGTTCCTGCTCGACGAGCCGGAAACCCATTTCAACCCGGACTGGCGGGCCAACTTCATCAGTCAGTTGCGCCAGTGCCTGCCGGGTGATGGCAATGTCGGGCAGGAAATGCTGATCACCACCCACACGCCGTTTTTGATCTCAGACAGCAAGCCGGACAAGGTGCTGATATTCAAGAAGGACAAGACCAGCGGCGCGGTCAGCATCAGCCAGCCCGACTACAACACCCTGGGCGCCTCGATCAACAAGATCACCATGAGCACCTTCGGCAAACGGGAAACCATCGGCGGGCACGCGCAAGCCTTGCTAGAGGCCTTGCGCGCCCGCTTTGAACAAGGCGGCGAGAACGAAGAAGAACTGATTACCGAAATTCAGCGTGAACTGGGTGACTCGGTTGAAAAGGTGCTGTTGATCAATGCCATTCTCGACCGGCAGGAGAGAAAAGGCGGAGCGGAGCAAGGCTGATGCTGTTTCCCTACACCTATGTGCCGCACCAGATGGAGAAGATGCAGAAGTTCATCGATTTCATCTTCTTTGAGGTGTGGAGCAAGGCGCAACCCAATATCCCATTTGGTCTGGACCTGTTCGATGCCGAACCGGAGCTGCGCGAGGTGATGGAGGCATTCTTCTACTCGGATGCCCAGGGTGCAGATTTCTTTTTTAGACACGTGGAGCGGATTTATGAGTTCTTTTCCGCGTTGACGCCGCCGCAAATTGCACAATTTCAAGGGTGGTATCGGGGCAATAACGATTTGGAGAAAGTCTGCGCCAACGATCCTGCTGCCGATTTGGCCCGTTACGTTGATGTTGCCGCAACCTATCCAGAACTGGAAAATCTGCTGGCAACTTTCTTCAAGGGGCTATATTCAAAATCGCTGCTGGACCTGGCACCGCTACGCGCCAAGATTGGCGAAATTGATGATCACTACCAGGCTTTTGTTTCCGCCAACAACTCGGGAAGATGTCCGTTTTGCGGCATCAGTCCTTTATTGGGCGAGTACACCACCAAGCGCGACGCCTACGACCATTATTTGCCGAAAGCGCTCTACCCCTTCAACTCCATCAATTTCAGGAACCTTGTTCCGGCCTGCCATCACTGCAACAGCAGTTATAAGACGAGCAAGAACCCGGCATACGTGCAAAAAGACCCCGCAGGTGAAGCCGTTCGGCGCAAGGTTTTTTACCCATTTTCAACGACACCCTATGCCATCGATGTGCAGGTGACGTTCGATCACGCGGATATCGAAAAACTGATGCCTGCGGAGATCAAGCTTACCTTCGGTCCGACTAATCTCTCCGAACAAATTGAGACATGGAAAGACGTTTATGGCATCGACGAACGGTATCGCGAAAAGCTATTGAACGGTGATGGCAAGGCCTGGCTGGTAGAAATTCGGGACGAGTGGCGCTGGCATGATGAATCGGCAGGGGAAGATGGACGAACGCCTGACGAATACCTGCGAGCCGTGCAGCGCCATACGGAGCGGTCGCCCTATGCCAATGAAAACTTTCTCAAGAATGGTTTTCTTCAGGCCTGCAAAAATGCGGGGGTATTCGCACCGATTGCGAAACTGGAAGCTGCGCCTCCAATACCCTGACGTGATACCAGTCAGATGGTGCGATGGGACATTCGATCAAGTTATCCGGCGCGGTATTCGATTCCCATATCACGAGGTCAAAGGGCAGAAATCCAACCGATTTCCGTCATTTTCCTGGACACCGGCCACCGGCAGCTTTGGCCGAATTGTAGCCAGTTGAACTTGACCTATAAAATCAAAAAGGCCACTCTAAACGAGCAGCCTCTTTGTTAGAACAATTCCCACGAAATCTAGACTTTTGGGAAAAATCTAGACAATCGTGGGATCCTACATCCCGTCAGATGTCGATCCTGGCATTCAGCGCATTGGTCTCGATGAATGCCCTTCTCGGCTCGACCAGTTCGCCCATCAGCGTGGTGAAGATCTCGTCGGCGGCAATCGCGTCGTCGATCTGCACGCGCAGCAGACGGCGGACCTTCGGGTCCATGGTGGTTTCCCAGAGTTGTTCCGGGTTCATTTCGCCGAGACCTTTGTAGCGCTGCTTGGCGATGCCGCGTTCGACTTCGTTGAGCAGCCACTTCATGGCTTCGCCGAAGTTGGCGGCAACGTGTTTCTTCTCGCCGCGGGCCATGATGCCGCCGTTACCGAACAGGTCGGCAAGGGTTTCAGCGGTGCGCTTGAGTTGCATGAAATCGCCGGAGAGCAGCAGGTCTTCGTCGATCAGGCCGACCTTGAGGTTGCCGTGGTGCATGCGCTCGACGCGCAGCGTCCAGCGTTCCTGGATGTCGTCGAATTTGGGCACCATGCGGGTGCCGGCCGGGATGTGGCGGGCGATCAGCTCGGCGCTGGCGCGGGCCTGGTCTTCGCTGGAAAGATCGACGGTCAGGTTGTGACGGACGATGGCCTGCAGGACTTCCGGATTGATCAGGTGCGACAGGCGCTCGATGATCGCTTCGGTGGCCAGCCAGGAACGGGCCAGGCCTTCCAGGGCCGGACCGGTGATCGGCGCGCCGCCGGTCGGCGACAGGACGGCTTCGTCGAGGGCCATGTTGAGCAGGAACTGGTGATATTCCTGGTCGTCCTTGAGGTAGCGCTCGGTCTTGCCGTGCTTGACCTTGTACAGCGGCGGCTGGGCGATGTAGACGTAGCCGCGGTCGATCAGCTCGGGCATCTGGCGGTAGAGCAAGGTCAGCAGCAGGGTGCGGATGTGGGCGCCGTCGACGTCCGCGTCGGTCATGATGATGACGCGGTGGTAGCGTAGCTTCTCGACGTTGAAATCGTCCTTGCCGATGCCGGTGCCGAGCGCGGTGATCAGGGTGACGATCTGCTCGGAGGAAATCAGCTTGTCGAAACGCGCCTTCTCGACGTTGAGCACCTTGCCGCGCAGCGGCAGGATTGCCTGGAACTTGCGGTCGCGGCCCTGTTTGGCGGAGCCGCCGGCGGAGTCACCCTCGACGATGTAGATTTCGCACTGCGCCGGGTCTTTTTCCTGGCAATCGGCGAGCTTCCCGGGCAGGCCGACGCCGTCGAGCACGCCTTTACGGCGCGTCATTTCGCGGGCTTTACGGGCCGCTTCGCGGGCGCGGGAGGCTTCGACGATCTTGCCGCAGATGGTCTTGGCGTCGATTGGATTCTCAAGCAGGAAGTCGGCGAGTTTCTGGGCGACGACCTCTTCGACCGCCGGGCGCGCTTCGCTGGAAACCAGCTTCATCTTGGTCTGCGAGGCGAACTTGGGATCGGGCATCTTCACCGACAGCACGCAGGCCAGGCCTTCGCGCATGTCGTCGCCACTGATGTCGACCTTGGCCTTCTTGGCGATCTCGTTTTCGTCGATGTACTTGTTGATGACCCGGGTCATCGCCGCGCGTAGGCCGGTCAGGTGTGTACCGCCATCCGACTGCGGGATGTTGTTGGTGAAGCACAGCACCTGTTCCTGGTAGGAATCGTTCCATTGCATCGCGACTTCGACGCCGATGGTGACCCCGGTGTCGCCAACCTTGGCTTCACCGGCCGAATAGAAGATCTTCGGGTGCAGGACCGACTTGGTGCGATTGACGTACTCGACGAAACTCTGGACGCCACCGGCGAAGGCGAACAGTTCTTCCTTCCCGGAACGCTGGTCGACCAGCTTGATGCTGACGCCGTTGTTCAGGAAGGACAGTTCGCGCAAGCGCTTGGCCAGGATTTCGTAATGGAATTCGACGTGGCCGAAGATTTCCTCGTCGGCCAGGAAATGGACTTCGGTACCGCGCTTTTCGGTGTCGCCAAGCACTTTCAGCGGCGAGATTTCAAAACCGTCGCGGGTTTCGATACAGCGGTCGACCGGCACGCCACGGCAGAACTCCATGAAGTGCTTCTTGCCGTCGCGGCGGATGGTCAGGCGCAACCACTTGGACAGCGCATTGACGCAGGAAACGCCGACGCCGTGCAGGCCGCCCGAGACCTTGTACGAGTTCTGGTTGAACTTGCCGCCGGCGTGCAGTTCGGTCAGCGCGATTTCGGCGGCCGAGCGCTTCGGCTCGTGCTTGTCGTCCATCTTGACGCCGGTCGGGATGCCGCGGCCGTTGTCGATGACCGAAATCGAGTTGTCCGGATGAATGGTGACGATGATGTCGTCGCAATGCCCGGCCAGCGCTTCGTCGATCGAGTTGTCGACGACTTCGAAAACCAGGTGGTGCAGACCGGTGCCGTCGGAGGTATCGCCGATGTACATGCCCGGCCGCTTGCGCACGGCCTCCAGGCCTTCGAGGATCTGGATGCTGGATTCGCCATAGGCTGGCGCCGCGCTTTGCGGGACGTTCTCTTCACTCATTGTTCTTGGTTCCACGTGAAACTTGGCCCGTCCGTGTGGACGGGCCTGAAGCGGTGCTTAAACTGCGATTCAGATGCGCATCGGCATGACGACGTATTTGAAGCGGTCGTTGCCGGGTACGGTAATCAATGCGCTCGAATTGGCGTCGTTGAAGCTCCACTGGATTTCGTCCGAGTGCACGTTGTTGAGCACGTCGAGCAGATATCCGACATTGAAGCCGACATCGATGGGTTCGCCCGTGTACTGTACCTCGATTTCTTCCTGGGCTTCTTCCTGTTCGGCATTGGCGGCAATCAGCTTGAGGCTGTTTTCGCCGAGCACGACGCGGACGCCGCGGAATTTTTCGTTGGTCAGGATGGCCGCGCGCTGCATGGCCTGCATCAGCATCTGACGGCCGACGGTCATGTGGTTGCGCAGGCTGGGCGGGATGACGCGTTCGTAATCCGGGAACTTGCCGTCGATCAGCTTGGACACCAGGACGATGTTGCCGAAGGCGAAACGCACCTGGTTGGACGACAGGGTGATGTTCAGCGCGTCGTCGCTATCGACCAGCAGACGGTTCAGTTCGAGCACGGTCTTGCGCGGCAGGATCATTTCCTGGCGCGGCAGTTCGGTTTCGATCTCGACGCTGGCGTAGGCCAGACGGTGACCGTCGGTGGCCACGGCGCGCAGTTCCTTGCCTTCGACCAGCAGCAGCAGACCGTTCAGGTAGTAGCGCACGTCCTGGGCAGCCATACCGTACTGGGTCTTGGCGATCAGCTGGCGGAAAGCCTTCTGGCTGATCGTGAACTGCTTGGTGTCGCCTTCGCTCAGCGTCATCCGCGGGAAGTCGTCGGCCGGCAGGGTTTGCAGGTTGAAACGGCTTTTGCCGCCCTTGACCTGCAGACGTTTGTCTTCGAGGTTGACGGTGATTTCGGTGCTGTCCGGCAGCGAGCGCAGGATTTCCTGCAGCTTGCGCGCGCCGACGGTCACCGCGCCATCGCCTTCACCGCCGGTACAGGTGGTGCTGGTGGTGATCTGGATTTCGATGTCGGTGGCCAGCAGGGTCAGTTGATCGCCCTTCTTTTCCAGCAGCACGTTCGACAGGATGGGCAGGGTATGGCGACGCTCGACGATTCCCGACACTGACTGCAACGGGGCCAGAAGCGTGTCTCTTTGGCTTTTAATAAGAACCATAAATTAAATTCCTTAATAGACTATATCGGGAACAGTTCTGTGGATAAACAAATATTTATTATTAATTTCAACAACTTGAAGCAGATTTTTGCATCCTCGAAAGTCTCTGAATTGCCTGTGGATGAAAACTGGACAATTTTCCCACAAAGCGGAAAAGCACAGCATGTCCACATTCGCCCGACAATTTATGCACAGACTTGTCTACAGCATCATCCTTTCAGCACCTGAAGCAGGACGTGCAGATCGTGATTGAGCTCACTTTCCTTGGCCCGCAGCGAATCGATGGTCTTGACCGCGTGGATCACCGTGGTGTGGTCGCGGCCGCCGAAGGCATCGCCGATTTCCGGGAAGCTGTGCGAGGTGACTTCGCGGCATAGCCACATCGCCACCTGGCGCGGCCGGGCGATGGCCCGCGTGCGCTTCTTGGAGAAGAATTCGGCAACCTTGATCTTGTAATAGTCGGCAACGGTCTTCTGAATGTTGTCGATGCCGACATTGCGCACCGAACCGATCAGGTCCTTGAGCGCTTCCTTGGCCAGGTCGAGCGCGATGGCGCGACCGTGGAAGGACGAATAGGCGAGCACCTTCTTTAACGCGCCTTCGAGTTCGCGGACGTTGGAGCGCAGATGTTTGGCAATGAAGAAGGCGACTTCGTCGTCGAGGCGGATGCCTTCGGCTTCGGCCTTCTTCTGCAGGATGGCGACGCGCATTTCCAGCTCGGGCGGCTCGATCTGCACCGTCAGACCCCAGTCGAAGCGGGTCACCAGCCGGTCGTCGAGGCCGTTGATGTCCTTCGGATAGGTGTCGCAGGTGATGATGATCTGCTTGCGCGCCTCGATCAGTGCGTTGAACAGGAAGAAGAACTCTTCCTGCGAACGGTTCTTGCCGTTGAAGAACTGGACGTCGTCGAGCAGCAGCACGTCGAGCGAGCGATAGGTGCGCTTGAAGGTGTCGAAGGATTTCTGCTGGTAGGCGCGGACCACGTCGGAGTAGTAATCCTCGGCATGGACGTAGCGGACAATCTTGTCCGGGTTGTCCTTGACGATGTGATTGCCGATGGCGTGGATCAGGTGGGTCTTGCCGAGGCCGGCGCCGCCGTAGATGAACAGCGGGTTGTAGGCACCGCCGGGATTGCTGCCGACCTGCAGCGCGGCCGCGCGGGCCAGGTCGTTGGCCTTGCCGACGACGAGGTTGTCGAAGGTGAAGTTGGAAAACAGGCGCGACTTTTCATAGACCGAGGCGGTTTTGGCCCGGGGTTTTTCCTGGGCGGGCGCTGGGGCCGGCTTGCTGTCCGGGCTGGCTTCACTGGCGACGGGCTTGGCAGCTTCGCTGCGCGGACTGCTGGCCTTGCCGCTGCCGATGACCAGGGCGATGCTGACCGGGGCGGCGAAGAAGGTGTTGCCGTAATCCTCGATGCGCGCCAGATAGCGGTCGCGTACCCATTTCAGGATGAAGCCGTTCGGCGCGACCAGGCGCAGGCCCTCTTCCAGCGCCTTGCTTTCACCTTCCAGGCGCAGCGGCTTGATCCAGGTGTTGAACTGCTGCGCGGGCAGCTCCTGTTCGAATCTTTGCAAACAGGATTCCCAAAAACCGGTCATTGAAACTTTGGCTCCATACCGTACCATCGCCAACAGCGATGGAGGATTTATTATTTATCTGATTTGAAAACGAATTTTCAATGAAATCGGCGGCTTCGCGGCCGCCGACCAAAGCGCAATTCTACCCTGCGATGCACAAGTTATCCACAGCTTGTGGAAATAATTCAGGTTGACAGCAGGGGGGCAAACAAGGTGTAATCACGCGTTTTTCTCCGCTCACTCAAGGAATTACGACATGAAACGCACGTATCAACCGTCGGTCGTGCGCCGCAAGCGCACCCATGGCTTCCTGGTCCGTTCGCGCACCAAGGGCGGCCGTGCCGTCCTCGCTGCTCGCCGCGCCAAGGGTCGCAAGCGTCTGGCCGTTTAAGCCGGACGCCTGGCGAAGTGGAAGCAAGCTTCGCCCGACGCTATCGCCTGACCAAAACGGATGAATTTTCATCCGTTTTTGGTTTCCGGAAGGCCATTCGCGGCACCTGGCTGATGTTGCACTATCAGCCGCGTGCCGAAGGTCATACCGATGCCAGACTGGGCTTGGTCGTCGGGAAGAAACTGCTCAAGCGCGCCGTTGATCGCAACCGGCTCAAGCGCATCGTGCGCGAACGATTCCGGCTTCGGCGCGCGGGTCTGCCGGCTTACGATCTGATCGTCAGGCTGGCGGTCAAGCAAAAGCCCTTTGATGGCAGGGTGATCGGCGAGGATTTCGGCAATTTGCTGGATCGCCTGTCACGTCCCCGTCCGAAAAGGGAAGCACAATGAAGCATCTGCTGATTGCCCTGGTACGTTTCTACCAGTACGCCATCAGTCCGATGTTCGGGAGGCGTTGCCGCTATTTTCCGACCTGTTCGGAATATACGGTCGACGCCATTCGCAAGTACGGCGCCCTCAAGGGCGGCTGGCTGGGGGCAAAACGCATTTGCCGCTGTCACCCGTGGCACCCGGGCGGGTATGATCCCGTTCCCTGAACACCATTAACTACGTAGGCAGCTCATGGATACTCGTCGCCTGATTCTGGTCATGATTTTCGCTTTCTCCAGCTTCATGCTGTGGGAAAACTGGCAGGAGTACAACCGGCCCAAGCCCGTCGCCGAAGTGGCGACCAACTCGCCGCAGGCCGTTGCCGACGGCAGCACGCCGACGCCTTCGGTCAGCCTGCAGGCCGCCGGTTCCGCCATCGCCGCGGTGACCGAAACGCCCGCCGCCACCGGCGAAACCTTCACTGTCGAGACCGACCTGATGAAGGTCACGATTTCCACCCAGGGTGGCGATCTGGTCGGTCTGGAACTGCTGAATTACAAGGAAAGCGACGACAAGGATCACAACTTCGTCCTGTTTGACGCCAAGCACCAGTATTTCGCCCAGAGCGGCCTGATCGGCGACGGTCTGCCGACGCACCGTTCGCTGTTCCGCCGCGTCGATGGCCCGCTGCAATTGCAGGACGGCAGCGATGAGCTGAAGGTGCGCCTGGAAGCCGACGGTCCGGAAGGCGTGCGCATTGCCCGCATCCTGACCTTCAAGCGTTCTTCGTACGTGGTCGATGTAGCCTGGGAAATCGTCAACGGTTCCGACAAGCCGCTGGCGCCGCATGCCTACTTCCAGGTTCAGCGCGACGATGGCGAACCGGCTGGCGGCAACTTCATGATGCACACCTTCACCGGCCCGGCGGTCTATACCGAGGCCGAGAAGTATCAAAAGATCAGCTTCGGCGATGTCGCCGACAAGAGCGCCAAGTTCGTCAAGACGGCCGACAATGGCTGGCTGGCCATGGTCCAGCACTATTTCGTCGCTGCCTGGGTGCCGGAACAAGGTGTTCAGCGCGAGTACTACATGCGCAAGCTGGACAACAGCAAGCTCTACCAGATGGGCGTGATCGTTCCGGTGGCCGAAGTCGGCCCGGGCACCAGCGCGGTGAGCTCGGTTTCGCTGTTTGCCGGTCCGCAGGAACAGGCTGCACTGAAGGCGCTGGCACCGGGGCTGGATCTGGTTGTCGACTACGGCTGGCTGACCGTCATCGCCGCCCCGATCTTCTGGGCGCTGCAGTTCATCCACGGCCTGGTGGGTAACTGGGGCTGGGCCATCGTTGTCCTGACCATCGCCATCAAGCTCGCCTTCTTCCCGCTGTCGGCCGCTTCGTACAAGTCGATGGCCAAGATGCGCCTGGTCACGCCGCGCCTGGTGCAGTTGAAGGAGCGCTACGGTGACGACAAGGCCCGTCTGAACCAGGAAATGATGAAGCTGTACCAGACCGAGAAGATCAACCCGCTCGGCGGCTGCCTGCCCATCCTGATCCAGATTCCGGTCTTCATCGCCCTCTACTGGGTGCTGCTCGGCGCCGTCGAAATGCGCGACGCACCGTGGATCCTGTGGATCACCGACCTGGCCGCACCCGATCCCTGGTACATCCTGCCGGTGATCATGGTTGTCTCGATGTTCATCCAGATCAAGCTCAACCCGACCCCGCCGGATCCGATCCAGGCCAAGGTGATGATGGCCATGCCTTTCGTCTTCGGCATCATGTTCTTCTTCTTCCCGGCTGGTCTGGTGCTCTACTGGGTGGTGAACAACATCCTGTCGATCGCCCAGCAATGGCAGATCACCCGCATGATGGAAGCTGGCGGCAAGGCTGCCAACGATGCGAAAGCCTAAGGTGTGAAGAACGACACCATCGCCGCCATCGCCACGGCTCCCGGCCGTGGCGGGGTCGGCGTGATCCGGGTCTCGGGCAGCAATTTGCTGCCCTTTGCTTTTGCACTGACCGGCAAGACGCCGAAACCGCGCTACGCCACGCTCGCCGATTTCCGTGCCGCCGACGGCACGACCATCGACACCGGCCTGCTGCTGTATTTTCCCGGCCCCAATTCCTTTACCGGCGAGGACGTGCTCGAACTGCAGGGTCATGGCGGCCCGGTGGTCATGCAGATGCTGCTTGCCCGCTGTCTCGATCTCGGTGCGCGCCTGGCCGAACCGGGTGAGTTTTCCCGCCGCGCCTTCCTCAACGGCAAGATGGACCTGGCCCAGGCCGAGGCCGTGGCCGACCTGATCGACGCCGCTACCGCCAGCGCCGCCCGTTCCGCGGTGCGTTCGCTGCAGGGCGAATTCTCGCGCGCGATCGGCGAACTCAATGAGGAACTGATCAACCTGCGCATGCTGGTCGAGGCGACGCTGGATTTTCCCGAGGAAGACATCGATTTCCTGCACGCGGCCAATGCCTTCGGCCGGCTGGAACGCCTGCAATTGAAGCTGGCCGAGATCTTCGACCGCGCCGGCCAGGGCAAACTGCTGCAATCCGGCCTGCACGTGGTCCTTGCCGGCCAGCCCAATGTCGGCAAATCGTCCCTGCTCAACCGCCTGGCCGGCGACGATCTGGCCATCGTCACGCCGATTGCCGGTACCACGCGCGATGCCTTGCGCTCGACCATACAGATCGAGGGCATCCCCCTGCACATCATCGATACCGCCGGCCTGCGCGATACCGAGGACGTCGTCGAGAAGATCGGCATCGAACGCAGCTGGCAGGAAATCGAGCGCGCCGACGTGGTCGTCCTGCTGGTCGATGCGAATACCGGCGTGTCGGCGCTGGACCGCGACATTCTCGAACGCATGCCCGAGCGTCTGCAGCGCATCACCGTCTATAACAAGATCGACCTCGCCGGCCGCGAGCCGGAGCGTCATGACGAAGCCGACGGCGTCGCCATCTCGCTGTCGGCCAAGGCCAATCGCGGGATCGAGCTGCTGCGCCAGGAATTGCTGCGGATCGCCGGCTGGCATCAGGCGGAAGATGTATTCATCGCCCGCGAACGGCATCTGCGGGCGCTGGCGGCGGCCCAGGAACACATTGCGGCGGCCCGCAAGGTCGTCGAAGGCGCCCTGCCGGCGCTCGAACTGTTTGCCGAAGAACTGCGTCTGGCCCAGCAGTCACTGGGTCAGATCACCGGCGAATTCACTGCCGACGACCTGCTGGGCGTTATTTTCAGCCGCTTCTGCATCGGCAAGTAAGGCCTGTGCACAACACCGCGAACGAGCTGTTCGCAGTTTGTGGATGAATCTGCGTTTACGCGATCGTGGAAAAACTGTCCCCATTCGATCAACAGGCACTTCAGGCACTTGCCAAGACGGTTAAATAGCTTTTATATCTCTGATTTTGTTGTTTTTTTATTAGTTATCCACAGAACTGTTGTTCAGGTTGTTAACATAGTTCTTTTATTTAAGGTTCTATATAAAACCGTAAACAAATTCAGCGGCCGGCGCCAAGTACCCGCTCGATACGGCGCCTGATCGCTTCGCTACCGCTCGGGTCGCCTGCCCGTTCCAGTCTTTCCCGCTCCAGACTCAGCCAGGCCAGCAGCGGCCGGCGCCAGCCCTGGCCGGCAGCAGTATCGATGGCCAGGGTGATGCCTTCCGGCGGCAAGCGGCCGGCTTCGAGCAAGGCTGCCGCGGCGACCAGGCGAGCCAGCGGATCGTTGATGTTGTTCAAGGCTTGTGGGTTCTGCCAGGCCAGGCGCTGGCTTTCCGGCAACAGCTGGCGGTCGGCGGCGGGCAACGTACCGGACAGATAGGCGGCGTAGGCGTTCTCGGCCCGGCCGGCATCGCTGGCCAGGGTATCGAAAGCCGGACATTGACCGCCCTGCAGGCTGGCCAGGCGCACCGCGCAGGCGTGCAGTTCGACACGCGCCTGCTGGTCGGCGTCGCCGGTACGGGAAACCGCTTCGCGCGCCGCATTGAGCTGGATTTCGGCCAGTTTGTCGCGTCCTTCCAGCCACAGACGGGCATGGTTGCCGGTGGCGCTCTCGGCAGTCAGCAACCAGTCGGGCGGCGGCGGATGATTGGCACAGCCAACCAGCACCAGGGCAATCAGCGGGGTGAAGTAGTTCATGGCAGTTTCAACTCGCGTTCGCGGGCAAACGGCCATTTGCGGTTGAGGTCGTCGACCAGGCCGGAAACCTTGCGCAGGTTGAGATCGATTTCGGCGCGCAGGGCGTCGAGATCTTCGGTTGCCGCGCGCGTATTGCCGGTGATGGCCTTGACGTCGACCAGCGCCGCATCGACCTTGGCCAGACTGGCCCGGGCTTCGGTCAGCAACAGCCGGGTCTGTTCGAGTGAATCGATTACCTTGGCCACATCCGCGTCGTTGCCGAGCAAGGCGCCGAGCGCCCCGTGGCGACCGTTGAGGGTGGCGGTGAATTGGCGCATGTTGTTCAGGCTGCCGGCCAGCGCCGACTGTTCGGCAGTCATGCGCTGTAGGTTGTCCATGCTGGCCACCAGGGCCGATTGTTCGTTGGTCAGTCGTTCCAGATTGCCGACCAGGCGGGTGACCGTCGCCACCAGTTCAGGCACGCCGGAGGTCGCGTCGCCCATCAGCACTTCGCGGCGAGCACCGTCGGCTAGCGGTTCATCGTCGAGCATGCCGGTGAAGGCCCGCAGCCGGCTGCCGCCGACCACACCCTTTTCCAGCGTGAATACCGACGATGCCCGCAGCCAGCGCGCATCCTTTAGCGGTACCGAGACATGGAGATGGGCCTTGCCGTCGTCGCCGAGTTCGATGCGGTTGACCCGGCCGATGGGAAAACCGGAAAAGGTCAGGTCCATGCCGACCGCGACACCTTCCGAATTTTCCGCGACCAGCAGCAATTGCTGGTTTTCCTCGAACACGCCGCGGGCAGTCATGACGAAGATCACGAAGGCGACGATCAGTGCCAGCGTGACCAACAACAACGCGGCGGCCTTGCTTTCCGGGTGCTTGATGTTCGGCAGGTGGCTCGGGGATTCGTTCATGGTTCTCAGAAGCGTCGCAACATCAGGAAACTACCCTCGATCACTACCAGGATCAACAGCAGGCGGACCATCACCCGCATCTCACGCTGGCCGGTGTCGTACTTGCGTGGGTCGAGTACCACGGTGGCCGGGGCAATGCCGACGGCGATACCAAAGAACAGGATCTTGGCCGAGAAGGCAATGGCCAGGATCGGGTCGAAGACCTGGCCGATCAGCCGGGTGTACGCCGGCAAGCCCCACTGGTTGAAGCCATGGACCACGGGATAGGCGACCAGTAGCGAGACGATGCCGCCGACAATGGCCAGGATGACCACGGCCGCCGCATTGCCGACCGCGTACGGCAGCGCGTCGCGCAGGCCGGCACCGGGTTGGCCGGGCAGTGCCGCCAGGTGCAGCATGGCCATGGGCACGGCGCGCATGGCAACGAACAGCGTCGAGGCCAGCGGCAACAGTTCGACGACGAAGACCCGCAGGATGGCTTCCAGCGCCAGATGCGACAGACCGTAGCTGTCGGCACTGACGGCGACGATGCGGGTGAGGATGGCGCTGAGCAGCACGCAGGCCAGCAGGTAGCCGGGCAAAGTCTGCCAGGCGGCGCAGCAGAGGACGCTGGCCGAACGGCGACGGGTCGCCTGATCGTGGATGCGTGGCGAGAAGCTGGCAATCAGCAGCAAGGCGGCAAAGCCGAGGTAACGGTATTGTCCGGCCAGCCAGCCGGCCAGGCCGCTGCGCCGGATCAGCGGGAAAAGCTGTTGCAGTGGCTGGGCCATGCGCCAGACCGCCTAGCCGCGTTCTGCCTCCAGCCGGTTGCGGCGCAGGATGGCGTCGGCAATTTCGCGGCTGATGGTGTCGGCGTCGGGCAGTTTGTTCGGCCGGAAGACGATCATCGGAATCCCCAGGCTCTGCAGGGCAACGCGTTTGACTTCCTCGGCGTTGTCGATTTCCTGGCCGGTCGTCGGCCAGGCCAGCTCGATCGCGGCGACAATCGAAAAATCGGCGTCACAGACCACGAAATCGACGCCGCGGCCGGCCATCCGGCTCAGCCGCAGGGCTTCCTGGCGACCCCGGGCCAGCGCCAGCTGGGAGACGCCGACCTGGGTAAACACCCGCATGTTGGGCATGGCCTCGCACAGACGGTGGTAAAGTTCCTGCTCGCTGCTGTTGAGCAGCCGGTATTGCTTGGGTTTGCCGGTTTCGACGAAACGTGTCTGGGGATCGGCATCGGCCGGCGGTCGGACGGGTTCCCGATGAGCCCCGGCATAGCGCCGGTGGCTGGCGGTTTCGACGGCTGCCTGCCGCGCCGGGCGCCGGTTGATGAAAAACAGGATGCCGGCGACGGCCACTGCGGCGAGCGCGATAACCAGGGTCAGATTGTCCATTTCACTACCTCGCTCAGCACTTCGTCTTGAAGCCTCATTATAGCGACATGCATTACCGCCTAATTCCCCTTCGTCCGACCAGCGGTCAGTCCTGAGGCATCGATGGAAATCATTGCCCCTTTCGGCTGGTTGATCCTGGCTGCCTTCATCGCCGGTCTGGTCGATGCCGTCGTCGGCGGCGGCGGCCTGGTCCAGATTCCCGCACTGTTCGCCGCCCAGCCGGGCGTTGCGCCGGCCACCTTGTTCGGCACCAACAAGTTCGCCAGCGTCTTCGGTACCGCCAACGCCGCCTGGCGTTATGCCCGCCGGGTCGAGATGCCGTGGCGCACCATCCTGCCGGCTGCCCTCGCCGCCTTCGCGCTGTCCTACGCCGGTGCGGCGGCGGTGGCCTGGCTGCCCAAGGATGCGGTACGCCCGCTGATCCTGTTCCTGCTCATTTTCGCCGCCGGCTACACCTTGTTGAAGAAGGATTTCGGGCAATTGCACCGGCCCGCCCACAGCGGTCGGCGCGAACTGGCCTACGCCGTCCTGCTCGGCGGCGTGATCGGCTTCTATGACGGCTTCTTCGGCCCGGGCACCGGCAGCTTCCTGATCTTCCTGTTCATCCGCTTCTTCGGATTCGATTTCCTGCATGCCTCGGCCGGCGCCAAGGTCGTCAATGTCGCCACCAACCTGGCGGCGCTGGCCTTCTTCCTGCCCGCCGGCCACATCATCGCCGCGCTCGCCGGCGCCATGGCCGTCGCCAACATCGCCGGCTCGGTGGCCGGTACCTGGCTGGCGCTGAGGCATGGCAGCGGCTTCATCCGCATCGTCTTCCTGGTGGTGGTCGGGGTACTGATCGTCAAATTTGCCTGGGATACCTTTGCCGGCGTCTGAAGCCGGTTTTTCGCCTAAAATCGGGCGACTTCCCCGAGGTTTCCGATGCGCGTCACGCTAGTCCATCCCGCCGGTTTCAATTTCGTTCCCGGCCAGCCCGATTTTTCGGTGCTGGCCAACCGCATGCCGCCGATCGGCATCATGCAGCTGGCGTCGTGGCTGGAGAAATTCGGCCATCAGGTGGCCCTGCACGACTGCCTGGGACCCTATGCGCCGCCGGGAATTGCCGCCAACGCCGAAATCGTCCTGGCCAGCGAGCCGGAAATGGTCGGTTTCTCGGCGACCACCTCGGGTTTCATGGACGCCGTGGACATGGCGCTGTACATCCGCGAGAAGCGGCCGGACATCCGCATCGTTTTCGGCAATGTCCATGTCTCCTCGCTCGGTGCGCCGATTCTCGAACACTTCCCGGAAATCGACTACCTGGTCATCGGCGAGGGCGAAGGCGCCCTGCTCGACCTGGCCGACGGCAAGCCGCTGGCCGACATCGGCAACCTGATCTGGCGCGACCCGGCCGGGCGCATCGTCGTCAA
Organism: uncultured Azonexus sp.; assembly: GCF_937982035.1. NCBI lineage: Bacteria > Pseudomonadati > Pseudomonadota > Betaproteobacteria > Rhodocyclales > Azonexaceae > Azonexus > uncultured Azonexus sp. The sequence continues at coordinate 42,125 of NZ_CALJNI010000004.1, forward strand.
TCCGCGCCGTGACCGCATCCTCGATCTCGATGAGTTGCCGTTCCCGGCCTACGAGAAGCTGGCCGGCTTTCCGCACGCCTATCACCTGCCGCTGTTCGCCTACGAAAAGCGCTATGGCGCGACCATGATCACCTCGCGCGGCTGTCCCTATACCTGCTCGTTCTGCGACCGCACGGTGTTCGAGCGCCTGTACAAGACCAATTCGGCGCAATACACCTACGACCACATGAAGTACTTGCGGGACAACTTCGGGGTCTACCACATCAACATGTACGACGACTTGTTCACCGCCAAGAAGCAGCGCGTGATGGACCTGTGCGACCTGTTGATCGAGAAGCCGCTCGGCGTGCAGTGGAATTGCGCGATCCGCACCGGCCATACCTCGGACGAAATGCTGGCCAAGCTCAAGCAGGCCGGCGCGCTGATGGTGTCGATGGGCGTCGAGTCGGCCGATCCGGGGATGATGGAACGGCACAAGGCCGGGGTCACGCTCGACGCGGTGCGCGATACGGTGCGTCAGATCCACGCCGCCGGTTTGCGCGCCAAGGGCCTGTTCATTTTCGGCATGCCGGGCGAGACGCCGGAGACGGTGAAGGTGACCAGCGACTTTATCCTCTCGCTCGATCTCGACGAGATGAACATGACCAAGTTCAGCCCGCTGCATGGCGCCCCGATCTGGGAGGAATGCGTCAGCGGCGAGTCCGGCGATTTCATCGAGGACTGGCGGCTGATGAACTGCCTGAACTTCGTTTTCCTGCCCAAGGGCTTTTCCTCGCGCGACGAGATGGACGCGCTGTACAACTGGCATGTCAAGCGCTTCTACGACAGCAAGGCTTACCGCCGCCGCTTCGCCGGCCGGCTGTGGCAGCATCGCTGGAGCCTGTGGCATGTGTTGAAGCACCTGCCGGAAACCATTGCCGCGGCCCGTTACTTCAGCGCCAACAAGGCGCAGATCGAACAGGCGCGGCGCGACTTTGCCCTGCACCCGCGTCAGCCGCTCGGGCTCAAGCCGATGCTGTCGACCGACCTGCAGGTGGACAACATTGTTGCCATGTCGCCGGTGAAGCTGTCGCGACGCGAGGCGATGAAGCAGATCATTCCATTGGTTTACGAAAGTCAGTCGGCGTGTTCGTCCCCGGTACCGGGGGCAGCGCTATAATCTCCCCCCTGCCCGCGGGGGCTTGCGCATGCCGGCCCGGCACAAAAAGATAATTTCTGCCCGCCACAGAGAACAGGGGAATGTCCGATGGAACAGCAAACACAGCAGCCTGAACGCAGCCAGTGCGACGTGCTGGTGATCGGCGGTGGCCCGGCCGGGACGACGGTGGCGCCGCTGCTGGCGGAAAAGGGTTACAAGGTGGTGATTCTCGAGAAGTCGCATCATCCGCGCTTCCATATCGGCGAGTCGCTGTTGCCAGCCAACCTGCCGTTGTTCGAGCGCCTGGGTGTGGCCGACGAAGTCCGCGCCATCGGCATGGAAAAGCGCGGCGCCGAATTCGTTTCGCCCAGTCACGATACGCCGCAGGTCTTCCACTTTGCCGACGCCTGGGACAAATCCATGCCCTACGCCTATCAGGTGCGGCGTTCGGAATTCGATACCGTGCTGATCCGCAACGCGGCGAACAAGGGCGTCGAGGTGCACGAGGGCTGCCGCGCCCGCACCGTCGACTTCCAGGCCGACGACAGCGTGCTGATCAGTGCGGTCCACGACGACGGTCGCGAACAGGTGTGGCAGGCGCGCTTTGTCGTCGATGCTTCCGGTCGCGATACCTTCCTCGCCAACCGCTTCCAGATCAAGCACCGCAATCCCAGGCACAACAGTTCGGCGGTCTATGGCCATTTCTCGCAGGCGCGCCGGCATCCGGGCAGCGAGGCCGGGAACATCACCATCTACTGGTTCGAGCACGGCTGGTTCTGGTTCATTCCGATGATCAACGACGTCACCAGCGTCGGCATGGTGACCTGGCCCTACTACATGAAGACGCGCGGCGAGCGCAGCCTGGAGCAGTTCCTGCGCGACGGCATCGCCATGTGTCCGCCGCTGGCCGAGCGGCTGAAGGATTCGACCCTGGTGCACGAGGTCGAGGCGACCGGCAATTTCTCCTACGTGTCCGAGCGCAACCACGGGCGTAATTACCTGCTCCTCGGCGATGCCTATGCCTTCATCGACCCGGTGTTTTCCTCCGGCGTCTGGCTGGCGATGAACAGCGGCGTCATCGGCGCCGAGGCCATCGATGCCTGCCTGAAGAACCCGGCCGCGGCACCGGCGGCGCTTAAGCGCTTCGACCGCCTGATGAAGCACGGACCGAAGGAATTCTCCTGGTTCATCTACCGGGTGACCAATCCGATCATGCGCGACTTCTTCATGTTTCCGAAGAACATTTTCCGCGTCAAGGAAGCCCTGCTGTCGGTACTGGCCGGCGACATCTTCGGCAAGACGCCGATCTGGCGCTCGATCTGGATGTTCAAGGCGCTCTATTACGGTGCCAACCTGCTGCAGCCGAAGCGTGCCTTCATGGGGTGGAAGCGGCGACGTTTCAATATCCGGCGGGTGGAAGACCCGGCGATGAATACGCTCTGACGTGGCGGGTCTGGTATTCCTGACGACCGCCGACGATGCAGGCGTTCCACGTGAAACCGCGCGCATCCTCGGTGGCGCCCGTCTGGGCGGCGGCCTGCCGGCGGCCGGCTGGCCGGAACAGGGCATTGCTGCCGCCCTGCCCGGCATTGCGCCGCCGGCGCTGCGCGAACTCTGGCTGAGTCCGGTCGACTGCCAGCAGGGCGTTGACGAAGGCATCGCCTGGCGCCGCACCGGCGATGTCCTGTATGGCGTCATCGAAGTGGATGAGGCCGATTTTGCCGGCGATGCGCGGACACCCCTGCAGGCGGCGAGCGAGACGGCCTACCGGCGCATCTTCCGCCTGCTCGATGCGCAGGGTCTGCCCGAGTTGTGGCGGGTGTGGAACTACCTCGCCGCGATCAACGAGGAAAGCCACGGGCTGGAGCGTTACCGCCAGTTCAACCTCGGTCGCCAGGATGCCTTCCTCGCCTGCCACCGCGGGGCCACCGGCAACGTGCCGGCGGCCTGCGCCCTCGGCCTGCGCGACGGTCCGCTGTCGATCGCCTTCCTGGCCGGCAAGCAGCCGGCGGTGGCGGTGGAAAACCCGCGCCAGGTCAGCGCTTACCATTACCCGGCCGATTACGGCCCGCGCAGCCCGACCTTCTCGCGGGCGGCGCTGGCTTATCCGCCGGGCCAGGAAATCCTGTTCATTTCCGGCACGGCCAGCATCGTCGGCCATCGCAGCATGCATGTCGGTGATGTGGCCGCGCAGACGCGGGAAACGCTGACCAACATCCTGGCGGTGCTCGGCGAAGCCAATCGTCTGTCGCAGCAGGCCGGTTTCCGGCCCGATCAACTGCTGTGCCGCGCCTACCTGCGCCATGCCGACGACTGGCCGACGGTCGCCGCGGTGATCGAGGAAATGCTCGGGCCGGTCGAAGTCTGTCCGGTCGTCGCCGATGTCTGTCGCGCCGATCTGCTGGTCGAGATCGAAGCCATGGCGATGGCGGCCCGATGAGCGGAACGCGTTCGGGCCTGCTCTGGCGGACCTATGAATTCCTGGCCATGTTGCTGGGGCTGGGCGCCCTGGCCCTGATCTGCCTGCTCTGGCTACCCTTTGCCCTGCTGCTGAAGCCCCTGTTGCCGCGGCGTCTCGGGCAGCGCCTGGGGCGCTTTGCCATCCGCAACGGCTTTCGCGTCTATCTCGCTTTCCTTGAAACGGTGTGTGCCTGTCGTTTCGACCTGCGCGAACTCGATCAACTGCGCGATGCCGGCCCGTTGATCGTGGTTGCCAACCACCCTTCCCTGCTCGATGCGGTGATGATCCTGTCGCGCCTGCCGAATGCCGTCTGCGTGATGAAGGCGGCCTTGCTCGACAACATCCTGTTCGGTGCCGCCGCGCGGATGGCGCGTTACATCCGCAACGATGTGCCGCTCAAGATGATCATCGATGCCCGCGAGGAACTGCAGGCCGGTGCCCAGTTGGTGATCTTTCCCGAAGGCAGCCGCACCCAGGCATTTCCGCTCGACCCCTGCATGCCGACCGCCGGACTGATCGCCCAGCGCGCCGGGGTGCCGGTGCAGGCGCTGTTGATCGAATTTTCCACGCCCTATCTCGGCAAGGCCTGGCCGTTGTTCCGCCGGCCGCAGTTGCCGTTGCATTGCCGGATTCGTCTTGGTCAGCGCTTTGCGCCGCCGGCCAGCGTCACCGCCTTCACCGGCGAACTCGAAGCCGCGTTGCGCCAGGCGCTGGCCGCATCGCCATCTCCGCTACCCCGTGCCTGAATGCCCATGCCCAGCCCCTCGACCCGCCACCTCGTCCTGATTCCGAGTTACAACCCCGGCCCTGCCGTGGTCGATACGGTGCGTGCCGCGCGCGCCCAGTGGACGCCGGTTTGGGTGGTGGTGGACGGCAGCACCGACGGTTCGACGGAACGTCTGAAGGCCCTGGCGGCGGACGATCCCGGCCTGCGCGTGATCGTCCTGCCGGAAAACCGCGGCAAGGGCGCGGCGGTGCTCGAAGGCATCACGCTGGCCGCGGCCGAGGGCTACACCCACGCCTTGACCATGGATTCCGACGGCCAGCATCCGGCGGCGCTGATCCCCGATTTCATGGCCGCATCGCAGGCCGAGCCGGCGACGATGGTGCTCGGCCGGCCGGTGTTCGACGCCGACGCGCCGGCGCTGCGGGTCAACGGGCGCAAGGTCTCGAACTGGTGGGCTAATCTGGAAACCTTGTGGATGGGCATCGGCGATTCGCTCTACGGTTTTCGCGTCTATCCGGTGCAGCCGCTGATCCGCGTCATGCGTGCCAACCGCTGGATGCGCCGTTTCGATTTCGATCCCGAGGCGGTGGTCCGCCTGTGCTGGGCCGGCGTGATGCCGCGCAACCTGGATGCACCGGTCCGTTACTTCCGTGCCGACGAAGGCGGTGTCTCGCATTTCCGTTACCTGCGCGACAACGTGCTGCTGACCTGGATGCACAGCCGTCTCTTCCTCGGTTTTTTGTGGCGCCTGCCGGCTCTGGCCTGGCGTCGTCTGAATACTCGCTGAACACAGGATCATGCCCAAGAACTCCGCCCTCAAGGATGACCGCCGCCTCGACACCTATTTTGCCGGGGAGGACCAGCGCCGGGCGGTGACCCGCGACATGTTCAACGAGGCCGCACCGGGTTACGACAACGCCGAACGCATCACCGCGCTGGGCAGCGGCAGCTGGTACCGTCGCGAGGTCCTGCGGCGCTGCGGCGTGAAACCCGGGATGGCGGTGCTCGACGTTGCCGCCGGTACCGGTCTGGTCACGGCCGAGGCGCAGGCGCTGGTCGGGCCCGGCGGCCGGGTGGTGGCGCTCGACCCGTCGCCGGGCATGCTCGCCGAACTACAGAAGAAGCTGGCCGTGGAAACCCTGGTCGCCTACGCCGAGTCGATTCCCCTGCCCGAAGCCTGCGTCGATTTCGTTTCCATGGGCTATGCCTTGCGCCACGTCGGCGACATGGATGCGGCGTTTGCCGAATACTTCCGCGTGCTGCGTCCGGGCGGACGCGCCTGCATCATGGAAATCAGCCGCCCGGCCGGACGTTTCGGCCGCCTCGCGCTACGCGCCTACATCGGCGGCGTGGTGCCGCTGCTGGCCCGGCTGTCCGGTCGGCATGCCGACGTCCGCCGCCTGTGGGCCTACTACGGCGACACCATCGAGGCGGCCATCGACCCGGCGACCATCCTCGCCGCCATGCGCCGCGCCGGTTTCGTCGATGTCGATTGCGCGGTGACCTTTGGCGTTTTCCGCGAGTACGTCGGTCGCAAACCATGAACACCACCGAACTTTTCCTGATCGCGATGATGCTGATCTTCGCGCTGCCCTGGCTGATCTGGCGGATCGGCCGTACCGAGTATTACGCGCCGCTGGTCGTCGTGCAGATCCTGACCGGCATTCTGCTCGGTCCGGGGGTGCTCGGCCAGGCCTTCCCCGACTACTACCGCTTCGTGTTCACGCCGGGGGTCATCCAGTCGCTCAATGGCATTGCCTGGTGGGCGGTGATGATCTTCGTGATGATCGCCGGGATCGAACTCGATCTCAAACAGGCCTGGCAGCATCGCCGGGAAAGCGGCATCACCGCCGGGCTGGCGCTGGGCACGCCGCTGTTGTTCGGCGCCGCCGCCGCCGGCGTGATGTTGCTCAGCGACGGCTGGCTGGGCAGTCAGGGCCAGTCCTGGCAATTCGTCCTCGGCGTTGGCATGGCCTGCGCGGTGACGGCGCTGCCCATCCTGATCCTGTTCATGGAAAAACTGGCCGTGCTGCGCCAGCCCATCGGCCAGCGCATCCTGCGTTATGCCAGTATCGACGATATCGCCATCTGGGGCGTGCTGGCGCTGATCCTGATGGACTGGACCCGGGTCGGTCGGCAGTTCTTCTTCCTGCTGGCGTTCGCCTTGATCGCCTGGTTGTTCCGCAAGCTGATGGCCCGCCTGAGCGAAGGCGACCGCTGGTACGTGGCGCTGATCTGGCTGGCGGCCTGCGGTTTCGGCGCCGACTGGGCCGGCCTGCATTTCATGGTCGGTGCCTTCCTGGCCGGTGCGGTGATGGAAGCCGAATGGTTCGACCAGGAGAAGATGGACCAGTTGCGCCATCATGTCCTGCTCGTGGTGATGCCCGTTTTCTTCCTGTCCACGGGCCTGCGCACGACCTGGACGATGGGTGGCGAAGCGGTGTTCTTCGCGGCCGGCCTGCTGCTCGTCGCTTCCGTCGCCGGCAAGCTGATCGGCGTGCGCATCGCCGGCCGCGTGCTCGGCTGGGCGCCCGGCGAAGCCAGCATCATCGGCTGGTTGCTGCAGACCAAGGCGCTGATCATGATCATCTTCGCCAACATCCTGCTCGACCGCGAGATCATCAGCAGCGGTGCCTTTACCGCCTTGTTGCTGATGGCGGTCGCCAGCACCATGCTGACCGTGCCGATGGTGGCGCCCAAACTGGCGCGCCTGCGCGAATTGATCGGCCGTTCGGCCTAGCGGATCACCAGGCGGCCGTTCTCGCGCCGCACCGGCATGGCGAAGTCGAAAAGATCGGCTTGCGCGCACAGGTCGAGATCGGCCGCTGGCAGGTTGGGCCAGGTGCCGGCGCTGAAGCGGCGGCCGAAATCGGAAGCGCGGACCCGCTGTTCGTAATGCTCGGCAGCAGGCTGTTCGCCGAGCAGCAGCGCTTCCAGGTAATCGGCACAGGCGATGTCTTCGTCGCCGTCACGATCCACCCACTCGCCGGTGATCACGAAGCAGACTTCGTCCGGCTTGTCGGCGCGGATTGCCGCGGCCGTGGCGCGGGCGCAGACCAGTGCGCAGGCGTACAAGCGGCGGGCATGATGAAAGCGCTGCAGGCCGCGCACGCCGGCGGCGGTGCTCATGACCAGGCTGCGGCCGCTCAGGTCGAGGCCGGCCAGTTGCGCCGGCGAATTGCCGAAATCGAAACCGGGTACCGGATCGCCACCGCCGACGGCGCCGACCGACAGGGCATTTTCCATCTGTCCGGCCAGGCCGGCGGCGCTGCTGACGTTCTCGACCGGGTAGATGGCGCTGGCGCCGCGCGCCAACGCGACGGCGGCGGTGGTGAAGGAGCGCAGCACGTCGATGACGACGACCGTGTCGGCGTCGGTCGGTCGGGCCTGGACGCGGTTCAGGAAGACCCGGGAAAAGCGCATCGCCGCCTCAGAGCATGGCGCCGTTGATCGAGATGATCTGGCCCGAAATGTAGGCCGCCTTGTCGGAGGCGAGGAAGGCGACCAGTTCGGCGACCTCGTCCGGCCGGCCGGCCCGCTGCATCGGCACCAGCTTGCGCACGGCCTCGGCGTCGAAGGCACCGGCACTCATGTCGGTATCGATGATCCCCGGCGCCACGGCATTGACCGTGATGCCGCGGCTGGCGACTTCCAGCGCCAGCGACTTGGTCGCCGCGTGCAGCGCGCCCTTGGCCGCCGAGTAATTGACCTGGCCGCGATTGCCGGCCAACCCGGCGACCGAGGTGATGTTGATGATGCGGCCCCAGCGGGTACGGATCATCGGCAGGCTGAGCGGCTGGGTGACGTTGAAGAAGCCGTTGAGCGAGACGTCGAGCACGCTTTGCCACTGCTCGCCGCTCATCCCGGGAAAGACCGCGTCGGCGTGGATGCCGGCGTTGTTGACCAGGATCTGGATGCTGCCGGCTTCGAGCAGGCGCTCGATGGCGGCGGCGCTGGCGGCGCGTTCGCTGACGTCGAAGGCGATCGCTTCGGCGCTGCCGCCAGCAGCGACGATCTCGGCGACCAGGGTTTCGGCGCGGTCGACGTGGCGGTTGGCGTGGACGATGACGTGATGGCCGTCGGCGGCCAGGCGACGGCAGATGGCGGCGCCGATGCCGCCGCTGCCGCCGGTGACGAGGGCGCGTTTCATGGGGCTGACTCCGTGACCAGGCGGCCGGCGTCGAGGATCACCGCGGCGCGCCCGGCGAGCAGGGCTTGCCCGCGATGGGCGACGGCGAACTGGTAGAGGATGGTGTTGCCGTCGCCGGACAGGCGCTCGGCGTGGATGTCGAGATCGTCCGGCAGGTCGTCGAGCCGGGCGACATGCAGGTGCACGCCGCGCACACTGGTCAGGTAACCCTGGCGCGGCGTCTCGTCGGCGCCAGCCAACAGGGCGCCATGGACGGCCATCGCCTGGGCGGCGTACTCGATGCCGGCGGCGGAACCGAGTCGCTCACCGTCGCGCAGGGGGTTGTCGGCGGCACGGTGGCTGCTGGCCCGGCAGCGGATTTCCCCGGGCGACCAGTCGGTCACCGTGTCGAGCAGGCACATGCTGCCCTGGTGCGGGATGTGCGCGGCGATCCAGGCGCGGTCTAGCATGGCTGGACTTCGACCGCGAGCTGCATCGGCGGCAGGTAGTCGAGGCAGACGCGGCCGGCTTCGCCGCGCGCCAGCGTCTGCAGCATGGGCAGCGAACGCAGGGCGGGAATGCTGGTGCGCAGGCTTTCCAGCGCAGCGTCGGCGAGGTGTTCGGCGGGTTCGTCGGTCGGGGTCACGGTGATCATGCACTGCGAGCGCTCACTCTGCTGTGGGCTGAGCAATAGCGCCACCCCGCCGCAATCCGGCGTGTCGCGTTTGGCGTGCAGCGGTGCCGGATATTCACTGTCGTAGGCGATCAGCAGTACCGGCTGGCCGTCGACCAGCAACTGGCCGAGGGCGTCGAGCAGGCCGGCGCCGAAACTGGCGTCGTAGGCGCAGATGACCTGGCACGGCGCCATCGCGTGGGTGGCGATGCCCCAGTAGCCGGCGGCGGCGTTGTGCACCGAGTTGTGGAAGCGGGTCGGCGAGATCTGTCGGTCGTCGGTCGCCAGTTGCTCGCACAGCGCGTGGCAGTTGTGGCCGTCGGCGCCGGAAGCGGCAAAGACCGTGGTCAGCGTGGCTACGTCGGCGGCGGCATGGGCGGCGGCTTCGAGGCCGATGGCCAGGGTCAGCTTGACCACCCGGCTGGCCCGGCGTCGCTCGGCCGGCGGCAGGATGGCCGGCGCCGGCAACTGCGACGGGGCGGCGCCCAGCGCCTGTTCGCCGCGCAGCACGGCGCGGGCGGTCGGCCAGTCGGGAAGGCCGGGGGCGAGGAAGCCGATGCCGTCGATCCAGGCGTTCAGGGTCGGGTTCATGCGGCGGCTCCGAAAATCAGGCTGCAATTGCTGCCGCCGAAACCGAAGGAGTTGGACAGTGCGTAACGAACCTTGCCTGGGCGGGCTTGCAGCAGGTAGTCGATGGCAATTGCCGGATCGAGGTTTTCCGTCCCCGGGCTGCCCGGCAACAGGCTGTCGCCGATGGCCAGCGCGCAGATCACCGCTTCGACCGCGCCGGCGGCGCCGAGCGTGTGGCCGGTGGCGCCCTTGGTCGAACTGCCGGGAACGCGCCGGCCGAACAGCGCGGCCACGGCCTTGCCCTCGGCGGCGTCGTTGGCCGGCGTCGCCGTGCCATGCAGGTTGATGTAGTCGATCTCGTCGCTGCTCAGGCCGGCCGAGCGCAACGCTGCTTCCATTGCCAGGCGGGCGCCGAGGCCTTCGGGATGTGGCGACGACATGTGGTAGGCATCGCTCGATTCACCGGTGCCGAGCAGCAGGATGTCGCCGCGCTGTGCTCGGTCGGCGCGTTCGAGCAGGGCGAAGGCGGCACCCTCGCCGATCGAGATCCCGTCACGGCCCGCGTCGTACGGCCGGCAGGCCTGGGTCGAGGTCAGTTGTAACGAGGCAAAGCCGTACAGGGTGGTCAGGCACAGGCTGTCCACGCCGCCGACGATGGCGGCGTCGATGCTGCCCAGCGCCAGTTGGCGGGCGGCGGCGGCAAAGACCTTGGCGCTCGACGAGCAGGCGGTGGAAATGGCCATCGCCATGCCGGTGAGGCCGAAGTAGTCGCGGGTGAACTCGGCCAGCGAAAACGAGTTGTGCGTGGTCCGGTAGATGAAATCGTCGGGCAGCGCGCCGCTGTCGGGGTCGCGTCGGCGGTAGGCAAGTTCGGTCTGCAGGATGCCGGCGGTGCTGGTGCCCAGGAACACGCCGACCCGCGCCGGGCCGTAGCGGGCGACGGCGGCACGGACCTGATCGGCGAAGCCGTCGGCTTCCAGGCCCATCTGCGTCAGCCGGTTATTGCGGCAGTCGTAGGCGGCCAGCGCCGGCGGCAGCACCTGGGTGTCGACACCGGGCACTTCGCCGATCCAGGTCGGTAGGTCCACGCTTTCGAAACGGCAGGGCTGCAGTCCGCTGCCTCCGCTGGCCAGTGCCGCCCGGGTGGCGGCGAGGCCGCAGCCGAGGGCGGTGGTGGCGGTGAAGGAGGAAAGCAGCAGTGGCGTCACGTCGGCATCCGGTACGGGGTGGCGGGAATTCTAGCAGAGCCCTATTCCGCTGCTGCGGATTGCTCCAGTTCGGCGATCACCTGGGCACCGAGCAGGAGCAGCACGGCGGCCATTTCCATGAAGAACAACAGGACCACGGCGGTGGTCAGGGAACCGTAGACGACGCCGATTTTGGACACCGTTGTGAAGTACCAGATCAGGCCGTGGCGCAGTAACTCCCACAGCAGCGCACCGGCCAGTCCGCCGAGCAGGGCGTGGCGCAGACGGGTGCGGCCGACCGGGACGATCAGGTAGATGGCGGCCAACACCAGGCTGACCAGGGCGATGCCGAGCACGGGAAAAAGAAATCCGACGATGCCGCTGAGCGACCAGCGCTGGCCGAGCAGCACCAGATTCTCACCGGCAAGGGTCTGCAGCGCGAGCGTGCCCAGGGTGAGCAGCAGCAAGGCAATGCCCAGGACGACGACCAGGCAGTAAGGCAGGATGGCGGACACCAGCGCATGCCGTTCCTGGTCCTTGCCACGATGGGCGAAGATCACCGCCATCGCCTTCTCCAGCACCGAGAAGGCTTGCGAACTGAAGAACAGCAGCGTGCCGAGCATGACCAGGCTGATCGAGCGTCGCCGGTCGAGGAAGCGGGAAATGTCGGCGACCAGGTTGTCGGCCAGGCTGGGCAGCAGCCAGTCGAGGTAGAGTTCGATGGTGTCGAGCAGCAGGCCGCGCTCGACCAGATGCGACAGCCCCACGACTGACAGGATCAGCAGGGGCAGCAGCGACAACAGCGCGTAGTAGGCGATGGCACCGGCCAGCAACAGCCCCTGGTTGCGCCGGAAGCCACGCCCGGTGCGCAGGGCGAAGTCCAGCAGCGGCAGTTGCCTCAGCCAGCCAGCGGGCATTCTGCTTGGGCGGTCGGCGGCATACGGCAGACCAGCATGACGTTGGCGAAGGGTTTGCCCTCGTTCATTTCCATGGTGCTGACCGAGAAACCGAGGCTTTCGAGCAGCGCCACCCACTCGGCGAGCGGCCGGCAATAAAGCCGCGGCAGGCGGTGGCCGCGGACGAAGGTGACCGCATGATCCACCCAGTTGCACAGGTGGTAAGGCAGACCGGCCGAGGCGTCGCCGATGCGGGTCAGGAACAGCCCGCCCGGCGGCAGTGCGGCGCGGATGCGGGTGAGCACGTCCTGCTGGCCGGCGTGGTCGAAGTAATGAAGGGCGTCGAGGATGGTGACGACGTCGGCGTGGCCGAAATCGACCCGGCACATGTCGCCCTGGCGGATATCGACCAGCGGGTGGTCGCGGCCGAAAGCCCGGGCGGCGCGGTCGACGTCCTTCTGCATCAGTTCGTAGCCGCGCAGGCTCAGCGCCTTCGGTGCCGGCGCCCAGTCGGCCGGCCAGTTGCCCTGTTCGTGCAGCTTGCGGGCGGCGAGCAGCCAGCCGAACAGGCTGCCCTGGCCGCAGCCGAGGTCGAGGTAATGACCTTCGGCCGGGAAAATCCCCTGGCGCAGCAGTTCGCGGAAGATGCAATCGGACGACAGCTTGCCGCGGGCGTAGTGGTAGGCGAATTTGCCGCCGCCGCGGAAGGGCAAGGTGGCTTCGTCGAGCAGGGTGTTGAGGAAAGTTGCGTGGTTCATCGGCAGGCTTCGTCGAGGGTGACGGGGATGAGTTTGCGTTCGCCAAGCGTCGCCAGCAAGCGCGGCAGCACCGCCAGGATGACCGGCTGGCCGTCGGCCGTGCGGGCGGCGTTGCCGTCGTGCAGCAGCAGGATGTCGCCCGCGGCGAGTTGGCGGCTCAGTCGGCGCAGCACGGTGTCCGGGTCGCTGCAGCGGGTGTCGTAGGGGCGCCGCGTCCATGCCGCCAGTTGCAGGTCGAGGCTGGCCAGCACCGGGTCGAGGAAGGGATTGCGCAGGCCGGCGGTGGCGCGGAAGTAGCGCGGGCGCCGGCCGCAGACTTCGCCCAGCGTGACCTGGGCGGCACGGATGTCGGCGCGCATGCGGCCCGGGCCGAAGGTGGCGAAGGCTTTGGCGTGGGCATCGCCATGATTCTCGACCTGATGACCGCGGGCGACGATTTCCCGACACAGCGCCGGGTTCTCGCGCACGCGCCAGCCGATGCAGAAGAAGGTGGCGCGAGCCCCGGCGGCGTCGAGCAGGTCGAGCACCTGCGGCGTCACCTCGGGGTCGGGGCCGTCGTCGATGGTCAGGGCGATTTCCCGGCGGGCGGCGGCCGCAGCCGGCAGCCGGGTCAGATTGGGGCCGAGCAGGGTCGAGCGTGGCAACAGTCCGGCGACGGTGAGCACGGCATGGTTGGCGACCAGCAGTGCCAGCGCCCAGGGCCAGCTTGCCGGCGCCACGACGACCGCGAGCAGCGCCCCGGCGTGCAGGACGAAGCTGGCTTTCAGCGCGGGAGAAGGTTTCCAGGGACGGGCCATGGCTCAGGCGGAAAAATGGCCGGCGGCCAGGAAATCGTCCCACAGTCGCTGCCAGGCTGGCCAATCGTGGCCGCCGGGCACGGTGTGGCGGCAGGCTTCGGGAAAGCGTTCGGCGAGCTGTTGCATGCCGGCGGCGAAACGGTCGTCGCGGCCGTGGCCGATGAAGGCCGGCAGCGACGGCGGCGTCTTCAGCCAGTGCCAGACGCGGAATTCCGGGTCGCTCAGTTGTTCCGGCGTGGCCTGCCAGGCGTCGATACCGCCGGCCACCTGGATGGCATTGGTGGTCAGGCGACTGCCCGGATAAGGGGCGAGCAGGCACAGGCCGTCGATGCTGTCCGGCTGGTCGGCGGCCTGGCACAGGGCCAGCAGGCCGCCGAGCGAGATACCGCCGAGCCAGACCCGGCGGTAATCGCGGCGGGCTGGCGCGAGGATATCCCGGTGCACAGCTGGTAGCGCCTCGCCGCCGGAAATGCGTTCCAGGTCGAGGTCGACGGCGCACAGGTCGAGCCCGGGCTGGCGGGTTTCGGCACGGCTAAAGAAACCGGCGGCGACGAAATCCTCGGGCCGCATGTAGGCACCCGGCAGCAGCACCAGCAGGTCGCTGCCGCCCTGGTCGAGCCGGAGGGTGCGCAGTGCAGTGCTCATGTCCGCGTTCCACGTGGAACGAACATCGCCGCCAGGAGCAGCGCCAGGATGGCGCCGGGACCGACGGTCAGACCGATGGCCTTGAGTACCGGGACCGAGGACAGGGCCAGCGTGCCGAAGCCGATGGCAGTGGTCAGGTTGGCGACGCCCATCGAACTGAGCGTTTCCGGGTCGGGTCTTTCCTGGCTGGCGCTGCGGTCGAAGAACAGGGCGTAATTGGAGCCGACGGCGACGATCAGCAGCAGCCCGACCAGGTGCAGGAGATGCAGCCGCTGCCCCAGCAGGTGCAGGCCGGCGACGACGAAGACGACGGCGATCAGCAGCGGCAGCAGGACGCCGGTCAGGCGCAGTGGCGAACGCAGGCTGACGGCGAGCAGCAAGATGACCGCTCCGACCCCGGCCAGCGACAGGCGGATCGCTTCGCTCAGGTAGTCGCTGTAGAGAGCGTCGAATTCGGCCTTCATGTCGATGAACAGGGCGTCGCTGCCGGCCAGTGCGGCACGGACCTGTTCGGCCGGAATCGACAGTTCGTCGCCGTCGATGCGGGGATGCAGCGGCAACAGCACGCTCCAGCCGTCGGCGCGTTGCAGCATCAGGCTGTCGACGGCCAGCGCCAGGCTGCTGCCGGCCAGATTCTCGCGGCTGAGCGGTGGTGCCGTACGGGCCGCTTCGACATCGGCGACGAAAGCGTCCAGGCGGTGGGCGGAAAGCGGCAGGTCGACCAGAGCGACGGCCAGGCGTTGGCGCAGGACGGCGGATTCGGGCAAGGCGGCGCGGCGCTGGTCCTGGCTGGCCCGGCTGGGCAGGAAGCGGGCCGGACTGTCGTAGCCGCCGATGATGCCGGCGTCGACCAGGCGGTCGAGATGCCGGCCGGTGCGCTCGGCCGCCTGCAGCGCGGCTTCCCGGTCGGCGCCGTTGACGACGACCAGGTAGCGCGAGTCCGGGGCGCCGAGGTCGGCGCGCAACTCGCCGTCGATCTGTGCATCGGCCTCGCTGACCGTGCTCAGGGCCGAGAGATCGGGATGCCAGAGCTGGTCACGCTGGTTGATCAGCCAGCCGGCGGCGATGACGGCCAGCAACAGTACCGGCAGGCGCAGCCGGGACAGGCCGTCAAGGCCGCTTTCCATGAGCCTGATCAGTGGGCGCGGTGTGTTCGTGACCGCGACCGGGCCGGCCAGATGGGGCAGGACGAAGCGGGTCACCAGTGCGGCCGTCAGGATGCCTGCCAGCGAATACAGGCCGAGCTGGGCCAGGCCAGGGAAACCGGAAAACAGCAGTGCACCGAAACCGCAGAGCGAGGTGGCGACGCCGAGGCGGATCGTCGGCCAGAAACGCTGGCGCCAGCCGTTCAGGCCGAGACGTCCGGATTGCATGAAATAGTAAGTCGAGTAATCGACGGCCTCGCCGATCAAGGCAGCGCCGAAGCCGACGGTGATGCCGAAGACCGTGCCGTAGACCAGGCTGACGGCGACGATGCCGGCGAGCGCACCGCTGAGGACCGGCAACATGCCCAGGCCGATCAGTCGCGGCGAGCGGTAGATGAAGAACAGGACGGCAATGATCGCCAGGCTGCTGATCGAAGTCAGCAGCAGGACTTCGTGCTTGATCTGGGCGCGGGCCTCGACGGCGAAATGACCGGGGCCGGAGAGTTGCAGGCTCAGCCCCTCGGCGCCCAGCGCCTGCCGGGTTTCGGCGAACGCGCTGCGGATGCTGAGGATGGCGGCTTCCTGGCCGTCGGTGTCGGCGCCCAGTGCACGGGTCTGCACCAGCAGCATGGCGCGCTCGCCGTCACGCGATGCCCACACGCCGTCCCGGCTGGCTGGCTGGCTGGCGCTGCCGAGTCCGGCCAGGATGGCGGCCAGTTCGCCGGTGGGATCGCGGGTCAGGAAGGGTTTGAACAACATGCCGGCCGGCGAGGCCAGCAGGTCGATGCTGTCGCCGATGGCCGCGTGCAGTCCGTCGACGGTGAAGCGTTCTGGCGTGACCGCCGGGCTGAGCAGGTAGCGATGGGCCAGCAACAGGTCGCGGTCCTGATCAAGGTGGCTGGCTTCGCCGTTCTGGATCGAGACGAAAGCATCCTGTTCGGCCAGACGCTGACGCAGATCGCGTGATGCGGCGGCGCGTTCGCCCGCGTCGCCGCCGACGATGGCCAGCATCAGCAGGCGTGAGACCGCGCCCTCCTTGATCTGCTCGATCAGTACCTGCTGCTCGGCGCTGGGCTCGGCCGGCAGGAAGAAACTCATGTCGGCGGAAAAGCGGCTGTTCCAGGCAATCATGCCGCCGACCAGCATGGCCAGCAGCCACAGCAACAGGACGCGCAGCGGACTGGGTTTCATCGTCCGCCAACCGGTTCGATGGTCAGCAGCGAACGGTCGCCGTCAGCCTGCAGGTATTCGATGCTGCGCATCTGGTTGCCGCTGCCGCTGACCACGATGCGCAGCACGAAACTGGCCATCTGCTGCTCACGCGGCAGCATGGTGAGCACCCACTTCTCCCTGGTGCCCGAGAGGTGAAGGAGGTAGTTGCGCTCCAGCGCAGCCCGGTTGCCGGCCAGCGTGCCGCGGATGCTGTCCACGAAAGCCAGCGCCTGCGGCTGGCTGGCCAGGTTGATCGACAATTTCTGCTTGTCGCGTTCCAGCGTCAGTAGATCCTTGTCGAGGATCATCAGTTCCGGTTTTGGCGTCAGCGTGCGTTTTTCGAGACGATCGGGGGCGATGTAGATCATCTCGCCGGTTGCCTTGAGCGGCTTGTCGAGCACGGCCAGGAAGCGGGTTTCGACGAACTTCGCCTTGCCGCCCGGGTGTCGGGCTAGGTCCGCCATCAGGCTGCCGACGTCGAAGGCGGCCCAGGCGCTTTGGCCCAGCAGGGCGAAAAAGAGGCCGGCAGTGAGGAGCTTTTTCATTTTTTCTGCCAGAAATCGAAGAAGTTGAACCAGTTGTAGGGCGTTTGGCGACAGTGGGCTTCCAGTCGTCCGGCGTAGGCGCGGACGGCGTCGGCGATGGCCTGTTCACGGTCGGTGCGGGTGACGTGCGAAAAATCGGCCAGCGGTTCGAAGTGTATGCGATAGCGGTTGCCGCCGAGATACAGACCGGCCATGAAGAAGACCGGCCGTTGCAGCATCGCTGCCATGCGCCAGGGGCCGAGCGGAAAGGCGGCGGGCTGGCCGAGAAAATCGCAGTCCAGGGTCGCGTCGTTACCCAGCCCACGGTCGGCCAGCATGCCGACCAGGTAGCCCTGGGCCAGCCGGTCGCGGGCGGCGAGCATCGAGTCGACCCGGCCAAGCGGCAGGATGTCCTCGGCCGCGCGCGGGTTGATTGCCTGCAGGGTGGCGTTGATCTTGCGAGCGTTTTCCTCGTACATCAGCATCGCCACCTGCAGCCCCGCCCTGCCCCGGCCGACCGCCCGCAATACCTCGAAACTGCCAAGGTGGGCGCCGATCAGCAGCGCGCCCGGTTGCCTTGCCAGCGCTTCGTTGAGGGCTTCGGCACCGATCACCTCGATGTCGAACAGGTCGAAGCGGTCGTTGAGCAGGTAGATGCGGTCGTGGATGGTGCTGGCAAAGTTGAAGACGTGGCGGTAGCCGTCGGTCCATTGCGCCCAGCGTCCGAGTGCCCGGTGCAGGTAAGCGCGGCTGGCGCGGCGGGCGGTCGGTGCGAACAGGACGTAGTAGGCGGCGATGCCGTAAAGCACCAGTCGGCCGACGGCGCGGCCGAAGGTCAGCGAAATCCAGACCATCAGCTTGAGGATCGCCAGGTTGCTGCGCTCCTGTTGCTGGCGCCAGTCGCTTTCCGGTTTCATGGGCTGGGCGTCAGGTTACCGCTGGCGACCAGGCGCTCGCCGGCGCGCACGCTGAAGGCGATGCTCGCATTGGCGGCACGGTTGAGGGTGAAGACCAGGGTTTCACCGGGGCCGACCGGACTCAGGAACTTGGCGTTACCGACTTGCCACCCACCGACACGCCGGCCCAGCCAGGTTTCGGCACAGGCCATGGCGCGGTCGAGCAGAACGACGCCGGGAACAATCGGCCGCCCGGGGAAATGGCCGGCAAACGCCGGGTGATCGACGGGCACTTGCCAGGTGAATGCTTGGTGCTCAGTCATGGGGCTTGCGTGCCTCGTGGAGCGCCAGCAGGGCCTGCCGGGGCAGTTTGCCGGTACTGTTGCGCGGCAGCGAGTCGACGAAGGTCAGCGGTCGCGGCAGGAAGACCGGGTCGATGCGCTGCCGCAGCGCCTGCAGCAGTTGCGCGCGGTCCAGCGAAGGGGCGACGACGAAGGCGGTCAGGCGGGTCACGCCGTCGATACTGTCGTCGTCGGGCAGGAAAAAGGCGGCATCGACGACACCGGCGATGCTGGTGATCTGGTGATCGAGCCAGGCCAGCGAGGTGCGCTTGCCGGCGATGTTGATCAGGTCGCTGTGCCGGCCGAGCAAGGTGAAACTGCCGTCGTCGTGGCAGTCGATGCGGTCGCCGAGCGGCACCCTGCCCTCGACATGACCGCCTTCGGCACAGGTCTGGTCGCCGTCGCTGCTCAGCCTGACCCCTGGCAGCAGTTGCCAGCGCGGGCCGGCCAGGGTGCGCCGGCTGGCCAGCTGGCCGCTTTCGGTCGACCCGTAGATTTCCCGGACCGGTGCGCCGCAACGGGCTTCGGCCCGGCCGGCGAGATCGGCCGACAGCGGCGCGGTGGCCGACAGCAGCAGGTCGAGCGGCGGCAGCGGAATGTCGGCGGCGAGCAGCGTGGACAGGTGGAAGGGCGTGGTCACCAGCAGGCGGGGTTGCGGCACCGCGGCCAGCGCGGCGGCGATGTCCTGCGGGTAGAAGGGCTTGCCGGCCCAGAAACGGCAGCCGCCATGCAGCGCCAGCAGGAAGGTCGATTCGAAGCCGAAACTGTGCTGTGCCGGCACCGTGCCGACGATGTTCATCGGTGTTGCCAGCAGGCCGAGCGCGCGGGCGCCGGCCTCGGCGTTGTCGACCAGCTTGCCCCAGGTCTTGCGGTGCGCCTGCGGCAGGCCGGTGGAGCCGGAGGTAAACAAAATGGCGACGACGCGTTCGGCAGCGATACCCGGGATTTCGCGGATATCTTCGGGAGCAACTGCCGACAGGTCGGGGAAATCGACGCAGGGCAGCGTGCCGGCAGCGAACGGGCCATCGCGCAGGCAAACGGTGCCGGGATGCGCAGCTTCGATCTGCGCCAGGGTCTCGGCCGATTGCGAGGCCGGTTGCAGGCTGGTCTTGCCGGCCAGCAGGCCGGCGACGAAGCCGACGGCGAAACGGTAGCGGTCGGTGCAGACATTGAGCAGGCAGTCGCCGGCCGGCAGTTGGCGGGCCAGGGCGCTGGACTCGGCCAGGAAGCGGCGGACGCTGACCGGCCCGTCGGCCCGCCAGGCCAGCGTGTCGTCGAGCCCGTGGCGCGCGATCAGGGGACGCAGGCTCATGGCGTGCGCTCCGTCGGGCGGGTGCCGGCCCGGTAGGCCTGGATCACCGTGAGAAAGCTCGGGCGCTCCTCCGGCGGCAGGACACGCAGCCGAACCAGGTGTTCGGCCAGGAACATCAGGCCGATCAGCGGGCCGGTCAGCAGATTGGCGTGGATCGACCAGATCTCGGCCGGTGCGAACAGGAACAGCAGGGTCGATACGCCGGCATTGCCGAAGAAGAAGGCGGTCCAGGCGACGGTCACCTGGCGCGTGTAACGCGCCTTGCGTTCGGAAATGCCGTCCCGGAAAACGGTCCGGGCAATGCGCGTGATCAGGGCTTCGCCGGGACCGAACAGCGTGCGACCGAACAGGATGCCGAGCGCGACATGGGTGCCGAGGTGCTGCAGGTAGTACAGCAGGGCGACGTTCTGTCGCAGTTGCGGCCACAGCCAGGCAAGCAGCAGGACGCCGGCCAACACGCCGGCGATGCGCAGCCAGAGGGCGCTCTGGCGCCACAGCAGCAAACCGGCGACGAAGACCAGGGGCAGGACGCCGAGCGTGGTATTGATGTCGGGATGGCCGCCGCCGGCGCTGCCGAAGTGGGCGGCCACGGCCCAGGCTGCGAACAGCAGGAGCACGGCCAGGCCGCGCAGCAGCGGGACCGGGCCGGTCGACATTACTGGCTGCGCTGGCTGGCGATATGCGCGGTCAGGGCGCGCAGCGAGGAGAAGATGCGGACGTTGTCCTCGTTGTCCGAACGCAACTGGAAGCCGTAGCGCTTGGAGACGACCAGCGAGATTTCCAGGACATCGATCGAATCCAGGCCCAGGCCTTCGCCGAACAGCGGCGCGTCAGCGTCGATTTCGGCCGGCGTCATTTCGAGATTGAGGGCGGAGACGATCAGTTCGGCGATTTCCGGCAGCAGCGCGGCGACGGTTTCCGGGGTGGGCGTGGTGGTCATGAGGTGTTCCTGGCTTCAGGAGGCGACGGCGCGGAACGCGAGCACGGCGTTGCTGCCGCCAAAGGCAAAGGAGTTGGAAAGGGCGGCCCGCAGCGGCTGCTGGCGGGCGACGGTGACGTGGTCGACGCCGGCGCAGGCCGGATCAAGCTCGGTCAGGTGGGCGGTCGGCGGCAGGTGCTGTTCGCGCAGGGCGAGGACGGTGGCAATTGCCTCGATTGCGCCGGCGGCGCCGAGCAGGTGACCGTGCATCGACTTGGTGGCGCTGACCGCCAGGCGGCCGGCGGCGTCGCCGAAAACCGTCTTCAGGGCGGCAATTTCGACCGGGTCGCCTTCGGCGGTGGCGGTGCCGTGGGCATTGACGTAATCGATGTCGCTGCTGTCGAGGCCGGCGTCGTCCAGCGTGTCGCGCAGGGCGCGGACCTGTCCGGCGGCGTCCGGCTTGACCAGGTGGCTGTGGTCGCAACTGCTGCCGTAGCCGACGATCTCGCCGTGAATGCGGGCGCCCCGAGCGACGGCGTGGTCCCAGTCCTCGAGGACTAGCGCGGCGCCACCCTCGCCCAGTACCAGGCCGCGGCGGTCGGCAGAAAACGGCCGGCAGGCGCGCGGGGCGCTGTCGGCATCGCCGGGGGCAAGCACGCGCAGGGCTTCCCAGGCACGGGCGACACCGTAAGCCTGCGGGACATCGGAGCCGCCGGTGACCATGATCGTTGCCTCACCCGAGCGGACGCGGCGGAAAGCTTCGCCGATGGCGATCGACGATGAGGCACAGGCGACGGTGTGGCTCATGCTGACGCCGCCCAGTCCGAGCTGGATGGAAATGTGGGCGTTGGCCGCGTTGTTCATGCCGAGCACCACGGCCAGCGGCGACAGGCGTTCGCGACCCTTCTGCCAGAGTTCGCGGTAGCCCTTCTCGTAAGCCAGCGTGCCGCCGAGTGCGGTGCCCCAGGCGCAGCCCCAGCGGTCACGCGTGTTGCCTTCAGCGTGCCGGGCCAGGCTGGCATCGTCCCAGGCGGCAAAGGCTGCGGCCATGCCGAGCTGGGCGAAGCGGTCCATCATCGAGGCCAGCGGCTTGCCGAGGGCGGCGTCGGGGTCAAAGTCGGGACAACTGACGAAAGGCATCGACAAGGGGCGCGGCGCGTCGTCGGTCAGCAGATGACGGACCGCCGATTCGCCTGCGCAGAGGCGCCGGAAGAAATCCGCCAGATCGCCGCCGTAGGGACTGACCAGGCCCAGGCCAGTAATTGCCACCCGCCGCCGATTCATCGCTCAGGACTTCTGTTCGGCGATCAAGCGGTCCATCAGCTCGACCAGTTCGCCAACGGTGCCCGGCGTCTTGAGATCGGACGCCAGCTTGATGCCGAAGTGATCTTCGAACTCGAACATCAGTTCGAGCATCATCAGCGAATCGACACCGAGGTCGGCCAGCAGGGCACCCGGCACCACCGTCTCCGGGTCGGCACCCAGGCGGTCCTTGAGAAATTCGCGTATCAGTCCAATGCAATCCATAGGCGCGGATTTTAGCCGAAAGCCCCTGTTTTCCAAAGATTTGTCCCCGGCTCCCTGTCATGACGGGCGGCTGCCCCGGATTTGATACCATGTGCCGGCCCTGTTTCCGTTTCCCGCATGCGTCTAGAACTTCCCGACTCCTACCGCAGTTTGCCCTGGTACCGTCAGCTTGCCGGGCGCTTCGCCCTGCTCTGGCCGCTCAAGGCGGTCGGGACCATGGCCTTCATGGCTTTGTTTTTCTGGGGGTATTTTGCCGTCCTGCAGTATCCCCTGCGACCGGCGGTGACCATGCCCGAGGTATTCGTCGATCGCTGGATTCCGTTTACGCCGCTGGCCTACCCGTTCTACGTCTCGCTCTGGGTCTATGTGTCGCTACCGCCGGCCCTGCTCGGCAGCCTGCGTTCGCTGCTCGGCTTCGGGGCCTGGATTGCCGCCCTCTGCCTGTTCTGCCTCGCCCTGTTCTGGTTCTGGCCGACCGCGGTTCCGCTGGCCGACATCGACTGGCGGCAGTACCCGCAGATGGCAGTGATCAAGGGCATCGATGCCGGCGGCAACGCCTGCCCTTCCCTGCATGTGGGTTCGGCCGTATTCGCCGCCTGCTGGCTGGCCCGCGTGTTGCGCAACGTCGGCGCGCCGGCGCTGCTTGGCTGGATCAACTGGGTGTGCTGCACGCTGATCATCTGGTCGACCGTGGCCACACGCCAGCATGTGGTGCTCGATGTGCTGGCCGGGGGCTTGGTTGGTATGGCATTTGCGCTGATCTCGCTACGCCATGTCGGCCACCGCTGTGGACTGTCCCGCTTGTGAACGACGGGAGTGCTTAGCCGGTCGCCCGTTGCAGGCTGGTCAGGAATTTCTCGGCATTCTGGAAACCGACCACGCGCACGCCCTGGACTTCCTCGCCCTTGGGCGTGAAGAAGATGATGCCGGGTGGGCCGTAGAGACCGAAGCGGGCGAGCAGGGCCTTGTCGTCGGCGGTGTTGCCGGTGACGTCGGCCTTGAGCAGGATGAACCCGGACATTTTGGCGCGTACGGCCGGGTCGGTGAAGGTGAATTTCTCCATTTCCTTGCACGATACGCACCAGTCGGCGTAGAAATCGAGCATCACCGGCCGGTCGGCGGCGGCCAGGCGGGCGTCGAGTTCGGCCACCGAGCGAACCGGCTCGAACGGCAACTTCTGTGCTTCGGCGGCAATCGCGCCGCCGCGCAGGGCGGCCAGCGGCTGCAGCGGGTCGCGGCTGCCGGCCAGGGCGCCGACCAGCAGCGCGGCGCCGGTCAGCAGCAAGACGATGCCGATGCCCTTCCAGAATTTCTGCCAGTTCTTTGCGTGCGGCGGCAAGGGGTCGAGTGCGTGCAGGTAGATCGCCGGGACGATGAACAGCAGCGCCCAGCCGACCATGGCGACGGCCGCCGGAATGACCGGCGACACCAGCCACAGCGCGGTGGCCAGCAGCAGTACGCCGAAGGTCTTCTTGACGCCTTCCATCCACGGGCCGGTTTTCGGCAGCAGCGAGCCGCCGGCCACGCCGACGGCGATCAGCGGCGCGCCCATGCCCAGGGCCATGACGAACAGCGCCGTGCCGCCGAGCAGCGCGTCGCCGGTCTGGCCGATGTAGAGCAGCGCGCCGGCGAGCGGGGCGGCGACGCAGGGGCCGACGATCAGCGCCGACAGCGCGCCCATCAGGAATACCGAAATGCCTCGCCCGCCCTGCAGGTGGCCGCTTTCTTCCGATAGCTTGCTTTGCAGCGCGGTTGGCAACTGCAGTTCGTAGAAGCCGAACATCGACAAAGACAGGAGCACGAAGACCAGCGCAAAGGTGCTCAGTACCCAGACGTTCTGCAGCGCCGCGGTGAGCAGGGTGCCGGTCAGGCCGGCGGCGACGCCGACGGCGGCGTAGGTGACGGCCATGCCGAGGACGTAGGCGAGGCTGAGCGCCAGCGCCCTGCCCCGTGTCGCCCGATGGCCCTGACCGGCGATGATGCCGGAAAGGATGGGAATCATCGGGAAGACGCAGGGCGTCAGCGACAGGCCGAGGCCGGCCAGGAAGAAGATGCCGAGGATGGTCCAGAAACCGGCGTCCTTGAGCGTCTGGGCAATCAGGCCGCTTTCGTCGCCGGATGCAGCGGTGCTGGCCATCGGCGCCGCCCTGGGGGTGCTCGCCGGGTCGGGCAGGACGACGGCGACGGTCTGGGTCTGCGGCGGGTAGCAGACGCCGGCTTCGGCGCAGCCCTGCGAGATGACATCGAGGCGCAGCGGCAATTCGCCGGAACTGTTGCGCTCGACCGGCACGCGGAACACCGCCTCCTTGTAGAAAACCTCGACCAGGCCGAAATTCTCGTCGTTCTTTTCTTTCCCCTTGGGCACCTGCAGCGGCCCGAGGACGATGCCGTCGTCGACCGGATGGACGCGGAACTTGTCGCCATAGAGGTAGTAATCCTTGGCGATCTCGTAGCGGATTTCGACCGTTTCCCCGTCGAGCGCCCGGGCGCTCGGCTTGAAGGCAACCAGCGGATCGAGGAATTCCTGGGCATGGACCAGCGAGGCCAGGAAGGCGAAGAGGAGGAAGAGCGTGCGCATGATCATTGGCGTGTCTCGGCGGCCAGCCAGTTCAGGTAGGCCGGCAGGCCGTGGCGAATCGGCAGGGCGATGATTTCCGGCACCGCGTAGGGGTGCAGTTCGGCAATCCGCTGTTCCAGCGCCGGATAAGCGGCAGCCGTGGTCTTGATCAGCAGCGGGATTTCCGACGCCGATTCGACCGTACCCTGCCAGCGATAGACGGACTGGACGCGCGGCAGGATATTGACACAGGCGGCCAGTTTTTCCTCGACGACCGCCAGCGCGATGGCATTGGCGACGGCTTCGTCGGGGCAGTTGGTGAGGACGAGCAGGTTTTCCATCGGTTGATTTTACTTGAGCAGGCGGCGCCGGGTCAGACGCAAGGCGATGACGAAGGCGATGGCCGTGGTCGCCAGCAGCACGCCGACGTGCAGCGCGATGTCGGTCGGCACCTCGCCGGCGAGCAGCGGCCGTACCAGCGCAACGCCCTGGGCCAGCGGTAGCCAGGCGCCGATCAGCGCAAGCCAGCCGGGCAGTTGGTCAGTGGGGAAGAAAACCCCGGAAATCAGCGTCATCGGCGTGATGAACAAGGTGAAGTAGTACATGAAGAAATCGTAGGACGGCGCCAGCGCGTTCCAGATCAGCCCCAGCGCGGCGAAGGCCAGGCCGGTGAGGACGATGGCCGGCAGGATGAACAGCGCCAGCGGGCCGTTGGTCAGGCCCATGACGGTGACGACGACGAGGATGGCGCAGCCGGAAAAGAAGGACTTGGTTGCCGCCCAGAACAGTTCGCCGGCGACGACATCGGTCAGCCCAAGCGGCGTGTTGAGGATGGCGTCCCAGGTTTTCTGCACGTGCATGCGCGAGAACGACGAATACAAGGCCTCGAAGGTCGCCGCGTTCATCGTCGAGGCGCAGATGGTGCCGGCTGCCAGGAAGGCGATGTAGGGCTGGCCGCCGATTTCCGGCAGCATGGCGCCGAGTCCGTAGCCAAGGCCGAGCATGTAGATCAGCGGGTCGGCCAGGTTGCCGAGGATGGACGGCAGCGCGAGTTTCTTCCAGACGAGGAAGTTGCGCTGCCAGACGGGGAAGAAGCCGGGGCGGTTCATCAGTCTCTCAACTCCCGCCCGGTCAGCTTGATGAACACGTCTTCCAGGTTGGAAGCGCGATGCACGTAGCGCAGGCCGTCGGCGCCGGCCAGCGCGGCCAGCAGCGGTTGCGGGTCGCGGCAGTAGAAGAAGGCGGTTTCGCCGCTCTGCTCGACCCGATCGGCCAGTTGGCGATGCGCGTCGACAAAGGCGGGCAGCGTGCCGGCGGCTTCGTCAAAGACTTCGACGACCTGCGGTTCGATGTGTGCGGCGATCAGTTCGCGCGGGCTGCCTTCGGCGATCTTGCGGCCGTGATCGATGACGATCAGGCGGTCACAGAGGCGCTCGGCCTCGTCCATGAAATGCGTGGTCAGGATCAGGGTCTTGCCGGCCGATTTCAGTTTCTTCAGGCGTTCCCAGATCAGGTGGCGGGCCTGCGGGTCGAGGCCGGTGGTCGGCTCGTCGAGGAAGACGATGTCCGGATCGGCCACCAGCGCACGGGCCAGGGTCAGGCGCCGCTTCATGCCGCCCGACAGCGTGGCGATGCGGGCGTCGGCCTTGCTGGTCAGGCTGGCGAATTCCAGCAGTGACGGGATGCGTTGGCGCACGTCGGCATCCTTGAGCCCGAAATAGCGGCCGAAGACGAGCAGGTTCTCGGCGCAGGTGAAATCCGGGTCGAGATTGTCGAATTGCGGCACGACGCCGACCTTGGCCCGCGCGACTTGCGCGTCGGCCGGGATGGAGCGGCCGGCCAGGGTGATGTCGCCGGCGTCCGGCGCGGTCAGGCCGAGGCACAGGCGCAGCGTTGTCGTCTTGCCGGCACCGTTGGGGCCGAGCAGGCCGAAACAGGTGCCGGGTTCGACGGCGAACGACAGCCCGGCGACGACTTCGCTGTCGCCGTAGCGTTTCTTCAGGCCGGAAACGTTTAATGCCGCCATGCGCGGGTGACGATGTCGCGGATCAGGTGCAGGCGGCGGTGGAAGAAGTGATCGGCGCCGGGGACGACGACGACCGGCAGGTCGTTCGGCTGTGCCCAGGCGAGGACGTTGTCCAGCGGCACGGTTTCGTCGCTCGATCCGTGGATGACGATGGTGTCGTGCGGCACCTTCTCGGTGTCGTACTGGCGCGTGCCTTCGACAAAACCGGCGGCGGTGCCGACCAGGACCAGGCGCTGCGCCGGATGACCGGCTTCCTCGAGGCGTTTGGCGACGCGCGTCTGGCAGTAGGCGCCGAAGGAGAAACCGGCCAGTGCCACCGGGATGTCGCCGCAGCGCAGCTTGGCGTCGTGCAGCACGGCGAGCAGGTCGTCGGTTTCGCCGATGCCTTCATCGTGCACGCCCTCGGTACCGCCGACGCCGCGGAAATTCGGGCGGAAGGCGGCATAACCGAGGCTGACGAAGGTCTTGGCCAGTGTGTAGGCAACCTTGTTGGTGTTGGCGCCGCCACCGATCGGGTGCGGGTGGGCGACCAGCGCGATGCCGCGCGGCGCATCGGGGCGCTCCATGATGACGTCGATGTTGCCGACCGGGCCGGCGACGGTGATCTTTTCTTCGAGAACTTTCATAGTTTCAGGCGTTCGACGACGCGGCCGTTGATCAGGTGTTCCTGGACGATTTCCTCGACATCCTCGTTATCGACGAAGCTGTACCAGGTTTCTTCGGGGTAGACGACCATCACCGGGCCGTTGTCGCAGCGGCCGAGGCAACCCGCCTTGTTGATGCGCACGGCGCCGGCGCCATTGCGCTTGAGGGCGCCGATGCGGTCTTTGGCGTAGGCGAAGGCATCGCTGCCGCCGACGTTGTTGCAGCAGGCTTCACCGCCCTCGCGCTGGTTGGTGCAGATGAATACGTGGTGCTGGAAATAGCTCATTGTTGATCTCCGTTAGAGCCAGCCATTATAGGCGGCGCCGTTTCACGTGGAACGCCAGCGCATGCCCCTGACGGTCAGCCACAGGAAAGGCAGCGCCAGGAAGGGCCAGAGGCTGGCGACCAGCCGGGTTAGACCGTTGAAATTGAGAAAGTGCCCTTGTCGCCAGGCGGCCAGTGCGGCGGCGGAGTACGGATTGGCCGGCGCCAGGTTGACCAGCAGGGTGCCGGCGATCAGCGCCAGGGCGGCCAGCAGCAGGCTGGCGCGGGCCGGCAACCACAGGCTCAGCAGCAGCACGGCGGCGGCGGCGAGCAGGCCCTGGCGGGCGCCCGGCGTCAGCCAGGCCATGGCCTCGGCCGGACTGACCAGGATGGCGGCGCCGAGCATGCGCACCGCCAGTCCGCAGAGCAGGAACATCGGCACGATCAGGTAGGCGAAACGCCGCCTGGCCAGCAGCCCGCGCAGGATCAGGCCGACGGCGACTGCATTGCAGGCAGTGATGCCGGCTTCGATCAGCGCATAGCTGTCGGCCGAAAAGGGAATCGGCGGCGTGTAGGACAGTAGCTGGCGCAAGTCGCCGGCGCCAAACAGCAGGGTTTCCGGCGACAGCGGCACCATCATCCACAGGCCCAGCAAGGTCAGGCCGAGCTCGCCGTGCGGCAGCGGTGCCAGCAGGCGGTGCGCCGTCGATTCGAGACGGGAAAATACCCGTGGCCCGAGACGCTGCGCCCAGATGGCGCCGATCAGTCCGCCCAGGGTATTGCAGGCCAGGTCGAGATTCGACGGAATACGCGTGGGCAGCCAGTTCTGCAGGATTTCCATAGCCAGGCTCAGCCCGCCGGCCAACAGCGTGGCCAGGCACAAGGCGGTGAAACGCCCGGGCAACCGGCTCAACGCAAGGACCAGGAAGAAGCCGAGCGGCAGATAGACGGCGACATTGGCGGCCAGGTCGAAGGCCGTCCAGTATTTGGGCCAGCCGGCCTCAAGGAAGGCCAGCAGCGGGACGCCCAGATCCTGCCAGCCGCTGAACGGGTGCAGGCTGCCGTAGACGATCAGCCCGCACCAGGCCAGCGCCAGGTAACGGGCGAGAACGATGGGGCGCCGGCCATGTTGGGACATGGCGGAATTCTAGGCTCTGCGCACGCCGGCGTCAGCTTGCCGTGGCGGCGTCGCGGGCCGGGCGCAGGTAGGCGCCGATCAGCATGCCGATGGCGCTGGCGATCAGGCCGTAGAGTTGTGGCTCGATGTCGCCTTCGGGTACGAAGAGTTCGCAGAACAGCCAGGTGCCGATGCCGAAGATGATCGCCAGGGCGGCGCCGAGGTTGTTGGCACGGCGCCAGAACAGACCGGCGACCAGCGGCACGAAGGCGCCGGACAGGGTGATCCGGTAGGCGCTTTCGACCATGTGATGGATGGTGGCGTTGGTCGATACCGCGTAGGCAGCAACCAGGCAGGTGAATACGACGACTGCGCCGCGCGTGGCGAGCAGCAGCTGGCGGTCGCTCATGTCGCGGATGTAGCCGCGCAGGATGTTTTCCGAGAAGGTCACCGCCGGGGCCAGCAAGGTGCCCGAGGCGGTACTCATGATCACCGACAGCAAGGCGCCGAAGAAGACGATCTGGGCCGCCATCGGCATGTAATCGACGATCAGTTGCGGCAGGATCAGTTGCGAATCCTCGGCCATGAAACGCTCGACCATGGCCGGGTCGATGATCGTCGCCGAATAGGCGAGGAACAGCGGCACCGCGGCGAAGAAGAAATAGCAGACGCCGCCGATGGTCGTGCCCCAGACGGCGACCCATTCGTTTTTCGAGGCATTCACTCGCTGGAAAACGTCCTGTTGCGGGATCGACCCCAGGGCCATGGTCAGCAAGGCGGCAATCCACGAGAGGATGTCGATCAGGTCGGCGGTCGGCAGGAAGTTGAGCTTGCCTTCGGCGGCCGCCTTGTCGAGCACGGTCGAGAAGCCGCCGGCCATGTCGCCGGCCAGCCAGGTCACGTAGATCAGTCCGAGGACGATGACGATCATCTGGACGAAGGTGGTCATCGCCACCGACCACATGCCGCCGAACAGGGTGTAGACGAGGACCACGCCGGCGCCGATGAGGATGCCGTGGTTGACCGCGATGGCGCCGTCGGAGAGGACGTTGAAGACCAGGCCGAGCGCGGCCATCTGGGCGCCGACCCAGCCGAGGTAGGAAACGATGATGGCGGTGGACAGTGCGACTTCGGTATGGCGGTTGTAACGGACCCGGAAGAAGTCGCCCAGCGTCAGCAGGTTCAGGCGGTACAGCGGGCGGGCGAAGACCAGGCCGAACAGCACCAGGCAGACCGAGGCGCCGAGCGGGTCGGAAATCAGCCCGCGAAAGCCTTCGTCGATGAAGGTGGCGGAAATGCCGAGTACGGTTTCGGCGCCGAACCAGGTGGCGAAGACCATTGCCAGGATGAAGGGGAAAGGCAGGTTGCGGCCGGCGACGATGTAGTCGCGGGCGCTATGGACGCGGGTGGCGGCGTACAGGCCGATGCCGATGGAAATGACGAGATAGATGACGACGAACCAGATCAGCATGGCGTGGGGTCGACTGCGGCAAGGGGTTGAAAACGCGAGGGATTATAAGGTTATTGCGGCTTTGGCGATGGGAAAAAAAGGTGCCGGACTGACAAATTTCACCGGCTTGCCGCTTTGCGGATGGACGAAGGCAATTTCTGCCGCATGCAACAGCAGGCGCGGCGCCCGTTCGGCGGCAGCCCCGGCGTAGAGTTCGTCGCCCAGTATGGGGTGGCCGAGCGCGGCCAGATGGACCCGCAACTGGTGCGAACGGCCGGTCACTGGTTCCAGTTCGATCCGCGTCAGTTGTTCAGCCGTGCAGCGTTCGATGACGCGGAAGCGGGTCAGCGAAGGCTTGCCCAGTTCGTGGCTGACCATCTGCCGGGGGCGGTTCGGCCAGTCGCAGATCAGCGGCAGGTCGATCTCGCCGGCATCCGCTTCGACCACGCCGGCGACCGTGGCCAGATAGCGCTTGTCCACGGCGCGGTCGCGGAACAGTTTGTACATCGCCTTCTGCATCGCTTCGCCCCGCGCCACGACGAGCAGTCCCGAGGTCGACATGTCGAGTCGGTGGGCGATCATCGCTTCCGGGAAATCGCGCAGCAGGCGGCTGATCACGCAATCCTGCTTGTCCTCGCCGCGGCCGGGGACGGAAAGCAGCCCGGACGGCTTGCCCACGACCACCAGTCCGTCATCGACATGGATGATCGTCAGCGCATCGGTCGGCGGCAGATAGACGCTCATTCAGCGACGGGCCGGCAGCGTGCACCGGGCATCGCGGTAGGGGCCGCGGCTGTAGGCCCAGCCTTCGCCCGGCGGGGTCTGCATGCAGATGCGCGCACCGTCCGCCTTGCTGACCCACCAGTGCCAGGGCGCCGGTGCGGCCTGGGTGCCGGTGGCCAGTAGCAGGCCGGCGAGCGCATACGAAAGGAGCAATGGTTTTTTCATTGAATACTGTATAGTTGTACAGTGTTTGGCCGGTGATGGTTTTAGCGGCGCAGGCAAGGGGCGAAGAATATACCGCGCCTGCCGCCATCTTCCCTAAAATCCGTATTTGCCATTGTCATTTCGGCAAAACGGCTTTCGATGCAGTCATTGAGCAATTTTTGTTCCATCCATGGCCCTGTGCCATAATCCACATAACGTTTCGAGGTAAGAACATGGACGACAACAAGGCAAAGGCGCTCGCCGCAGCGCTGCAACAGATCGAAAAGCAGTTCGGCAAGGGTTCCATCATGAAGATGGGCGATGCCGAAATCGACGAGGGCATCCAGGTCGTGTCGACCGGCTCGCTCGGCCTCGACATCGCACTCGGCGTCGGCGGCCTGCCGCGCGGCCGGGTGGTCGAGATCTACGGTCCGGAATCGTCGGGCAAGACCACGCTCTGTCTGCAGGTCGTCGCCGAGATGCAGAAGCTTGGCGGTACCGCTGCCTTCATCGATGCCGAACATGCGCTCGATCCGCAATATGCCCAGAAACTCGGCGTCAATGTCGGCGAGCTGCTGATCTCGCAGCCCGATACCGGCGAACAGGCGCTGGAAATCGCCGACATGCTGGTCCGTTCCGGCTCGGTCGACATCATCGTCGTCGACTCCGTGGCCGCCCTCACCCCGCGTGCCGAAATCGAGGGCGAGATGGGCGACCAGATGGTCGGCCTGCACGCCCGCCTGATGTCGCAGGCGCTGCGCAAGCTGACCGCCAACATCAAGAAGACCAACACGCTGGTCATCTTCATCAACCAGATCCGGATGAAGATCGGTGTCATGTTCGGCTCGCCGGAAACCACCACCGGCGGCAACGCGCTCAAGTTCTACGCTTCGGTCCGTCTCGACATCCGCCGCATCGGCGGGATCAAGAAGGGCGACGAGGTGGTCGGCAGCGAAACCCGCGTCAAGGTGGTCAAGAACAAGGTGTCGCCGCCGTTCCGCGAGGCCATCTTCGACATCCTCTACGGCGAGGGGATTTCCCGCGAGGGCGAGATCGTCGAAATGGGCGTCGCTCACAAGCTGGTCGACAAATCCGGTGCCTGGTATTCGTACAAGGGCGAGAAGATCGGCCAGGGCAAGGACAACGCCCGCGAGTTCCTCAAGTCGCACCCGGAAATTGCCCAGGAAATCGAAGCCGGCATCCGCGAGGCGGCGAGCACCACCGTGATCAAACCGAGCAAGGCCGCCAATGGCTGATCTGCGGGTGCGTGCCTTGCAGTGCCTGACCCGGCGGGATCACAGCCGGGCCGAACTGCATGCCAAACTCGCGGCGCATGCCGACAGTGAAGAAGCCCTGACGGCGGTGCTCGATGCCTTGCAGGCCGAGCACCTGCTGTCGGATACCCGTTATGCCAGCCAGCGCGTTTCGGCGCGCGCCAATCGCTACGGCAACGGCCGCCTGCGCCAGGAATTGCGGCAAAAGGGCGTCAGCGATGGCGACATCGAAGCCGCCCTGCCCGAGGCCGGCGACGAGGGCGAGCGCTGCCGGGCGATCTGGGCGAAAAAGTTCGGGCAGCCCCCCCAATCTGCAGAAGAACGTGCCAAACAGATGCGTTTCCTGCAATATCGCGGCTTTTCTGCAGAAGCGATCCGCCAGACCCTGCGCGGAGCCAGTGAAGAATGAGCCAGCCAACCGCCACCCTGTCCGCGCACAACCTGAAAAAGCGTTACAAGGCGCGCACCGTCGTCGAAGACGTCTCCTTCTCGGTGCGCTCCGGCGAAGTGGTCGGTCTGCTCGGGCCGAACGGTGCCGGCAAGACCACCTGTTTCTACATGATCGTCGGCCTGGTGGCTGCCGATGGCGGCGAAGTCTATATCGACGACGAGCGCCTCACCCACCAGCCGATGCATTCGCGTGCCCGTACCGGTCTGTCCTACCTGCCGCAGGAGGCCTCGGTGTTCCGCAAGCTCAACGTCGAGGAAAACATCCTCGCCGTGCTCGAACTGCAGAAGCTTTCACCCGACGAGTGCAGCCAGCGACTGGAAAGCCTGCTCAACGAACTGCACATCACCCATGTCCGCCACGTGAATGCAGCGGCACTGTCCGGCGGCGAACGGCGGCGTGTCGAAATTGCCCGCGCGCTGGCCACCAATCCGCGCTTCATCCTGCTCGACGAGCCGTTTGCCGGGGTCGATCCGATTGCCGTGCTGGAAATCCAGAAGATCATCCGCTTCCTCAAGGAACGCGGCATCGGTGTCCTGATCACCGATCACAACGTGCGCGAGACGCTCGGCATCTGCGATCACGCGGTGATCATCAACGCCGGTCATGTACTTTCCTCTGGACGTCCGGAGGAAATTGTCGACAATGAGAGTGTACGCAAGGTTTATCTCGGCGAGCATTTCCGCCTCTGACCTCGCCAAACCAAGATTGCATCAATGAAACCGGCACTTCAGCTCAAGCTTTCGCAGCATCTGGCCCTGACGCCGCAATTACAGCAGTCGATCAAGCTGCTGCAGTTGTCGACCGTCGAGATGCAGCAGGAAATCGAACGCTACCTGCTGGAAAACCCGATGCTCGAGCGCGACGATGACGGGCCGGGCGAGTCCTTCGCCGGTGCCCAGCAGTTCGATTCGCCCGACAAACCGGTCAGCGAACCTGCGCCGGCGAGCGAATCGCGCGAGGATGCCCAGGGCGAGCCGCCGATGACGCCTGGCGATGTCGACGACGATCGCTGGTCCAGCGATGCCGGCACCTTCACCGGCGCCGGCCGCGACGAGGAAGACGACAACGATCCGCAGGATGCCCACGCTTCCAGCGTCAGCCTGCGCGAGCACCTGGGCTGGCAGTTGGGCATGACCCAGTTGAGCGATCGCGATCGCAGCCTGGTCCGCTTCCTGATCGAAGCGCTCAGCGACGACGGCTATCTCGCCACGCCGCTGGAAGAGCTGCTGGAAACCCTGCCGCCCGAGTACGAAGTCGAACTCGAGGAACTCGAAATCGCCCTGCGCCATATCCAGAATTTCGATCCGACCGGGATCGGTGCGCGCGACCTGCGCGAATGCCTGCTGTTGCAGTTGCAGGCCGAAGAGGATTGCGCCGAGCGCACGCTGGCCCTGACCATTGCCGACAAGCACCTGGAATTGCTGGCTGCCCGCGATTTCGTCAAGATCCGTCGCCTGACCGGTTGCGACGACGAGATCCTGCGTGGCGCGCACGAGCTGATCACCAGCCTCAATCCGCGGCCGGCCGCCGGTTACGCGCAGGACGAAGCGCGCTACATCACGCCCGACGTGATCGTGAAGAAGCTCAAGGGTAAATGGACGGCCTACATCAACCCGGACGCCTACCCGCGCCTGCGCGTCAACCGCCTGTACGCCGACATCCTCGCCCGCCAGCGCCGTGGTAACGGCAACCTGAGCGGCCAGTTGCAGGAAGCCCGCTGGCTGATCAAGAACATCCAGCAGCGTTTCGATACCATCCACCGCGTCACCCAGGCCATCGTGGACCGCCAGCGCCAGTTTTTCGAACATGGCGAAGTGGCGATGCGGCCACTGGTGCTGCGCGAGATTGCCGACCTGCTCGGCCTGCACGAATCGACGATTTCCCGCGTCACCAGCCAGAAATACATGGCCACGCCGCGCGGCATCTTCGAACTGAAATACTTCTTCGGCAGCCATGTGTCCACCGACACCGGTGGTGCCTGTTCTGCCACGGCCATTCGTGCCCTGATCAAGCAATTGATTTCGGCGGAAGATGGCAAGAAGCCCTTGTCGGATAGTCAATTATCCGAAATACTAGGCCAGCAGGGAATTGTCGTTGCCCGACGCACGGTTGCCAAATACCGTGAATCGCTCAACATCCCGCCGGTCAATTTACGCAAGACCCTGTAGAGAGAGGAGAAAAAATGAATCTGCAAATCAGCGGTCACCATATCGAAGTCACCCCGGCACTGCGCGAATACGTCGAGAACAAGCTCGATCCCGTACTCCGTCATTTCGACAAGGTTACCGGCGCCAGCGTCGTGCTTTCCGTTGAAAAGCTGAAGCAGAAGGCCGAAGTCACCGTTCACGTTCCGGGCAAGGACATGCATGTCGAAGAAGCCGGGGACGATCTCTACGCCGCCATCGACGCCATGTTCGACAAGCTCGACCGCCAGGTCCAGAAGTACAAGCAGAAGATGCAGGACCACCATCGTGGCGAAAAGCCGTCCATGCACATCGACGACTAAGCCTGACCGACCGCACCCCGAGGGGTGCGGTTTCTTTGCTGCAAAGTTCCCATGAACCCTCTAGACAACATTCTGACTGCCGATCAGGTCCTGCTCGACCTGGATGCGAGCAGCAAGAAACGCGTTTTTGAACAGGCCGGCATGCTGTTCGAAAGCCGGCTCGACATGTCGCGTTCGTTGATTTTCGACAGCCTGTTCGCACGCGAAAAGCTCGGCTCCACGGGCCTTGGCCAGGGCGTGGCCATTCCCCACGGCCGGATCAAGGGCCTCCAGCAGGCTGCCGGCGCGCTGATCCGTCTGGCGACGCCGATTCCCTTCGATTCGCCGGACGGCCGTCCGGTTACCCTGCTGTTCGTGTTGCTGGTACCGGAACAGGCGACCGAAGAGCATCTGCAGATCCTGTCCGAACTGGCTCAGCGCTTTTCCGACCGCGCCTTCCGCGAAGCCTTGCAGGCCGCCCCGGACGCCGAAGCGGTGCTGGCACTGTTCAAGAAGTCCTGACCGGCGCCGTGCGGCACATCAGCCTGGAGCAGTTGTACCAGGACAACCGCGAGAAGCTGTTGTTCAACTGGCTGGCCGGTCAGCGCAACGACCGGCGCATTGAGCTCAAGGCCGCCAGCAATTACGGTGCCGACGTCGTCGGCCACATCAACATCATTCACCCGGAACGCCTGCAGGTCATGGGGCAGGCCGAATACGACTGGGCCATGCGCATCGGTGAGCGGCGCTTCGGCCAGATGTTCATCGACCTGCTGTCGGCCCGCACGCCGGCGATGATCGTTGCCGACGGCCTGAAGCCCCCCGAATTCATCGTCGATGCCTGCAAGGCCGCCGACGTGCCGCTGATCCTGTCGCCCAAGCACTGTTCGGCGGTCATCGATCACCTGCGCATTTACCTGTCGGCCCGCCTGGCCGATACCATCAGCCTGCACGGCGTGTTCATGGACGTGCTCGGCATGGGCGTGCTGATTACCGGCGATTCCGGGGTCGGCAAATCCGAACTGGCGCTGGAGCTGATCTCGCGCGGCCATGGCCTGGTTGCCGACGATGTGGTCGAGATGGCCCGGATCGCGCCGACCACCATCGAAGGCCGCTGCCCCGGCATGCTGCGCGACTTCCTCGAAGTCCGCGGCCTCGGCCTGCTCAACATCCGCACCATCTTCGGCGAGACCGCCTCGCGCCGCAAGATGAAGCTGAAGCTGATCGTGCACCTGCAGCGGACGGTGTCCATGGAAGACGCGCCGCGTCTGCCGCTCGACGCGCAAAGCCAGGATGTGCTCGGCGTGCCGATCCGCAAGGTGGTGATTCCGGTGGCTGCCGGGCGCAACCTGGCGGTATTGATGGAAGCTGCGGTGCGCAACACCATCCTGCAATATCGCGGCATCGACAGCATGCAGGATTTCGTCGAGCGGCAGAGCCGCATGATGAACGACGAGGACGTCTGAGCCGCGCCGGCGGCGACTGATCAGAGGTGTTCGAATTCGACCCGGTCAGCCGCCGGATCGTTGAGCGAGCTGCCGAAACACACGACACCGCTGCCCTCGAGCAGGATTTCATGCTTGCGCAGGGCGATTTCCTGGCGGCCCTGCATGCTCAGGAAACTGCCGTTGGTGCTGGTGTCGATCAGGTAATAGCCATCGCGCCGGCGCTCGATGCGCGCGTGCATGCGCGATACCTTGCGGTTCTGGATCAGCATGGCGCAGGAAGGATCGCGTCCCAGGCTGAGGACCGGCGTATTGTCGTCGATCAGGTAAGCCTTGCCCCGGTAGCGCAGACACAGGCGCTCGGCGAGCTTGTGGCTGAGTGGGCCGAACATCGAGTGTTGCGGTGCCGGCGCGCCATTCTGCGAGGGCCAGTGAATCTGGAATACCGGGACGATGGCATCCTGCTCGAACAGATTGTCGATGTCCGGGCGCGGGTTGGCCTGGACGACGGCGCTGGCCGGCAGGGTCTGGACAACCGGTCCGCTGCACAGGATCTGGTCGGTGGTCGCCAGTGCCGCCATGCGCATGATGCTGGTCAGCTTGCTGGCCGACGGTGCGTCGGTGCCGTCGCTGTCGTGCAGGGCGATGCGGATACCGAGCTTGTGGCCGGAAATTGGCGGCAGGTCGGCAACCCGCTGGTGCATGTCGATGGCCGACTGGCAGGCCGATTCGGCACTCGGGAAAACGGCCAGCAACTCGTCGCCGGCCGTTTGCAGAAGCTTGCCCTGGTAGCCTTCGACCGAGCGGCTCATGCGCTTGATGCAACGGTCGATGGCCCGATCCGCCTCCTGCGCGTTCAAACGCTGATGAAGCGAAGCACTGCCGGAAATGTCGGCAACCATGATGACAGGAATCGGGTGCTGCGCGTTCATGGGCAAGATCGGATCGTTGGACGGCTGATTATATGACGAAGTCCGCCGGTTGACAGCGGGGCGTCATACCGCCGGGCTGATCGGGATGCTGCCGCTGATCGGCATTTCCTCGCTGTCGAACGCGATATCACCCTGCTCTACCGGCGTGTCCAGCGTTAGATTGCGGAAATCGAACAGATTGTTGTCGCCCAGGTGGGACGGCACGACGTTCTGGATCGCGGTAAACACGGCCTCGGTACGCCCGGGGTAGCGCTTGTCCCAGTCGTGCATCATCTCCTTGATCTTCTGCCGCTGCAGGTTCTCCTGCGAACCGCACAGATTGCAGGGAATGATCGGGAATTCCATGCCGCGGGCGAACTTGGCGATATCGGCTTCCGAGCAGTAGGCCAGCGGCCGGATGACCACGTGTGCCTTGTCGTCGGTGACCAGCTTGGGCGGCATGGCCTTCATCTTGCCGCCGAACAGCATGTTCAGGAACAGCGTATGCACCATGTCGTCGCGGTGGTGGCCGAGGGCGATCTTGTTGGCGCCGAGTTCCTTGGCGGTACGGTAGATGATCCCGCGGCGCAGGCGCGAGCACAGCGAGCAGGTGGTCTTGCCCTCGGGAATCTTGTCCTTGACGATCGAGTAGGTGTCGGCTTCGACGATGCGGTATTCGATGCCCAGCGATTCGAAATAGCGCGGCAGCACATCTTCCGGGAAACCTGGCTGCTTCTGGTCGAGGTTCATGGCGATCAGGCGGAACTTGACCGGTGCCCGTTGCTGCAGCGCCATCAGCATGGCCAGCAGGGTGTAGGAATCCTTGCCGCCGGAACAGCAGACCAGGATGGTGTCGCCGTCCTCGATCATGTTGTAGTCCATGATGGCCTTGCCGGTGCGGCCTTCGAGGAATTTGCGGAGTTTTTGCAGATTGGCGGATACGGGGGTGTTCATGGTCGGGAAGTCTTCGCGATGGGCCTGGCTGAATTGCAGCGACCCGCAAGTTTACACGCTTCCCCCGGCAAACCGGCCCGGCGAATTAGAATGGAGCCTTTGCCCGCCGATGAGCCAACTGCCCACGCCCTCTCCCGACGCCCTCGCCCACAGCCGGCTGGTGCATGACGCGATTGCCAGTACCGTGGTCGCCGAAGGCGGCTTTCTGTCTTTCGCCCGCTACATGGAAATGGCGCTTTACGCGCCGGGGCTGGGGTATTACGCGGCCGGGGCACGAAAATTCGGTGCCGCCGGCGACTTCGTTACCGCGCCCGAAATGACGCCGCTGTTCGGTCAGGCCCTCGCTGCCCAGATCGCCCAGGTCATGGCGCTTTCTGCCCGGGCCGTGATCGAGGTCGGTGCGGGTTCCGGGCGACTTGCCGCCGATCTGCTGCTGGCGCTCGAGCAGCTTGGCAGTCTGCCCGACAGCTATGCCATCCTCGATCTGTCGCCCGACCTGCGCGAACGCCAGCGCGAGACGATCGCCGCTGCCGCGCCGCATCTGCTGTCGCGGGTGGTCTGGCTGGACCGGCTGCCGGAAACATTCTCCGGCGTGGTGGTGGCCAATGAACTGCTCGACGCCCTGCCCGCCCATCTGGTGGTCTGGGACGAGGATGTCATCCGCGAACGCGGTGTGGCCCTCGATGCCGACGGCCGTTTCACGTGGAACGAGCGACCGGCCACGGGCGCGCTGCTGGCCGCGGCCCGCGAAATTGCCGATGAAACCGGTACCGGCGGCGCGTATCTGTCCGAGATTTCGCTGGCGGCGCGGGCCTGGTCCGCTGAATGGGGGAAGATACTGCAGCAGGGCGTGCTGCTGCTGATCGATTACGGCTTTCCGCGTCACGAGTTCTACCATCCGCAACGCCGCCAGGGCACCCTGATGTGCCATTACCGCCACCATGCCCACCCGGATCCCTTTTACCTGCCGGGTTTGCAGGATCTGACCGTGCACGTCGATTTCACGGCGATCATCGCCGCCGCCCACGGCGCCGGTCTGGATTTGCTGGGCTACACCAACCAGGGGCAGTTTCTGTTGAATTGCGGACTGCTCGACCATCTGGCCAGAATCCCGGCTGCTACGGCAGAGTATTTCCGGGCGTCGGCAGCCGCGGCAAAACTGATCATGCCGCACGAGATGGGCGAATTGTTCAAGGTCATCGCCATCGGCCGGGAGATCGACGAAACCTTGATCGGTTTTTCCCGCGGCGATCAGAGTCGCCGTTTGTAGAAATAACGACTACACTGAACCCATCAGCCGTTGACCGGGAGTTTTCCGATGGATGTATCCGCAATCGTTGGTGCCAGTGGTGCACTGACCCAGCAGCAGACCGCCATGCAGGCGAGCATGCTGGTGCTCAAGAAGGCCATCGATATCGAAGCCGCCAACGCCCTGCAGCTGTTGCAGACCTTGCCGCAGGCGGCAAGCAATCCGGCCAATCTCGGCAACAGCGTCGATATCAGGGCCTGAGACCGTCCAGCCAGGTCTGAACGATGGCCGCCGCGCGCGGCCATTCCTTTTCATGGGTGATGGCATGGCCCATGTGGCGCAGGATGTGGCAAGGTTCGCCGTAAGTATGTGCCGTGGTCTGGACCAGGAAAGCCGGTACCAGCGCATCCTGGTCGGCACCGACGATCAGCATCGGCGGCCGGTGCATGCGGTAGAGGTTGGGCAGGTTGAACATCGACATGTCCCAGATGGCCCGCTGCGACTCGTTCTGCATCTTGCCCAGCCAGACGGCAAGCATGGCCGGGTCGGCTTCGCCAGCGAACAGCGCATCGCGCAAGGTGTCGGTATCGGTGTAGTTGCCGGCGAGGATGCGGTTGATTTCCAGGAACAGTTCCGGTTTCTGCAGCATCAGGTGAAACTGGGCGGCGATCAGGCCTTGCGGCGGTACCGAGCAGAGCAGGGCCACGGCCGGCGCCGGATGGCGTTCGAGGTATTTCTGCACGACGAAGCCACCCATCGAGTGACCGAGTAGCACCGGGTCGATGGCCAGCGCTTCGATCACGGTGCGGACGTCATCGACGTAATCGCCAATCGACAACCAGTTGATCTGTTCATGCCCCTGGCTGCCGCCATGGCCCCGGAGCGACAGGGCGTAGCAGGGATGGCCGGCGGCCGCGAAATGCGGCATGAAGGTTTCGGTCCACATCCAGCCGCCGGCAAAGGCGCCATGAATGAAGAGAAGCGCCGGTTTGTCGGTGTTGCCGTTGGGCAGGCAGGAAAATACTTCCAGTCCGCCGATGTCTTGGGTTGCTATCATGGGGTTTCAGGCTGTCGCCGTGGTTAAATGCGGGCTTTCGCACGCTGGGTGAATACATGTTGAAGTGGATACTGACGCTGGTCGTGGCGATCTTCCTGCTCGGACTGGTCACGCCACACCTCGCGCGCTTCATCCGCTTCGGCCAACTGCCGGGCGATGTCGCCTTCCGCTGGCGCGGTCGTGTTTACCATTTCCCCTTTGTCAGCATCATCATCCTGTCACTGCTGCTCTGGCTCATCTCCCGCCTCATTTAGCAGGGCGCGGACGGCTTTGATGCGGGCCAGGCGAATGCGTTCCGGAATCTTGCCGCGTTCCTTGGTGTCGGCGGCAATGCGCCCGGCGTCGATGGTATTGACCGCCGCCAAAACCTTGTACAGCAGGTCCGGGCTGTCGTAGCTGCGGTTTTCCCAGCCGGCACGGCCGGTGTAGTCGCAGCGGCAGGTGTCGAGTAGTTCGCCGAAGCGCGCCGGTCGGCGCAGGGCATCGCATTTTTCCAGAAAATCGACCAGGGTTGCCGCACGCATCTCGCCGGCGCGGTGGATGGTGCCGTGGTGCCGTGCCATCAGCAGCGCCAGGTCGCGGCATTCGTTGGGGACGCGCAGGCGCTCGCTCATTGTCTGGCAGAGTTGCAGGCTGCGCATCTCGTGGCCGATATGCCGGGGCAGGATGTCGGCCGGTGTCGTCGCCTTGCCGAGGTCGTGGCATAGTGCGGCGTAGCGGACGGTGAGCGGGAACCCGTAGTGGGCGGCCTGGTCGATGACCATCAGCGTGTGGATGCCGGCGTCGATCTCGGGATGGTAATCGGCCCGCTGCGGTACGCCGAACAGCGCGTCGACCTCGGGCAGCAAGCGGACCAGCGCGCCGCACTCGCGCAGCACCTCGAACATCCGTGACGGCTTCGCTTCCATCAGCCCTTTGGCCAGTTCCTGCCAGACGCGTTCGGCGACCAGGTGATCGACCTCGCCGTCGGTGACCATGGCGCGCATCAGCGTCAGGGTTTCCGGGGCGATGCTGAAGTCGTGGAAGCGGGCCGCGAAGCGGGCGATGCGCAGGATGCGCACCGGATCCTCGGCAAAGGCCGGACCGACGTGGCGCAGGATTTTTCCGCGCAGGTCGCCCTGGCCGTTGAAGGGGTCGATCACCCTGCCCTCGCCGTCGCGCGCCATCGCGTTGATGGTCAGGTCGCGGCGGGCCAGGTCCTGTTCCAGCGTGACGTCGGCGGCGGCGTGAAAGGTGAAGCCGTGGTAGCCGCGCCCGCTCTTGCGTTCGGTACGAGCGAGCGCGTACTCCTCGTG
Source organism: uncultured Azonexus sp. (assembly GCF_937982035.1). Classification (NCBI taxonomy): domain Bacteria; kingdom Pseudomonadati; phylum Pseudomonadota; class Betaproteobacteria; order Rhodocyclales; family Azonexaceae; genus Azonexus; species uncultured Azonexus sp. The sequence goes on from NZ_CALJNI010000004.1 coordinate 84,089, forward strand.
GCTGTCGGGGTGCAGGAATACCGGGAAGTCCTTGCCGACCGGGCGGAATCCGGCGGCCAGCATGGCTTCCGGGGTGGCCCCGACGACCACGTAGTCGCGGTCGTCGCAGGGGCGGCCGAGCAGTTCGTCCCGGACGGCGCCGCCGACGATGTAAACCTGCACGGCGGGGGTTACAGGCTCAGCGGCCGGCGCGGAAGCGGAAGCTGTCGAGCTTGCCCTTCGGCGTCCGGTGCGCGATGTAGGTCGGCGCCACGGCTTCGACGGCGGTCGGTTGCCAGCCGGCCGGCAGACGGCAGTTGCCGTCGCAGACGCTGTCGACCTGCATCGAACGCAGGTTGTCGGGCGACATCAGCGGGTTCGGTGCCAGCCACATCAGGCCGGCCTGCAGGTAGGCCCAGCCTTCGGACAGGGCGATGACGCGTGCCTTGCCACCGGTCAGCGAGGCGGTGTAATCGACCAGCTGGCGCAGCGTGTACACCTGCGGTCCGACCAGATCGTAGGCCTGGCCGAAGGTGGCGACATCGCTCAGCGAATCGACGAAGGCATCGGCGACATCGGCGGCCCATACCGGCTGGAAGCGGGCGTGGCCGAAACCGAGCGGAAAGATCGGCGCCGACTTGAGCACCTTGGCGAACATCGACAGGAAGGAATCGCCGAGGCCGAAGATGACCGACGGGCGGAACACGGTCACGTCGAGTTCGCCGGCTGCAGCCATCACCACGGCTTCGCCGTCGCCCTTGGAGGCGAGGTATTCCGACGGACCCTTGGGGTCGGCCTTGAGCGCGCTCATATGGACCAGGCGGCGGACGCCGGCGGCCTTGCAGGCGGCGACGATCTTCTTCGGCAATTCGACGTGGGCCTGGGCGAAATCGTCGCTGTACGGGAACTTGACGTCGCGGCTGTGCAGGATGCCGACCAGATTGATCACCGCATCGTGACCGCGGACCAGCTGGGTCAGCGTTTCCGGGCAGTGGATGTTGGCTTCCGGCATGTCGACGCCGGGCTGCATGATCAGTGCCTTGGTCCGTTCGCGGCGACGCGTCGGTACGGTGACTTCGATGCCGCGCTGGGCCAGACGGTTGACGATGTAGGTACCGACAAAACCGCTACCCCCCAGCAGCAAGACCTTTTTGATGCTCATCCGGAACCCCGCGAAAACGTTTTCGTGAAACCGCGATTTTACGGTAAACCCGGGCGTAACGTCAGGGGCCTGGCGTCAGCCGGCCGATTCCAGGGCTCGCGCCAGCAGGCGGGCAAACAGCGGCGGCTCGCCGAGCTGGCGGATGCTGCCGTCGCGTAGTCGCAGGTCGAGCAGTTGCGGGTGGATCGAGAGCGCCAGGCAGGGGGCGGGGCTGAACAGCAGGCTGCGGCCGCTGGCCGGGCTGCGGTGGCACAGGCAGAGCGTGTGGTCGACGCCATCGAGATTGACGCTCAGCCAGGCGCCCTGGCCGGGAAGCGATCCGGGCAGCTCGCCGCCGGCCGGATCGGGCAGGTCCAGCGTATGCAGGATCAGGTTGCCGGCTTCAACCCGGCCCTGGGTCATCTGCCGGCTGCGGCCCGGCCGCGGCAAAACCATGGCGGGGTCGAAGCCCTCGTCTGCCGGGCTGCCGCTCACTCGCATGGCCCGGGTCTGCCGTTCGAAACAGGCGTCGAGAATGCCGGCCTGGGCGTCTGCCGGCAGTTGCAATTGTTCCATCCCGGCCTTGAGCGATTTCAGGACGTTGGGCAACTCGCGCGCCAGGGCCTGGCGTTCGTCGCCATCGGCTTTCGGCCGGAAAGACCAGAGCAACATCGACAGCGTCCGGCTGTGCGCCTGCCAGGTCGGTCCGGTGATCCCTTCCTCGAACCAGGCTTTTTCCAGCAGGCGTTTCCAGTGCAGGCGGAAGAAATCCTGCAAGACCGGCGGCAGGCCGTCGATTTCCCGTGTTTCGAGCAGGCGGCGGATGTCGCCGGCGGCCTGGTCGCGGCGGTCGAGTTGGTGCAGCAACGGCAGATAGGCCGCGGCCTGGCCGTAGATTTCTTGCAGTTGTTCGGCGAGCAGTTCGTCGATGGCGTCGGCAGCGACGACAATGCCTTCGCTGTTACCCCCAAAACCGTCCTTCAGCCGGGCAATGATCTCGGCGATCTTGTTGACCGTCGGATGCTGACGGTCGGCATTGGCCGGCAATGGAAGGCAGAGTGCGCCGATGCGGTCGATCAGCCGGCGCAACGGATGATCCGCACGCGAGAACAGGGTCTTGTCCTTGAGCGCCAGCCTGACCGTGATGACCTGAAGCTCGGCAAGCTGCAGCTTCAGCGTGTCGGAGAGTCCGGGGTCGGTGAAGATGGCCGAATAAAACTGACCGACCGCATCGATCGCCTGGCCTTCGGCGGTTGCCGCCGGAACGCCCAGTTCCTGAGCGCGGACGGCTTCCATGGCCGGCGCCGGGGCGGCCGCCGAGTCGGAGAACAGGCCGGGAATCAATGTTTCCAGCTTGGGCGAGGTCGCAGTCAGGAAATCCGTGCTGTTGCGCTGATTACGTTCGAGTTGTTCGAGGCGGAACATCAGGTTGTCGAGCGCGGCCTGGCTGAGCAGACGCTGGCTGGTGGCGGGTGTGCCGGTCTTGCTTGCCCGGCCGGCCAGCTGTGCGATGACGCCTTGCGTTGCCGGCTCGCTGGTGACCGGGGGCGGTGCCGGCTGGCTGGGGGCGCTGGCCGCCGGACGCGCCGTTTCGCCGGCGCTGACGATGGCGGGTTGGGCGGCTTCGGCGCCGACCTGGTCGAGCAAGGTATCGATGTTGGTGTAGATGACCGGCAAACCCTCGCGTAGCAGCGCTTCGATGCGGTCGAGGAGGTCGAGCTTTTCATCCAGCGAACTGGCGCCGGCTGCCGCGAACAGCGATTGCAGGCCGGCAACGATGGCTTGCGGTCCGACCGGATTGTGCGTCTTGGGCAGATCCGGACGTCCAAGCAGGGTCACGAAGCGCAGGTGGGTTTTCCAGAGCTGGACGCTGGTCGATTCGCTGAGGCGTTTGCACAGGTTGTCGAGCCGGATGTCGAGTTCCAGGTCATCGTCGCCGACCAGCGAGATTTTCGACGAGGTCAGCCCCCTCGCCTCTTCCCGGAAACTGCCGGTGCGCTGGCTGGTCTGCATGGCATCGAAGTGGCGACCGGCGCCGCCCAGCAACGCCGAAATGGCGGCTTCGGACACCAGCCGGCTGTCGCGCAGCAGCGTCGACAACTGGTCAAGGAAGGCGCTTCGACAGGTCTTGAGCACCTGAAAGCGATCGAAGCGGCCGGCTTGGCTGGGCAGGGTCACGGTTGGATTTTGGCTTGAACGTGAGGGCCGGTGATGGCCAAGACGCCATTGTGACATCAACGACAAATTATGGCAGCACTGTCAGGGCAGATCGCGCTCCTTGGGCGGTGCATCCGTGGCCGGCGTGACGACGCCGAGGCGGGTCTTCAGCGAATCCGGGCGGCCGTTGAACAGGGCGGAGTAATAGACCGCGTTGCTCATCACCTTTTTCACGTAGTCGCGGGTTTCGGTGAAAGGAATGGTTTCGGCGTAGATGGCGCCTTCAATGGTCTGCTCGGCCCGCCAGCGGCGAGCCCGCCCGGGGCCGGCGTTGTAGGCGGCGGAAGCCAGGACCGGATGATTGTCGAGATTCTCCATGACCATGCGCATGTAGGAGGTGCCCAGCAGGATGTTCACATCGGTGTCGTTGACCCGGCTCGGGTGGAAGTCCTCGAGACCGATCTTCTTGGCCACCCAGCGGGCGGTTGCCGGCATCAACTGCATCAGGCCGGAAGCGCCGACACTGGAGCGGGCGTTGGTGATGAAGCGGCTCTCCTGGCGCATCAGGCCGTACACCCAGGCGTCGTCGACGGACTGCTGGCGGGCGACCGGACGGATCTGCTCGGCAAACGGCGACAGGAAACGCAGGGTGTAGTCGTGTTCGTGGCGGGTCCGCTCGGCAGTATTGATCGCGCGATCCCAGATCTGGTGCTGGCGGGCGAGTTCGGCGGCGGCCAGCAGTTGGCGGTCGCTCATGCCGCGCAGTGCCCAGTTCCATTCACGCACGGCTTCCGTGCGCATGTCCAGCCGGAACAGGGCCAGTGCCCGTTGCAGGCCGGCGTGATGCCGTGCAGCCTGCATCTCGTCGTTGCTCGGCGGTGTGGTGCGCGGCGGCGGCAGGACCACGCGACCCAGCTCCTCGTCGGCCAAGTTGCCGTAGAAATGCGCTTCACCGGCAATCCTGGCAAACAGGGCGTCGGCGTCGCTCAGGCGGCCGCCGGCCTTGTAGGCGCGACCCAGCCAGTAAACCCACTCGGGCCGGTTGGCCAGGGCCGCCGGCATGGCCTCGATGGCAGCGCGGACGGCGCCCCAGTCGGTGGCGCGCAAGGCGCTGCGCACCTTCCATTGGTGATTTTCATCGCTCAGCACGGTGCGACCTGCCCGGCCATACCATTTCAGGGTTTCCGGATGGTGTTTGCGGGCTGCCTGGAGAGCGATCTGGCTCCAGGCCCAGCCGGCTTCGCCGGGTTGCATCTGGCTTTCCCGGCGCTCGAGTTCGCGGGCGGCGGCTGAGGGATCGTTGGCTGCGACGTAGCGAATGGCGATCGCCGTCAGTTCCCGACCGTTACGCGTGCCATGCCAGTCGCCGGTCTGCCGGGCCAGGTAGGACATGGCGTTCTTCACCGCGTTGTCGTACTGCTTGGCATCCGGCGCGCGACCGGCGGGGAGCAGGTCAAGGGTGCGCCGGGCCCATTGCGGGCGGTTGGCTTCGATCTGCAGGCGGGCGCGGGTCCAGGCGTCGTCGGCACTGATCCGGCCACTGTTGACCAGGCTGACAAGCAGCGGCTGGCAGCCTTCGGGGGGTTCGAGCATGTTCAGCCACAAGGTGCCGGCTTCATCCAGCGCGCTGCGCTCGCCGCGCGACCAGCGGGCTTGCTGGAAGAGGCAGGTCACTTCCGCCTCCGGGGCGAGCAGTCGGGGGTATTCGCTCTCGACCAGGTTCCACGTGGAACGCCGGGCCAGCCAGCGCAGCCAGTCGGCACGCAGCCGCTCGGCAGCGTGAGTGCCATCGTGCGCGTGCAGGAAAGCGGGGATGCCGCTGTCGTCGTTGCGAGCGAGAAGATTGCGCAAGCGGTAGTTTTCCGCGTAGATCGCCAACGGGTGGTCACCGATACGGGCGACCGCCGACTGCAGGCGATTGGCGTCGCCCTGCCGGAAGGCTTCGCGCGCGGCGATGAAAACGCTGTCGTCGATGGTCTGGGCGGAGGCGGTGCTGGCGATAGCCAGGGCGGCGAGTAATGCGCGAAACTTCATGCTAGATTGGCCGGATGAACGATGATTTCGAGGATAGCACGGCCTGGCGCAAGGCCTTGCGACGAGAGATGGTGACCCGGCGCAGCCTGCTTTCCGGGGCGGAGCACCGGCGCTTGTCGGCGGCCATTGGCGAGCATTTGCGATCGACGTTCGCGGTGCCGGAAAGTTTCGCTTTCTGCTGGCCGATCAAGCATGAGCCGGATCTGCGCGACGTGGCGGAGACCTGGCGGCAAGCCGGTGCCCGGGCCGCCCTGCCGGTGGTGGTCGAGGTGGACGCACCGCTGCGTTTTCGTGCATGGACGGCAGCGAGCCGTCTGCTTGAAGATCGTTACGGCATTCCGACGCCGGTCGACGGCGAGTGGCTGGTGCCGGCGCTGATCCTGCTGCCGCTCAACGGTTTCGATCCGGCCGGTTACCGTCTGGGCTACGGCGGCGGCTATTTCGACCGCACGCTGGCGACTCTGCGCCCTCGCCCGTTGACCGTCGGGGTCGGTTTCGAGATCAACCGGGTCGACAGCATCCGTCCGGAGTCGCATGATCAACGGCTTGACTGGATCGTGACCGAGGCCGGCGCCGTCAGGCACGGCGACTGAGTCCGACCAGCGCGACGGCGCAGCAGACACCGGCCAGCGCAACCAGCAGCGCCTGGCGCAGGTCAAACAAGCCGGTTTTCATCGCCAGTTCCAGCGTGTACCCGTGATGCAGGCCGAGCAGCAGGCTGCCACAGCCGAGGACGAACCACAGGCCACGGGTTGCGGCCGGCAGGCGACGCAGCAGCGCGCATTCGAAAGCGACGCCGCCGGCGACGGCCTGGGCGAGGATGCCGGTTGCCAGTACCAGCAGGGTGACCTGGTAGGCAGTCATGCTGCCGAACAGGCGGTCGCCAGGCGACGCAGGGCTTCGTCCAGGGTCGCCGGCGGGCAGCCGAAATTCAGGCGCAGCCAGCCGGGGGCGCCAAAATCGCGACCGTCCGACAGGCCAAGACCGTGCGCCTCGAAATGGGCATGCGGGTTTTCGAGTCCCAGTCCGCGCACGTCGATCCAGGCCAGGTAGGTGGCTTCGACGTGTTGCATGCGCAGGCCGGCTTGACTGCGCACGGCAGCTTCGACGCGGTCGCGGTTGGTCCGCAGCACGGTGAGCAGTTCGCGGTGCCAGTCGGCGCAGTCGCGGTAGGCGGCTTCGCAGGCCACCAGGCCGAGCACGTTCACATGCGGCACGATGCCGTCCATCGCCCGCAGGAAGCGGCGGCGCAGCGCGGCGTCGGGAATGACCGCGAAGGCGCAGCCGAGTCCGGGAATGTTGAAGGTCTTGGACGGCGCCATCAGCGTGATGCTGCGCCGGGCAGCTTCGGGCGACAGGCTGGCGAACGGGATGTGCTGCTTGTCGGTGTCGAGGATCAGGCCGCAGTGGATTTCGTCGGAACAGACGATCAGGTCGTTGCGTTCGGCGTAGTCGGCCAGCTCGAGCAATTCCGCGTGGGTCCAGCAACGGCCGACCGGGTTGTGCGGGTGGCAGAGCAGGAACAGGCGGCTGGTTTCGGTGGTCGCCGCCTGCAGGGCATCCTGGTCCCAGCGCCAGCCGTCAACGGTTTCGGCCAGGTCGACGCGCTGCAGATTGCGTCCGGACAGGCGCGGGGCCGACAGGAAAGGCGGGTAGATCGGTGTCGCCGTCAGGACGTCGCCGTCGACGGCATGGCAGGCGATGTTCAGGCCGCTGACCAGGCCCGGCAACCAGACGATCCAGTCGGCGTCGACACGCCAGTCATATTCACCTTCAAGGTGAGCGAGCACTGACTCCGTCAGCGACGGCCAGGGGTGGGCGTAACCGAAAACCGGGTGCGCGATGCGTTGCTGCAAGGCGCCGACGACGGCCGGCGGCGCCGCGAAATCCATGTCGGCGACCCACAGCGGCAGGATGTCGCGGCCGGCGTAGCGGCCCCACTTGATCGAGTCGGAGCCGCGCCGGTCGATGACGGTGTTGAAATCGTTCAAACGTCGAGGTGTTCGTAAAGGGCCGTGGACAGGTAGCGCTCGCCGCAGGACGGAATGAGGACGACGATCAGCTTGCCGGCGTTTTCCGGCCGGCGGGCCAGTTCGAGTGCGGCCCAGGTCGCGGCACCGGACGAGATGCCGACCAGCAGCCCCTCCTCGGTCGCCATCTGGCGCGCGGTGGCAAAGGCGTCGTCGTTCCTGACGCGGATGACCTCGTCGTAGACGCCGGTGTTGAGCACGCCCGGGACGAAACCGGCGCCGATGCCCTGGATCGGGTGCGGGCCCTTCTGGCCGCCGGACAGCACCGGTGAGGCATCGGGTTCGACGGCGACGACGCGGACGCCCGGTTTCTTCGCCTTGAGCACCTCGCCGACCCCGGTGACGGTGCCGCCGGTACCGACGCCGGCAACGAAGATGTCGACCTGGCCGTCGGTGTCGCGCCAGATTTCCTCGGCGGTCGTCTGGCGGTGGATTTCGGGGTTGGCCGGATTTTCGAACTGTTGCGGGATGAAGTATTTCGCATCGGCCTCGGCCAGCGCACTGGCCTTGGCGATGGCGCCGCCCATGCCCTCCGGTCCCGGGGTCAGAATCAGTTCGGCGCCGTAGGCCTTGAGCAGCAGCTTGCGTTCGCGGCTCATCGTCTCGGGCATGGTGAAGGCGCACTTGATGCCGCGCGCCGCGCAGACCATCGCCAGGCCGATACCGGTATTACCCGAAGTCGGTTCGAGCACGACGCTGTCCGGGCCGATCTTGCCGGCGGCAATCGCCGCGTCGAGCATGGCGACGGCGATGCGGTCCTTGACGCTGTGGCCGGGATTGAAGAACTCCAGCTTGGCAACGACGGTGGCGCCGCTGCCGGCACCCAGTCGATTGATCCGGACCAGGGGCGTGTTGCCGACCAGTGCGCTGATGTCCTTGGCGATGTTCATCGATGTTCTCCGGGAGGTAATTGCCGCAGTCTAGCGGGGGCGCCGGTCATGGCAAAGACGGAAATCGCAATTTCTTATGAGCTTTCGTGCTTAGCCGAGGAAGAGCTTGTACACCGGGTTGTCGCTTTCATCCCAGTGCGCGTAGCCGAGGTTTTTCAGGAACTCGCGGAACTGTTTCATTTCCGCCGGCGGCACCTGCATGCCGACCAGCACGCGACCGTAGTCGGCGCCGTGGTTGCGGTAATGGAAGAGGCTGATGTTCCAGCCGCTGCTCATGTGCTCAAGGAAATTCATCAGTGCACCCGGGCGTTCGGGGAACTCGAAACGGTAGACCAGTTCCTTCATGCCTTTCTGGCAGACCTGTGGCGCGTGGCCGCCGACCATGTGACGGACGTGGTTCTTGGCCATTTCGTCGTCGCTCAGGTCGAGCGCCGCATAACCGTGCTTGTGCAGGCTGTCGAGCAGTTTCAGCGATTCCTTGCGGTCGCTGACCTGGATGCCGACATAGACATGCGCCTCGCTGTCGGAGTTGTAGCGGTAGTTGAACTCGGTGACGTTGCGCTTGCCGATCAGCGACAGGAACTTCTTGTAGGCACCCGGCTTCTCCGGCAGCGTCACGGCGAACACCGCTTCGCGCTGCTCGCCGAACTCGGCGCGCTCGGCGACGAAGCGCAGGCGATCGAAGTTCATGTTGGCACCGGAAGTCACGGCGACCAGGTTCTTGTCCTTGAGCTTGTTCTGGCGCGCATATTCCTTGGCCCCGGCAACGGCGAGCGCGCCCGAGGGTTCGAGGATGGAGCGGGTGTCCTCGAAAACATCCTTGATCGCCGCGCAGATGGCGTCGGTGTCGACCAGAATGACCTCGTCGAGGTATTCCCTGCACAGGCGGAAGGTTTCCTCGCCGACGAACTTGACCGCGGTGCCGTCGGCGAACAGCCCGACCTGCGGCAGGCGGACGCGATGGCCCTTCTCGATCGACTGTTTCATCGCGTCGGCGTCGAAGGTTTCGACGCCGATGACCTTGATTTCCGGACGCAGGCGCTTGATGTAGGCCGCCACGCCGGCGGCCAGCCCGCCACCGCCGATGGCACAGAAGACGGCGTGGATCGGGCCGTTGTGGCGCGAGTGCTGGCGCAGGATTTCCATCGCCGTGGTGCCCTGGCCGGCGATGACTTCCGGGTCGTCGAAGGGATGGACGAAGGTCAGCTTTTCCGATTTTTCCAGCTCCAGCGCGTGAGCGTAGGCTTCGTCGTAAGAGTCGCCATGCAGCACGACTTCGCCGCCGCGCCGTTTGACCGCCTCGATCTTGATCCCCGGCGTCGACACCGGCATGACGATGACCGCCCGGCAGCCGACCTTGGCCGCCGACAGCGCCACGCCCTGGGCGTGGTTGCCCGCCGAGGCGCAGATCACGCCGCGCTTGAGCTTTTCCGCCGACAGACTGGCGATCTTGTTGTATGCGCCGCGCAGTTTGAACGAAAACACCGGCTGCATGTCCTCGCGCTTCAGCCAGATGCGGTTATGCACCCGGGCTGAGAGGTTGCCGGCCAGGTCGAGCGGCGTTTCTACGGCGACATCGTAAACCTGGGCATTGAGGACTTTTTCGAGATAATCCGGGTGCATGATCTGATTCGGGCTGGGCAAAAGGGAGATTCTACGGGTGGAGTGGGTAAACGTCACGGCGGAACAAGGGCTTGCCGGCCTTTTCTTGAGCAGTTTTCTTGCCGCAACGCTATTGCCCGGCGGCTCGGAAGCCGTGTTGTGGGGTTTCCTGCAACTGCATCCGGAACAGAAATCGACCGCGCTGGCCCTGGCCACACTCGGCAATACGCTCGGCGGCATGACCTCGTGGGCCTGCGGCCGTTTCCTGCCGCGCTGGCAGCAGCTCGACCGTCTGCCGCAGATGCATCACCTGCAACGCTGGGGCAGCCCCGCCCTGCTCTTTTCCTGGCTGCCGCTGGTCGGCGATGCGTTGTGCGTCGCCGCCGGCTGGCTGCGCCTGCACTGGCTGCCCTGCTGCCTGTTCATGGCGCTCGGCAAGTTCGTGCGTTACTGGCTGGTGGCACAAACCGCAGCGGGATACTGAACCCCGGACGCTTTCCCCGGTCTACCGGCCCCGCGTGTTGCGCCGCAATACGCTAAAATCCTTCTTTTGACAGATCACGGCTGCTTCCATGACCGCCCGCCTGCGCGAAATCCCCTACAACTACACCTCGTTTTCCGACCGCGAAATCGTCATCCGCCTGCTCGGTGCCGACAACTGGGCGATCCTCGACGAACTGCGCGGCGAGCGCGTCACCGGCCGTTCGGCGCGGATGCTCTACGAGGTGCTGGGCGACATCTGGGTGGTCCAGCGCAACCCTTACCTGGAAGACGACCTGCTCGACAACCGTGAGCGCCGTGACGCGCTGGTCAGCGCCCTGCGCCATCGTCTGAAGGAAGTCGAGAAGCGTCGTGCCGAGAGCGAGGCCGAGGATCCCGAGCGTTCGGAGAAGGTCCGCCGCCTGGTCGTCGCCGCGCAGCAGGCCGTCGACCGCTTCGAGGCTCGTTTCGGCGAAACCATCGACCTGCGCCGCAAGGTGCTCAAGGTGCTGGGCAAGCACACCCGTCGCGACAACATCGCTTTCGACGGCCTGGCCCGCGTCTCGCACGTCACCGACGCCACCGACTGGCGCGTCGAATACCCCTTCGTCGTCCTCTACCCGGATACCGAGGAAGAAATCGCCCACCTCGTCCGCGGCTGCTTCGAGGCTGGTCTGACCATCATCCCGCGTGGCGGCGGCACCGGCTACACCGGCGGCGCCGTGCCGCTGACGCCGCATTCCGCGGTGATCAACACCGAGAAGCTGATCGACATCGGCCCGGTCGAGGAACTGGTGCTGGCCGGCCACGAGACCCCGTACGCGACCATCCGTACCGGCGCCGGCGTCGTTACCGAACGCGTTGCCGAAGCCGCCAGTGCGGCCGGCCGCGTTTTCGCCGTCGACCCGACTTCCGCCTCGGCTTCCTGCATCGGCGGCAACATCGCGATGAATGCCGGCGGCAAGAAGGCCGTGCTATGGGGCACGGCGCTCGACAACCTGGCCTGGTGGAAGATGGTCGATCCGGACGGCAACTGGCTGGAAGTCGAACGCGTCAATCACAACTACGGCAAGATTCACGAGCAGGAAAACGTCGAATTCCGGGTCAAGCGTTTCGACCCATCCGGCAAGAAGCTGCTCAGCGAGGAAGTCCTGGTCATGCCCGGCGCCGCCTGCCGCAAGATCGGCCTGGGCAAGGACGTCACCGACAAGTTCCTCGGCGGCATTCCCGGCGTGCAGAAGGAAGGCACCGATGGCATCATCGTCGCCGCCCGCTGGGTGCTGCACAAGATGCCGCCGGTGACGCGCACCGTCTGTCTGGAGTTTTTCGGCCAGGTCCGCGAAGCGGTGCCGGCCATCGTCGAGATCACCGACTACTTCAAGCCGGGCGGCGCCGGCCATGCGGCAGGAGTTCTGCTCGCCGGCCTGGAACACCTCGACGAGCGCTACGTCAAGGCGGTCGGTTACGCGACCAAGGCCAAGCGCCATGGTCGACCGAAGATGGTATTGATCGGCGACATCGTCGGCCACGACGAAAAGGCGGTGATGGCCGCCGCCTCCGAAGTCGTGCGCATGTGCAACCTGCGCGCCGCCGAAGGCTTCATTGCGGTCGACGCCGAAACGCGCAAGAAATTCTGGCTCGACCGTTCGCGGACCGCAGCCATCTCGCGCCACACCAACGCCTTCAAGGTCAACGAGGACGTGGTCATTCCGCTGCCGCGCATGGGCGAGTACTGCGACGGCATCGAGCGCATCAACATCGAACTGTCGACGCAGAACAAGCTGGCGTTGTGCGACGCCCTGGCCGACTTCCTCAAGGGCGACCTGCCGTTGCACTCGGGCGACGCCAACCTCGACAAGGAGGTTTTGATCGGTGACCGCCGGCAGGCCGCCCTCGATTACGTCGAGGCCGTCCGCCTGCGTTGGGAATGGTTGCTGGACAACCTCGACCTGCCGCTGGCCGAAGCCGAGTCGCGTTTCGCTTCTTATGGCGTGGTGGCCGGCGAACTGAGTAACAAGGCCGCCAACCCCACCCTCTTCCACCGTCTGCAGGACTATTCCGTGCGCACCTCGTGGAAACAGGAGCTGAAGGCGCGCCTGGCCAAGATCTTCGACGGCACCATGTACCGGCCGATCCTCGAGCGCATCGAGGCGATTCACAAGGAGGTGCTCCGCGGCCGCGTCTTCGTCGCGCTGCACATGCATGCCGGCGACGGCAATGTGCACACCAACATCCCGGTCAACTCCGACAACTACGCGATGCTGCAGACGGCCAACAAGGCGGTCGAGCGCATCATGCACCTGGCGCGCGGCCTCGACGGCGTGATTTCCGGCGAGCACGGCATCGGCATCACCAAGCTGGAGTTCCTGACCGACGACGAGATCGGCCCGTTCCGCGCCTACAAGCAGAAGGTCGATCCGGAAGGGCGCTTCAACAAGGGCAAGCTGATGCAAGGCGGTGACCTGACCAACGCCTACACGCCGTCGTTCAACCTGCTCGGCACCGAATCGCTGATCATGGAGCAATCCGAGATCGGCAAGATCTCCGACATGGTCAAGGACTGCCTGCGTTGCGGCAAGTGCAAGCCGGTCTGTTCGACCCACGTGCCGCGGGCCAACCTGCTCTACAGCCCGCGCAACAAGATTCTCGCCACATCGCTGCTGGTCGAGGCCTTCCTCTACGAAGAGCAGACCCGGCGCGGCATTTCGCTCAAGCACTTCGACGAGTTCAACGATGTCGCCGACCATTGCACGGTCTGTCACCGTTGCCTGAAGCCTTGTCCGGTCGACATCGATTTCGGCGATGTCTCGGTGGCGATGCGCAACTTCCTGCGCAAGCAGGACAAGAAACGCACCAGCCCCGGCACGCTGGCGGCGATGACCTACCTCAACCTGAAAGACCCAGCGACGATCAAGCTGATGCGCGGCGTCATGATGGACTTCGGCTTCAAGGCCCAGCGCCTGGCGCACAAGGCAGCCAAGGCGCTCGGCCTGGTTCAGGACTCGCGCAAGCATCCGCCGGCGACGCTTGGTGCGCCCAGCGTCAAGACTCAGGTCATCCACTTCCTCAACCGACCGATGCCGGGCAATCTGCCCAAGCGCACCTCGCGTGCCTTGCTCGACATCGAGGACGACAAGGTCATCCCGGTGATCCGCAACCCGAAGCTGGCCAGCGACGATTCGGAAGCCGTCTTCTACTTCCCCGGCTGCGGTTCCGAGCGCCTGTTCTCGCAGGTCGGCCTGGCGACCCAGGCGATGCTCTACGAAGTCGGCGCGACCACGGTGCTGCCACCCGGCTACCTGTGCTGCGGCTACCCGCAGAACGCCTCGGGCGATGCCGACAAGGGCCAGAAGATCACCACCGACAACCGCGTGCTGTTCCACCGTGTGGCCAATACGCTGAACTATCTCGACATCAAGACGGTGATCGTCTCCTGCGGTACCTGCATGGATCAGCTGCAGAAATACCAGTTCGAGAAGATCTTCCCCGGCTGCCGCCTGCTCGACATCCACGAGTACTTGATGGAAAAGGGCCTGAAGCTGGACGGTGTCGAAGGGACGCGCTACATGTACCACGATCCCTGCCACACGCCGATGAAGGCCTACAACCCGCTGGCCGTGACCAAGACACTGATGGGCCAGGATGTGCCGCTGACCGACCGCTGTTGCGGCGATTCGGGCTCCTTTGCCTACTCGCGCCCGGATATCGCAACGCAGGTGAAGTTCCGCAAGCAGCAGGAAATCGAGAAGGGCGCCGAGAAATTGCGTGCCGACGGTTTCCAGGGCGAGGTCAAGATCCTGACCTCCTGTCCCGCCTGTCTGCAGGGTTTGAGCCGCTACGATGACGATGCCGGTACCCAGGCCGACTACATCGTTGTCGAGATGGCCAAGCACCTGCTCGGCGACAACTGGATGGCGGACTACGTCGGCAAGGCCAATTCCGGTGGCATCGAGCGCGTCTTGCTCTGAGTCGGCAGCCGCCCACCTCCAGTAGAATCCCGTGACATCTTGCGCCGGCCACTTGCAGTTCGCATTGGCTGGTGCAATGCTACGCAAAACAACAGGGATTCATTGTGACTGACAGCACTTGCGAACTGTGTGCCGGACCCGGCGGCCATGTCCTATGGGCGGATGACGCCTGCCGCGTGATCCGCGTCGACGATCCGGTCCTGCCCGGATTCTGTCGGGTGATCTGGAACGAACACGTCCGCGAGATGAGCGATCTGCCGGTGGCCGACCGCAACCGGCTGATGCAGGTCGTCTTCGCCGTCGAGGCGGCGTTGCGCGAATGCTGGAATCCCGACAAGATCAATCTGGCCAGTTTCGGGAACGTCGTTCCCCATATGCACTGGCATGTCATTCCACGCTGGCGCGACGACCGTTTCTTCCCCGAGCCGATCTGGGGCAAGGCGCAGCGCGACGGCGTCGGGCAACGCAGCGGGCCCGGCGATGAACGGCTGACGGCTGCCATCGTGCATCATCTGGGGCAGGGAGAACAAGAATGAGCAACAGGCAACAAACCGAACTGGCGCGGATTGTCGATCTGGTAACCGGCATGGATTATCTGTCGGGCCTGATGCTGGCCAATCCGGCGGTGGCCGAACGGCAACTGACCGATTTCCTCGATGCCCTGCTCGCATCGCCGCCCGATCCCGGCGTGTTTTTCCAGTTACTGGAGCAGGCCAGGACCCCGCTTTGTTTCGTCGAAGAGGAAATGGCCCGCTACTACCACAACAAGGCGGTGCCACTGACGCCCGACGAGGAACAGGCATTCCAGATGGTCGTCCAGGCCTGGCGCAAGATGGGCCGGGCTTACGCGCTGTGCGCCAGCCTGGAGGAGCCGGCGACCGGGGAGCCGGGCTACCAGGCCTTGATGGCGACCATCCTGCACCGCTGCATCTACTACACCGGGATGGTGATTCTCGAGCACTACCGCGCCCGGCGCGAATTGCCGCCCGGCGTTTGGCTCGATCTGCATGGTTTCTTCGAGACCGCGGAGGAATGGGGCATCGCCTTCATGCCGGTCAGCGATCCCCTGGAAAACAGTGTTCAGGCGACGCACTGCGCGGCGGCCTACGTGACCCTGCTGCTGATCGATGTCGCCAGTCCGTACAGCAACAGCGTTCGCAATCTCAACCTGATCCGCCGCTGGGCAGCGATGTGGGCGCCGTTGGTGGGAATCGGTGCGCTCGAAAACGATCTTGAACTGCCGCCCTATGTGGTCGAACTGATGAAGGATCTGCCCCTCCATCCCAGTGCCACCATCGAAGGCTCGGCCCGGGATGTGCGCCGCCTCGACACCGGCCGGCTGGGTCTGCAGATCGATCATGCGCTGGGCCAGTTGCGCATGCGCTTCACCCCGTCGCAACTCGGCCTGGGCGAAGAGAGCAGCAGCCATGTCGCGCGATTGCTCGAGCAGCTGGTCAAACCCTGGTCGCAATCGACCTCGGCAAGGCGCTTCCGGCGCTTCGCCAGCGAGGGTATTGCCCATGTGGTCACCGGATTCGAAGCCATGTATTTCCACATCGCGGGCGAACCGTTCGAACAGCCGAATTCGGCCATCGCCTATTCCCGGGGTGAATTCGAGCAATTGTTCACCTTCAGGGATCGCGCCGAGCCCGGCCAGGCCCTGCAGATACGGCCACGGGCGGATTTCCCGGTCGAGCGCTGGTCGGTGATCAATCATTCGGCCAATGGCTTCCGCCTGGGGCGTAGCGAAAGCGGGCAGCGCGTCCTGCATGGCCAGTTGATGGCGGTTTGCCCGCACGACGGCGAGCGTTTCCTGCTGGCTTACGCCACCTGGTTGATGCAGGAAGCCGCCGGCGGCTTGATCGTCGGCCTGGCCACGCTGCCCGGGATTCCCCGGGGTATCGGGTTCCGGCCGCTGGACCAGGGAGGGGGGCCGACCATCGAGCGCTTCGCGCCGGCCTTCATCCTGCCGCCGATGCCGGCAATCGGCGAGGACGTCTCGCTGGTCCTGCCGCCCGGTTTTTATCATGCCGGCCGCGAGCTGGAGGTAATGGACGGTCGCAGCAACCGACGTATCCGGATGAATCATGTGCTCAACCGACAACCCGATTTCGAACGGATCAGCATCGTCGAGTTGTGAAGCACCGCAGCCCGGTTGCTTCAGGGTAAACTAGCCGGTCTGGCATGGAGGAAATTATGGCCGGCATGGAAAAGGACACCCCGATCCCGGATGTCATCCGTCTGCACAAGCTTAGCCGAGTTCTCGAACTGGGCTACGGCGACCAGTCGTATCGTCTCGATTTCGAATACCTGCGGGTGTTCACCCCGTCTGCCGAAGCACGGGGGCATGGGCCTGGCCAGGAAACCCTGCAGGTCGGCAAGCGCAACGTCGACTTGCTGGCCATCGAACCCGCCGGCACCTATGCCTTGAAACTGGTTTTCTCCGACGGTCACGACAGTGGCCTGTACACCTGGGACCTGCTGTACAACCTCGCCGTCCATCATGACGAGCTGTGGGCGGAATACCTGCGCCTGCTGGAGGCCCAGGGGGCTTCCCGCGATATCGACACCACGCCGAAATCCGGCGGTTCATCCTGCAGCCATCACCACTGATCGCCATGAACAAAGAAACAACGCATTTCGGCTACGAATCGGTCGCCGAACAGGAAAAAGCCCGCCGCGTCCGTGGCGTCTTCGATTCCGTCGCCAGTCGTTACGACCTGATGAACGACTTGATGTCGGGCGGCATGCATCGCCTCTGGAAGGCATTCACCATCCAGCGCAGCGGTGTCCGCGAAGGCTCGCGCGTCCTTGACGTGGCCGGTGGTACCGGCGACCTGTCGCTGGCTTTCGCCAAACGGGTCGGTAAAACCGGTCAAGTCTGGCTTACCGACATCAACAACGCGATGCTGGCACGCGGCCGTGACCGCCTGACCGACAAGGGTTACATGCTGCCGGTGGCGCAATGCGACGCCGAGAAGCTGCCCTTCCCCGACGACTGGTTCGATTGCGTCACCGTGGCTTTCGGCCTGCGCAACATGACGCACAAGGATCAGGCGCTGGCGGAAATGCGCCGGGTACTGCGTCCCGGCGGCCGCCTGCTGGTGCTCGAATTTTCCCGTATCTGGGAGCCGCTGGCCCCGGCCTACGATTTCTACTCCTTCCAGGTGATTCCCCGGATCGGCCAGATGGTTACCAAGGATGCCGACAGCTATCGCTATCTCTCCGAGTCGATCCGCATGCATCCGGATCAGGAAAGCCTGAAGTCCATGATGGAAGGCGTCGGTTTCGAGAAGGTCGAATATTTCAACATGGCGCTGGGCGTCGTCGCCCTGCATCGGGGTTTCAAGTTCTAATTTCGGGTCAGCGATGAGCCAACTTGAAGCCTTGATCGTCAAACCCGTGAACCATGTGCTGGGTGCTTCGCCCTGGGCCACGGAACGGCTGCGGCGTCATGCCGGTGCCCACGTCTGCCTGCAGGCCGGACCGTTGGCCCTGACGTTGTGCATCGACGGCCGGGGGTTGTTGCAGGTGGCCGAGCAGAGCGGCGACCCCGACGTGACCATAGAATTGAACGAAGACTTTCCGGCCAAACTGCTGCTTGAGCGGGAAAGCGTGATGTCGTCGGCGCGCCTGAGCGGTTCGGCCGACGTTGCCGAGACCCTGGCTTTCGTTTTCCGCAATCTGCGCTGGGATATCGAGGGCGATCTGGCGGCGGTCATCGGCGATATTCCGGCCCGTCGGCTGTCGCTGGCCGGCAGCCGGCTGATCCATGAAATGCGTAGCGGTGCGGGGCGCCTGTCCGGCAATCTGGTCGAATATGCGACCGAGGAAGCCGGCCTGCTCGTGTCCCCGGCCGCCGCCGGCGAATTCATCCGCGATGTCGATGCCTTGCGCGATGAAATGGCCCGCCTGGAAAAGCGTATTGCCCGACTCGGGGGCTGATCAAAGCAAGGCAGGCAGGAAAAGAAAAAGGCAGCCGAGGCTGCCTTTTTTGACTGGGAAGGAAATTCTCAGTGGGTATGCTTGCGCAGGCGCTGGATTGCCTGCAGCTGGGCGATTGCCTGGGCCAGTTCGGCTTCGGCGGCCGCGTAGTCCATTTCGGCCTGGCGGTTGGCCAGAGCTTCTTCGGCGTGACGCTTGGCCTCGAGGGCCTTGGCTTCGTCCAGGTCGTGGGCGCGAATCGCGGTGTCCGCCAACACGGTAATCATGTCGGGCTGGACTTCCAGCATGCCACCGGAGACATACACCAGTTCAAACTCGCTCTGGTCCGGCACCTTGAGACGGATGGTGCCGGGCTTGATGCGGGTCAGCAACGGGGTATGTTGCGGCAGGATGCCGAGTTCCCCGGCTTCGCCGGGGAACACTGCGATTTCCACCAGGCCGGAGAAAATCGATTCTTCGGCACTGACGACATCACAATGAACGGTCATAACCATTACTGGCTCCTATGCTGAAGCTGCATTACTGCAGCGTCTTCGCCTTTTCGACAGCCTCTTCGATGCCGCCGACCATGTAGAAGGCCTGTTCCGGCAGATGATCGTACTCGCCGCTGACGATGCCCTTGAAGCCCTTGATGGTTTCCTTGAGCGGAACGAACTTGCCCGGGGAACCGGTGAAGACTTCGGCAACGTGGAACGGCTGCGACAGGAAGCGCTGGATCTTACGGGCGCGGCTGACGGCCAGCTTGTCTTCCGGCGACAGTTCGTCCATACCCAGAATCGCGATGATGTCGCGCAGTTCCTTGTAGCGCTGCAGCGTCATCTGCACGGCACGGGCGACCGAGTAGTGCTCTTCGCCAACGATCTGCGGATCGAGCTGGCGGGAGGTGGAGTCGAGCGGATCGACGGCCGGGTAGATACCCAGCGAGGCGATGTCACGCGACAGCACGACCGTGGAGTCCAAGTGCAGGAAGGTGGTAGCCGGCGACGGGTCGGTCAAGTCATCGGCAGGCACGTAAACGGCCTGGATGGAGGTGATCGAGCCAACCTTGGTCGAGGTGATACGCTCTTGCAGACGGCCCATTTCTTCGGCCAGCGTCGGCTGGTAGCCCACGGCGGAAGGCATGCGGCCCAGCAGTGCGGACACTTCGGTACCGGCCAGGGTGTAGCGGTAGATGTTGTCGACGAAGAACAGGATGTCACGACCGTCGTCACGGAAACGCTCGGCCATGGTCAGACCGGTCAGCGCGACGCGCAGACGGTTGCCCGGGGGTTCGTTCATCTGACCGAACACCATCGCGACCTTGTCGAGAACGTTGGAGTCCTTCATTTCATGATAGAAGTCGTTACCTTCGCGGGTACGCTCACCAACACCGGCAAACACGGACAGACCCGAGTGTTGCTTGGCGATGTTGTTGATCAGCTCCATCATGTTGACGGTCTTGCCGACGCCGGCGCCGCCGAACAGGCCGACCTTGCCGCCCTTGGCGAACGGGCAGATCAGGTCGATAACCTTGATGCCGGTTTCAAGCAGATCGACGGACGACGACAGTTCGTCGAACTTCGGTGCAGCCTGGTGGATTTCGCGCAGCTCGGTGCTGTCGATCGGGCCGGCTTCGTCGATCGGACGGCCGAGGACGTCCATGATGCGACCCAGCGTGCCCATGCCGACCGGCACGGAAATGCCGGCGCCGCTGTTGTTAACCTTCATGCCGCGGCGCAGGCCGTCGGATGAACCCATGGCGATGGTGCGGACGACGCCGTCACCCAGCTGCTGCTGCACTTCGAAGGTCAGGCCGGCTTCAACCATGCCATTTTCTTCGGAGGCGTCAAGCTTGAGTGCGTCGTAGACCTTCGGCATCGCGTCGCGCGGGAAGTGGATGTCCACAACTGCGCCGATACACTGAACGATGGAACCTTGACTCATATTCAAATCCCCAATAATTAAAAGCTTCGCGCTTGCGTCAGACTGCGGCGGCGCCGCTGACGATTTCCGAGAGTTCCTTGGTAATCGCGGCCTGACGGGCCTTGTTATAGACCAGCTTCAATTCACCGATGACGTTCTTGGCGTTATCGGAAGCAGACTTCATGGCGACCATCCGGGCAGACTGCTCGGAGGCCATGTTTTCAGCCACGGCCTGGTAAATCAAAGCTTCGACATAGCGGATCAACAGATCGTCGATAACTGGCTGGGCTTCCGGCTCGTAGACATAGTCCCAACCCGGCTGATGATCGGTCTTGACGACGTCGTCAGCCAGCGGGAGCAGCTTTTCGAAAACCGGTTCCTGCTTCATCGTGTTGATGAAGCGGGTGTAGCCGATGTACAGCGCGTCGATTTCGCCCTTCATGTAGGCGTCGAGCTGGATCTTGAGCGGGCCGATCAGCTTTTCCAGGTGCGGGGTGTCACCCAGCCCGACCACGTGCGAGACAACCTTCGCACCGGCGCGCTGCATGAAACCCAGACCCTTGTTACCAATACAGGTCGCCTGGAAACTGATCTTCTGGCTGTCGAGTTCCTTCATCTTGCCCAGAACCAGGCGCAGGACGTTGGAGTTCAGACCACCGCAGAGGCCCTTGTCGGAGGTGACGAGGACGATACCAATGGCCTTCTGCTCGCGCTTTTCGAGGAACGGATGCTTGTACTCGGTCAGCGCGTGCGACAGGTTGCTGGCCACACGCCGGATCTTCTCGCCATAGGGGCGGGCAGCCCGCATCCGGTCCTGCGCCTTGCGCATTTTGGATGCGGCCACCATCTCCATGGCCTTGGTGATCTTGCGCGTGTTTTCTACGCTCTTGATCTTGTTGCGAATTTCCTTGCCGCTAGGCATGGCGTTCTCCTAAGATCAGGCCCAGGTGCTCTTGAAAGCCTGGATGCCGGCAGCCAGTGCCTTTTCGGTATCGCCGCTCAGGTCAGCCGACGATTCCATGGTGTTCATGACTTCGGCGTGGTTGGCCTTGAGGTAGCTGATCATGGCCTTTTCGCATTCGAGTGCGCGCTTGACTTCGACATCGTCGAAGTAGCCCTTGTCGGCTGCGTACAGCGTGACGGCCATTTCGGAGATGCTCATCGGAGCGTACTGCGGCTGCTTCATCAGTTCGGTGACCAGACGGCCGCGCTCGAGCTGCTTGCGGGTCGCTTCGTCCAGATCGGAAGCAAACTGCGCGAAGGCAGCCAGTTCGCGGTACTGGGCCAGGGCCAGACGGACACCGCCGCCGAGCTTCTTGATCAGCTTGGTCTGGGCAGCGCCACCGACGCGGGACACCGAGATACCGGCGTTGATCGCGGGACGGATACCGGCATTGAAGAGGTCGGTTTCCAGGAAGATCTGACCGTCGGTGATGGAGATCACGTTGGTCGGAACGAAAGCGGAAACGTCACCGGCCTGGGTTTCGATCACCGGCAGGGCGGTCAGCGAACCGCTCTTGCCCTTGACTTCGCCGTTGGTGAACTTCTCGACCCATTCTTCGGACACGCGGGCAGCGCGTTCCAGCAGGCGGGAGTGGAGATAGAAGACGTCGCCCGGGTAGGCTTCACGGCCCGGCGGACGGCGCAGCAGCAGGGAAACCTGACGGTAGCCCCAGGCCTGCTTGGTCAGATCGTCATAAACGATCAGTGCGTCTTGGCCACGGTCGCGGAAGTACTCGCCCATCGTGCAGCCGGCGTACGGTGCCAGGTACTGCAGTGCGGCCGATTCCGAAGCGGAAGCAGCAACGACGATGGTGTATTCCATGGCGCCGTGTTCTTCGAGCTTGCGCACGACGTTGGCGATGGTGGAAGCCTTCTGGCCGACGGCGACATAAACGCAGAACAGGTTCTTGCCCTTCTGGTTGATGATCGCATCGACAGCAACGGCGGTTTTGCCCGTCTGGCGGTCGCCGATGATCAGTTCGCGCTGGCCGCGGCCAACCGGAACCATCGAGTCGACGCACTTCAGACCGGTCTGCACCGGCTGCGAAACGGACTTACGCCAGATGACGCCCGGGGCGACCTTTTCCAGCTTGTCGGTTTCCTTGGCGTTGATCGGACCTTTACCGTCGATCGGCTGACCGAGGGTGTTGACCACGCGGCCAAGCAGTTCCGGACCGACCGGCACTTCCAGAATGCGACCGGTCGTCTTGACGACGTCGCCTTCGGAGATGTGCTCGTATTCGCCCAGGATAACGGCGCCGACGGAGTCGCGCTCGAGGTTGAGTGCCATGCCGATGGTGTTGCCGGGGAATTCCAGCATTTCACCTTGCATGACGTCCTGCAAGCCATGCACGCGGCAGATACCGTCGGTGACGGATACCACGGTGCCCTGCGTACGCACTTCCGATGCGCCTTGCAGGTTCTGGATCTTGCTCTTGATCAGTTCAGAAATTTCGGAAGGATTCAACTGCATGAAAATCTCCTAGTTGTTCAGTGCCACGGCCATCGCGTCGAGTTTGCCGCGGACTGAAGCATCCAGCATCTGGTCACCGACGGTGACCCGCACACCACCGATCAGGCTCGCGTCGACTTCGACGCGGGCGGTCAGGCGGGTTCCGAAGCGGGGTTCCAGTTGCTGCATCAAGGCAGCGACCTGGGCATCGTCAATCGGGAATGCGGAGTACACCACCGCCTCCTGGACCCCTTCTTCCTGGCTGCGGGCCAGATCGAAAAGCCGGGAAATCTCCGGCAGGAGTGCGAGACGCCGGTTTTCTGCGAGGGTACGAACGAAATTGGCGAGAATCGGGTCGTTGTCGTCAGACAGCGAAATGAACAATTCTGCAATCTGTTCAGCGGAGAGCCGGGGATTGCCCATGACCTGAGCCATGTCCCCGTCCTGGGCGATCAGCGCCAGCCTTTGCAGGCGCTGCGACCAGATGCCCTGGGCCCCGCTTTCCTTGGCCAGCTTGAAAGCGGCGTCGGCGTAGGGGCGAGCGATGGTGACGGATTCAGCCATAAGCTTTACAGATCCTGTTTGATCGTGGCCAGAATGTCGGAATGAGCCTGGGCGTTGATCTCGCGGCGCAGAATCTGCTCGGCGCCGGTGACCACCAGGGCAGCGACCTGTTCGCGCAGCTGTTCCTTGGCACGGACGGCCTCCTGCTCGATTTCAGCCTTGGCACCGGCGACGATGCGGTCGGCTTCGGCCTTGGCGTTCGCCTTGGCTTCCTCGATCAGTTGGGCGCCGCGCTTTTCAGCGTTGGCGATCAGTTCGGCAGCCTTTTCCTTGCCTTCACGGAGGGCATCCGTGGAACGCTTGGTGGCCAGTTCGAGATCTTGCTTGCCGCGTTCAGCAGCAGCCAGACCATCCGCGATCTTCTTCGCACGCTCGTCGAGCGCCTTCACAATGGGCGGCCACACGAATTGCATCGTGAACCACGCCAGAATGAAGAACACAACGAGCTGTGCAAACAACGTTGCGTTCAGATTCACGGTTCTAGTCCTCTTCTAAAGGGTTGATCGAAGAGGATCAATTAAACCAGTTGGAACGGGTTGGCGAAGGCGAACATCATGGCGATACCGACGCCGATCAGGAAGGCGGCATCGATCAGACCGGCCAGCAGGAACATCTTGGTCTGCAGGGCGTTCATCAGCTCCGGCTGGCGAGCCGATGCTTCAATGTATTTGCCGCCCATGAGGCCGATACCGATACAGGCACCGATAGCGCCCAGACCAATGATCAGGCCGGCAGCCAGAGCAACAAAACCGAGAACGTGTTCCATGACAACTCCTTGCTAAGTTTAAGTAATGAAAAGGTAAAGCTAAAACAGGGTTACTACGTTAAATCTGTTGGGTATTTCTTAGTGTGCTTCGTGGGCCTGACCGACATAGACCAGCGTCAGCATCATGAAGATGAAGGCTTGCAGTGTGATGATCAGGATGTGGAAGATGGCCCAGATCGAACCGGCGATGACGTGACCGACGAAACCGAAGACGGTGGCGGTGCCGCCGAGCAGGGCGATCAGCATGAACACCAGTTCGCCGGCGTACATGTTGCCGAACAGTCGCATGCCGTGGGAAACGGTCTTGGCGACGAATTCGATCATCTGCATGACGAAGTTGACCGGGTAGAGCAGCGGGTGGCTGCCGAACGGCGCGGTGAAGAGTTCGTGAATCCAGCCGCCGAGACCCTTGATCTTGATGTTGTAGTAGAGGCAGACGAGCAGCACGCCGAGCGACATGCCGAGGGCTGCGTTGAGGTCGGCGGTGGCGACCACGCGCTGGTAGTGGATGCCCATCATTTCACCGATCTTCGGCAGCAGATCGACCGGCAGCAGGTCCATCGCGTTCATGAAGAAGATCCAGACGAAGACCGTCAGTGCGAGCGGTGCGACGAACTTGCGGGATTCGGCGCTGTGGATGATGCCCTTGGCCTGATCGGAAACCATTTCGACCAGGATTTCGACGGCGGCCTGGAAGCGGCCCGGAACGCCGGAGGTGGCCTTGCGGGCGGCCAGCCAGAGCACGAAGATGGTGACCAGGCCAAGCACGATGGAGTAGAACATCGTGTCGATGTTGATCACGGACCAGTCGATCACGGACTTCTGGGCGTGACCGGTGGAATTCAGGTGGGTCAAGTGGTGGACGATGTACTCGCCAGATGTTGGTGCTGCGCTACCTGCGGCCATGTTCATTTCTTCCAAAAGGCTAAAAAACCAGCATGCAAGACAATCGCCAGGCCGATCAGCAAGCTCGGCCAGTGCATCTCGGGATATCCCTTGATGGCGATTGCCAGAATTCCGATGGTGGCCGCAATCTTGAGGAACTCACCGATGAAGAAATTCGCCGCGTAGGATGCACCGGGGCGGTTTTTCAACATCGTCAGCCGGACGGCAAAGAAAAGGTTGGGAAGTATCGCGGCCACTGCCGCAAACCCAACCGAAACCAGCCCCCGCGTACCCACGATTGCACCGGCCAGGATTGCAGTTATCAACGCTGCACCAAGTTGCAGATATATCGCTCTCAACATGGTGTCATGCATTCCTTGACCGGCGGTGCCACACAGACCTAAATGATACAAGACTTCAAAAAATACCGTCAATGAAAATTAAGGGTTTACCGCAATGCAGCATGTCCCCAAACCCGCTTAACGAAGCCGTCCGAGGATGCCTTCAAGCTGGTCGAGGTTGCCGAATTCGATGGTGATCCTGCCGGCGCCCTTCTTGTTGCTGCGGATGGCGACGGCGGCCCCGACAGCGTCGGAAATTTCTTCCTGCAGACGCAGCAGGTCACGGTCGACCGGCGGCGCGGCAGTCTGTTTCGGCGGATTGACGATCTGCTGGACGAGACGTTCGGCCTCGCGCACCGACAAGCCCTTCTGGACGATGCGCTGGGCCACCGCGACCTGCTGGGCGCCAGGCAGCGGCAGCAGGGCACGGGCGTGGCCCATGTCGAGCTTGCCGGTCATCAGCAGTTCCTGCACCGGTGCGGCGAGTTGCAATAAGCGCAGCAGGTTGGATGCAGCCGGGCGGGAACGGCCGACGGCGTCGGCGGCCTGCTGGTGGGTCAGGCCGAATTCGTCGATCAGGCGCTGCAGGCCCTGGGCTTCTTCCAGCGGATTGAGATTCTCGCGCTGGATGTTCTCGATCAGCGCCATCGCCAGCGCCTGCTCGTCGGGGATGCCGCGCACCAGCACCGGTACTTCGCTCAGGCCGGCCTGCTGGGCGGCGCGCCAGCGGCGTTCGCCAGCGACGATCTCGTAGCGCTCGGCGCCCGGCGTCTTGTCGACGGCGCGCACCAGGATCGGCTGCATCACGCCCTGGGCCTTGATCGAGCTGGCCAGTTCGGCCAGCGACGCCGGGTCCATCTGCGTGCGCGGCTGGTATTTGCCGGGCTTGAGGCGGTCCACCGGCAGATTGCGCAGTTCGTCTTCGGGTTTGGCATCGCTGCCGGCGAGCAGCGCGTCGAGGCCGCGGCCGAGTCCCTTCATCTTGATCATTTGGCGACCCTTTCGAGAATTTCCTGGGCGAGTGCGCTGTAGGCCAGCGCACCCTTCGAATTTTTGTCAAAGGCGATGACCGGCTTGCCGTACGACGGCGCTTCGGCCAGGCGGACGTTACGCGGCACGATGGTCTTGTAGACCTTGTCGCCGAAGTGGCTCTCGAGTTCGTTCGAGACCTGCTGGGTGAGCGTGCTCTGGCCGTTGTACATGGTCCGCAGCAGGCCTTCGACCTCGAGCCGCGAATTCAGGTGGTGACGCACCTTGCGCAGCGTCTCGACCAGGTCGGACAGGCCTTCGAGCGCGTAGTACTCGCACTGCATCGGGATCAGGACCGAATCGGCGGCGACCAGCGCATTGACCGTCAGCATGTTGAGCGCCGGCGGGCAGTCGATGAGGACGAAATCGTACTCGTCGTGATTCTGCTGCAACGCGTTCTTGAGTCGGTATTCGCGCTGGTCGAGCTCGATCAGTTCGACTTCGGCGCCCGCCAGTTCGCGGTTGGCCGGCAGGATGTCGAAGGCAAACTCGGTCTTGATGCAAACCTCGACCAGCGAGGCAGCGCCGATCAGCAACTGATAGACGGTCGGCAACGCTTCCTTCTTGGTGATGCCGGCGCCGGTCGTGGCGTTGCCCTGCGGATCCATGTCGATCAGCAGCACGCGTTGACCTTCGGCCCCGAGCGAGGCGGCGAGGTTGACGGCGGTGGTCGTCTTGCCGACGCCGCCCTTCTGGTTGGTGATGGCGAGTACTTTCATTGGCCCGCTTTCAGGATGATCAGATGTCTTTCGGCGTCCAGTCCGGGCACGGACAAGGGCAGGATGCGGTCGACAACGATGTCGGCCGGCAGGGCGGCGATCTCGTCGTCGGGACGCACGCCTTTCATCGCCAGCCAGCACCCGCCGGGTGCCAGCAGATGACGTGTCAGTTCAACAAAAAGCTTCAGTTCGGCGAAAGCGCGCGAACTGATCTGCGCGTACTGGCCGGTCAATTCCTCGACCCGCGCGTGGTTGACGGCGACGTTCTTCAGCCCGAGCTGGATCGCCGCCTGCTGCAGGAAGGTCGCCTTCTTCTGCACGGTGTCGACCATGCGCACCGACAGTTGCGGCCGGGCGATGGCCAGCGGGATGCCGGGCAGGCCGCCGCCGGAACCGACGTCGAGCAGTGGCCCGTCGCCGACGTGCGGCAGGATGGCCAGTGAATCGAGCAGATGATGCGAGATGGCCTGGTCCGGATCGCGCAGCGCGGTCAGGTTGTAGGTCTTGTTCCACTTGAGCAGCAGGTCGCGGAAGGCGAGCAGTTGCTGCTGGGTGGTGTCGGGCAGGTCGAGGCCGAGTTCGGCTAGGCCGCTGGCGAGGCTGATCGTGCTCATGCGGCTTGCGACAGCTTGAAGCGTTTCAGGTGGATCAGCAGCAGCGAGATCGCCGCCGGCGTCACGCCCTGGATGCGCGAGGCCTGGCCGATGGTCTGCGGCTGGTGCAGCTTGAGCTTCTGCTTCACTTCGTTCGACAGGCCGGCCACCGTCGAGTAGTCGAGATCGGCCGGCAGCGGCGTGTTCTCGTAGCTGGCCGATTTGGCCACTTCCTCGGCCTGGCGGTCGATGTAGCCCTGATACTTGGCGGAAATCTCGAGTTGCTCGACGACCTGCGGGTCGCTCTGTCCTTCGCCAGCGCCGGGCAGGGTCAGCAGGCTGGCGTAAGTGACTTCCGGACGGCGCAGCAGGTCGAACAGGTTGTATTCATGCTCGATGGCCTTGCCGAGCACGCGGACGCTGTCGTCGGCCGGAACGATCTTGGGATTGACCCAGGTCGCCTTCAAGCGCTCCTGTTCGGCGGCAATGGCGTCACGTTTGCGGCAGAAAGCGTCCCAGCGGATGTCGTCGACCAGGCCGAGCGTCCGGCCCTGTTCGGTCAGGCGCAGGTCGGCGTTGTCCTCGCGCAGGCTCAGCCGGTATTCGGCTCGGCTGGTGAACATCCGGTAGGGGTCGGAGACGCCGCGCGTGATCAGGTCGTCGACCAGCACGCCGAGATAGGCCTCGTTGCGTTTCGGGCGCCAGCCGTCGCGGCCCTTGACGTAATTCACCGCGTTGATGCCGGCGAGCAGGCCTTGCGCCGCCGCTTCCTCGTAGCCGGTGGTGCCGTTGATCTGGCCGGCGAAGAACAGGCCGTTGATGGCCTTGGTCTCCAGTGTGTCCTTGAGGCCGCGCGGGTCGTAGAAATCGTATTCGATGGCGTAGCCGGGGCGCAGGATATGCACGTTCTCCATGCCGCGGATCGAGCGCACCAGTGCCAACTGGATGTCGAAGGGCAGGCTGGTGGACACGCCGTTCGGGTAGATCTCGTGCGTGGTCAGGCCTTCCGGTTCGAGGAAGACGTTGTGCTGGGTCTTGTCGGCGAAGCGGTGGATCTTGTCCTCGATCGACGGGCAGTAGCGCGGGCCGACGCCCTCGATGACGCCGGTGTACATCGGCGAGCGGTCCAGTCCGCTGCGGATGATGTCGTGCGTTTTCTCGTTGGTCTCGGTGATCCAGCACGGCAATTGGCGCGGGTGCTGCGCCGCGTTGCCGAGGAAGGAAAACACCGGCAGCGGATCGTCCGAGTGCTGTTCTTCCATCACCGAGAAGTCGATGGTCTTGCCGTCCAGGCGCGGCGGCGTGCCGGTCTTCAGGCGGCCTTGCGGCAGGTTCAGTTCCTTCAGCCGCGCGGCCAGCGACACCGACGGCGGATCGCCCATGCGTCCGCCGGTGTAGTTTTCCAGGCCGACGTGGATCTTGCCGTTGAGGAAGGTGCCGGCGGTGAGCACGACGGCCTCGGCCAGGAAGCGGATGCCCAGTTGGGTGACGGCGCCGCACACCTTGTCGCCCTCGACGATGAGGTCGTCGCAGGCCTGCGCGAAGATGGTCAGGTTCGGCTGGTTCTCCAGGCGTGTGCGGATTGCCTGCTTGTACAGCACGCGGTCGGCCTGGGCGCGGGTGGCGCGGACGGCCGGGCCCTTCGAGGCGTTGAGGATGCGGAACTGGATGCCGGCTTCGTCGGTGGCTGCCGCCATCGCGCCGCCCAGTGCATCGACTTCGCGCACCAGATGGCCCTTGCCGATGCCGCCGATCGACGGGTTGCAGCTCATCGCCCCGAGTGTGTCGAGGTTGTGCGTCAGCAACAGCGTGTTCGCACCCGACCGGGCTGCGGCGAGCGCAGCTTCGGTGCCGGCATGGCCGCCGCCGACAACGATGACATCGAAACGGGTGGGGTAGAGCATCGGAATGGGAATGTTGCGGCGCAGTATGGGACCGGCGATTTTACGTCAGCTTGCTGAAAAATCACAGGCTTAGCCTGGCAACAGGCGGAAGGTGCTGGGCGCGTCTTGCCCTGCATGATGAACTCAAGTAATTTGCCGAAATGAACACACCAGCAGGCAACAGCCTTGGCGCGCTTGACGATGAGGAGATGCTCCTCGTCCTGCAGCAGTCGCTGACCAAAAAGCGCGTACTGATCGTCGACCGGCACTCGCCGGCGCGCGATTCGTTGCGGCTGATGCTCGGTGCGCTCGGCGTCACCGCGGTGCACGGCGCCGGCAGTTCGGCAGAGGTCATCCGCCAGGTCAAGGGCAACCGTTTCGACATCATCCTGTCCGATTTCGTGCTCGACGACGGCCGCGACGGCCAGCAGTTGCTCGAGGAACTGCGTCACGCCCACCTGATTCCGCTGGCGACGGTGTACATGATCATTTCCAGCGAACGCAGCTACACCAACGTGGTGGCGCTGGCCGAACTGTCGCCGGACGACTACCTGATCAAGCCGTTTACCTCCGAGCAGTTGCAGGCGCGGCTGGTGCGGTCGATCTACAAGAAACATGTATTGCGCAAGATTTACGAGCAGATCGAACGCGGCGAACTGCACGAGGCCATCGCCGCCTGCGACCGGGTCATCCAGCAGCAGCCGATGTATCAGTTCGATGCCTTGCGGTTCAAGGGGGAGTTGCTGCATCAACTGGGCCAGACCACCGAGGCCGAAGCCGTTTACCGGCGCGTGCTCGAAGGACGGATCGCGCCCTGGGCAAAGATGGGGCTGGCGACCGCGCTGCGCGACCGCAACGCGCTTGACGAAGCCGAGCAGCTGGCCGAGCAGGTCTTGCAGGAAGCGCCGGATTTTCTTTCGGCCTACGACTTCCTGGCCTCGGTACACGAAGCCCAGGGCAAGTTGAAGGAAGCCCAGGCCGTGTTGCAGCGCGCCGCCGATGTGTCGCCGCACAATACCTTGCGGCAACGGCTGGTCGGCGACATTGCCGCCCGCAACAAGGACTTGCTGGCCGCGGAGAAGGCCTATAGCAAGGTCATCGCCCGCAGCAAGGGTTCCAGTTTGCGCACCGTGGACGATTTCGCCAACCTGTCGCGGGTTCTGGTCGAACGTGGCGATGTCGAGGCGTCGCGCAAGGTGACGGCCGAGATGAAGCGCGAATTGCGCGGCGACAAGCAGGCCGAACTGGCCGCGCTGGTCAGCGAGAGCCTCTGCCTGGAAGCCGAAGGGGCCCCGGAGAAGGCCAAGCAACTGGTCGATCACGCCTTGTCGCTGCAGGGCGAGGTCGAAGCCGAAAGCTACAGCAAGGGCCGCGGCGTTTCGCAGCGCCTGGCCATCGATCTGGCGCACGCCTGCTATGCGACCGGCAAGCCGGCGGACGCGGAAAAAATCATGCGCCAGGTCGCCGCCGAAAACCACGAAGACACTCACCTGATCGGTCACATCACCGATGTCTTCGCCAAGACCGGACGTCCGGATGCCGGCAAGGCGCTGCTCGAACAGGTCGGTCGCGAGATCGTCGAGCTCAACAACAAGGGCGTCATGGCGGCGCGCGCCGGCGATTTCGAAGGTTCGGTACACCTCCTGATGCAGGCCGCCGATCAGGTGCCCAACCTGCAGTTCCTGGTCAACGCGGCCAAGGCCATCTATACCCTGATGGACCAGAAGGGCTGGAGTCCCACGCTCGCCGAACGGGCTTTCGACTACCTGCAGCGGGCGCAGCGCAAGGACCGCAAAAGTCCGAAGGTGGTCTCGGCACGCCAGCTCTACGTCACCGTGGCAAAAAAATACGGTATCGAAACCACACTCTAGGCAGGGAATTGGCCTGGCTGGCGTGATAAAGTCGCCATTTTCCCCACCCCGGATCCTGCCATGTTCTCTGGAATTGTCGCGGCGGTTGGCCGCATCACCAAACTCACGCCGCGCGAAGTCGGTTACCGCCTGACGGTCGAAGCCGGCCGGCTCAACATCGACGATGTCGCCCTCGGCGACTCGATTGCCCACAACGGCGTCTGTCTGACCGTGGTCGGCAAGGAAGGCAGTGCTTTCCAGGTCGACGTGTCGCCCGAGACGCTGTCCTGCACCGTCGGCCTCGATGCCCCGGGCCCGGTCAATCTGGAAAAGGCGCTGCGCCTCAACGACGTGATCGGCGGCCACCTGGTTTCCGGCCATGTCGACGGCGTCGGCGAAGTCTTGCGTTTCGACCCGGTCGGCGACAATCGCCTGCTCGAAATCCGGGCACCGAAGGAAATCGCCAAGTTCATCGCGCGCAAGGGTTCGATCGTGGTTGATGGCACCAGCCTGACGACCAACGAGGTCAAGGGCACCGACTTCACCATCAACCTGATCCCGCACACGCTGGAAAACACCACCCTGAACCGCCTGCAGCCGGGCAGCAAGGTCAACCTCGAAGTCGACCTGATCGCCCGCTACTGCGAACGTCTGCTGGCTGCCGAGCGCGAGGCCTGAGCGCCAGCCGACGAACGGCGGTTGAAAAACCGCTCCCCTGCCCCCATAATGGTTTCCATGGTTGTAATTCCAGCAATCTGGAGGCGTTCTGGACAGGGGTTCGATTCCCCTCACCTCCACCATACACAAGGGCTCGGATAGTCTCCGAGCCCTTTTTCTTGCCTGAAATCCCCGCGCCACGCGGGGTTCCGGCTACATGTGCTGCGGGTGGCCATCAGCCGAAACGCCCGAAATCGGCCACTTTCTCAGCCAGCGCCGTCTCTATTCTCCGTTTGGCCTGCGGGTAGGCGCAGATGGGGCTCTCGCAAAATCAACAACTTACGCGCGGCGGTTCATCGTCAACTAAGCACAGCGGTCATCAGCGCAACTAGACAGCGTGCGTCGCTTGTACTAACATCGCGGCAATTGATCGCACAAAAGAGGTGCTGCCATGACTGCTGTTGCATCGTCGCCTTCCGCCCGCTCCGCCCGACTTGGGCTGCGCGCTACCCCCGAACAGGAGGTGGTGCTGCGCCGTGCCGCCGAGGTGGCCCACAAATCGCTGACAGACTTCATCCTCGACAGCGCGTGCCTGGCTGCCGAGCAGACCCTGCTGGACCAGCGCCTGTTCATGGTCTCGGGCAGCCAGTACCAAGCGCTGATGGATCTGCTGGATCGCCCCGAACAGGCCAACGAGGGGTTGTGTGATTTGTTTGCCCGCAAGGCGCCCTGGGATACGAAGTGACGTTGCGCGCACCGGAGCCTCTGGCCGCGCAGCATCGGCTGGAAGGTTTTGATTGCGGCAAGCCCGCGTTGAATGACTGGCTGTTGCGCCACGCCCGCCAGGCGCAGGGCAGTGGCTCGGCCAAGACCTTTGTCGTTGCCGAGGACGATGGCCGCGTGGCGGGCTACTTTAGCCTGACCGTGGGACAAGTCGACACGCTGGAGGCGCCGGAGCGCATTCGCAAGGGGATGGGGCAATACCCGTTGCCGGTGGTGATTCTGGCGAGGCTCGCTGTCTCGGTGGTGGACCAGGGGCGAGGTATAGGCTTTGGCCTGCTGCAGGACGCGATTCGCCGCACGATGCTGATTGCCGAACAGGCCGGCATCCGTGCCATGCTGACCCACCCCATCGATGAAGAAGCGGCAAGGTTCTACACCCGGTTCGGGTTCATCGCGTCACCGCTGCGCGAACAGCAATTGTTGCTGCTCTTGAAGGACGCCCGTCACTGGGTCCGCTGAACCATGACCATCGAATCACTGCCCACTTTTACCAAGCCGGCCCGCCAGCGCTGGGATTCCATCCCTGCCGACATTCGCCAGCGGCTGCTGTCCAACGTCTGGTGCGGCCAGTGCCGTTTTGAGACCACGATCACCAATTTCAGCGGCACCATCAAGGGTGGCGACTTGCTGCTGGTGGGCCAATGCGCCGAATGCCGCAGTGATGTGGCACGGGTGATCGAGGGCTCGTAACCCGTTCAGGCGTCAAACCCCGCCACCACCTCCCGCTGCGCCACCCAGTCAGTCGGCAGCGGATTCCGCTGGAACCACAGCAGGCTCATGCACCGGGGCTGCTGCCCGGCCAGAATGCTCCGGATGATGGCCGGCTCCAGCAGCGTCAGGCGGAGCAGTTCGTTGACCGTCGAGTGGTGCAACCCCTCACGCTGGGCGATCTCGCTCCCGCTGCCGACCACCCCATCGTCGAGCAGTTGCTGCCAGTAAAAAGCCCGCGTCAGCGCCACCAGCAAGGGCTGGTCGATCTGGCTGGCAACTTTGCCCGGCGACTCGACCGCCCCATCCGGCCGCACCACCACCTTGCTGGCGCCGCGCTTCCTGATCTTCAGCGGGATGAAGGTGGACAGCTTGACCTGGCCGCCGTCCCGGCGTTCGCGGGCGATTGCTGCCCCCAATGGCTGCACTTTCGGCTTCATGCCTCCACCTCCTGCTGTTCCCATTCCTGCAACTCCGCGCCGATGCTGCCGGGCATCAGTTCCCCGGCCAGTTCCTGCCAGCCCTGATCGCGCCAGATGATTTCCAGCCCGCTGTCGGCAATCACCACGCGCTCGATCAGCAACTGCGCCAGTCGACACTGTTCAACGGGGAACAGCTGTTGCCACAGGCCAGCCAGATTTCGCATCGGTAAGACCACCTCGGGCTCCGACAGGTCTGGGCGGGTTGTTCGAATCCGATCCCACACCGACTGCACGATGTGCGGTGCTGATAGCGCCGCTACGATCTGCTGGGTCACCAATTCCTCAATGGGCACCGCCGGTAGTGGCCCATGCTGGCTGGCCCACGCGCCGAAGCGCCGGTGCTTGTTCGGCGTGTAGTAGCGGTAGGTCTTGCCTTTCTTGACGGTGTAGCTGGGCACCAACCGTTCACCATCAGACGTGAACAGCAGGCCGCGCAACAACACCGGTTCCCGCTGGCGGTCGTTGGTTTCGCGCCGCCGTTCGATGCCATCGGTGGCGATCAGTGCGTGCACGGCATCCCACTGCGCCTGCGTCACGATGGCCTGATGCTGGCCGGGGAAACTCTGCCCCTTGTGGACGATCTCCCCCAGGTACATCCGGTTGTGCAGCATCTTGTAGAGGGTCTGCTTGGTGAAGGGCTTGCCGCCCTTGGTGACCACGCCCTCGGCACCGTAGGTCTTTGCCATCAACGTGGCTGAGCGCACGGTGACGAAGTCATCGAAGATGCGGCGGACCAGGGCAGCCTCGACCTCATTGATCACCAGCAGACGGTTATCAACGTCATAACCCAGCGGCAGCGGCCCGCCCATCCACATCCCCTTGGCCTTGCTGGCGGCGATCTTGTCGCGGATGCGTTCGCCGGTGACCTCGCGCTCGAACTGGGCAAAGGACAGCAGCACGTTGAGCATCAGCCGGCCCATCGACGTGGCCGAGTTGATCTGCTGCGTGACGGCGCTGAAGCTGACCCGGTGGCGGTCAAACACATCGATCATCCGCGCGAAATCGGCTAACGAGCGCGACAGCCGGTCGATCTTGTAGACCACCACGATGTCGACCTTGCCCATCTGGATGTCGGCCATCAGGCGGCGCAGGGCGGGCCGTTCCATGTTGCCACCAGAGAAACCGCCATCGTCGTAGTCGTCGGTCACGGCGATCCAGCCCTCGTGGCTCTGGCTCTTGATGAAGGCGTGCCCGGCTTCCTTCTGGGCATCAATGGAGTTGAAGGACTGGTCCAGCCGTTCGTCGCTGGAGACGCGGCAGTACACCGCGCAGCGTTTCGGTGGCGCAAGCAGGGGCGCGTTCATTGACCGTTCCCCTTGCCATCGCGCAGACCAAAGAACTTCGGCCCGTTCCAGCGCGTGCCCGTGATGTGGCGCGCCGCCGCCGACAGGCTCTTGAACACCTGGCCATCCAGGGCATACAGACCATCGGGCGTGACCGTCACGCGGTACTCACGCTCATCCCATTCCCGGATCAGCGTGGTGCCAGGCATCAGGAGGGTTTGCGCGCTGCGACCGGCGGCTGACTTGATCTTGGAATGCTTGGTACCGGCCTCAACCAGCATCTTGCGGATGTTGGTGGGCAGCGCGCCGTAGGCCAGCTCCTGGATGCGGTAGGCCAGCCGCGATTCGACGTAATTGCGGTTGCGGTGGCTGGGCCGCCGTGGAAAGTGCTGATCCCACAGCGCCCAGAGCTCAGTCATGGATAAGGATGGCAGCGCGGCCAATTGGGCCGAGATGCTGCCGTTGTGGGTGTCCGTCATTATTTGCTCCTGTGGTTGAGACAGGTCCATGAACGCGCTGTGGCGACCAGAAGCCAAGTCAAAACGCGCTCTTTCGATCAGGTGGTAACCGGTAACCTCGGGTGGTAACCCGGTTTCAGGTTCTGTCGCTGACGGGGCAGCGCGCTCGCGCCCCCCGTATGGGTTTCTCTGAAGGAAGGCCCCCTTTCAGCGGCGGCGTGTTCGTTGCCGCTGCCATGGGTATTTGCGTTGCCGTCTCCGCCACCAGCGCTCCAGCCGAAAGGTCAGGCGCAGTGCGGCCAGCAGCCAGCGCTCCCACCACACCCGCACCCGACGGCGCAGTACCGGGCTGCGCAGCCTCCGCACCGGTGCAAAAGCCTCACGACCCGGCGTCGTCCACGTCGGGGAGGCTGGTGCCGTGTTGTCCGTCCATG
This sequence comes from uncultured Azonexus sp., assembly GCF_937982035.1. Classification (NCBI taxonomy): domain Bacteria; kingdom Pseudomonadati; phylum Pseudomonadota; class Betaproteobacteria; order Rhodocyclales; family Azonexaceae; genus Azonexus; species uncultured Azonexus sp. Next base: position 120,107 of record NZ_CALJNI010000004.1, read on the forward strand.
GCGTGACGGGGCGTGCGTCAGCGGCGTGCGCGGCCAGTGGCCATGGCTGCTGTCGCACCGGCAGGCGATCCAGACGTTCTGGCCCTGGTGCGATGCGCGGCGACAGCGGCCTGAAACGATCCGGCAGGCGCTGACGGGAAGGCTGGATTTCCAAGGCAGCACCCCTCACACATCCACGCGCACGACGGTCGACAGCCCGTGGCCGGGGTCGAGATGTTTCTTCGGCGGATTGGGATCGGGCGCGTAGATGCTGCGCTCATCGTCTTTGGCCTTGGGGTGGTACACCTTCAGGCCCCAGCCGTCGAAGCCCGCGCTGCGCAGGGCGTTGTCCAGTGCCGCGATCAGTTCGTTGTCGGTGCGGGTGAACTGATCATTCAGGTCACGCAGCACTTCATACGGAAGCCCCGCAATCAAGGTCGGCAGCAACTCGCCATCGCGCGTTTGTCCGATCAGCTCGTGGTCGAATCGGGTGCAGGTGTCGCCCGTCACGCGGGTGTGGGTCAGGCGAACGCGTTGCAACAGCACCGCCTCCACACTCTGCATCTCTCGCCAGGCCTGCACGAAAGTCTTGGCGGCCTCCAGCATCCGCTGCGCGCTGGGCTGGAAGATGCGGCGGATTTCCTGATCGATCAGCGATTCATCCACCCCAGCCACCATCTGCCCTGCCAGATCATTGATGTACTGCTCCAGCGCCTTGACGCGCGTCGGCGCTTCCAGCACCTGCTGCGTGGCCTTCACGCGGGCAGCTTGTTCCTGGGCCAGTGCCTGCTGGTGCTCCTGATCAAACCGGGCCAGTGCGTCCGTATCGCCCAAAGCGGCCAGCACCTCGCGCTGGATGGTCAGCGTCATCTCCGGCTCGGCGGGTTTGTCCCAGCCACAGGTGATGCGGTTGGCCGCGACCAGTGCGGCAACGGCCTGATCGTATTGGGCGTTTTGCTGGCGCAGGCGGGCAAACATCGCCGCCACGGCGCTGACATCCCCGATTTCATGCAAAGGGGATTCGGCATTGGCTTTGACGTCGGTGGATTTTTTGCTGCGGCGGATCAGATTCACGGTGGACTCCTGTCGAAAATAGAGAACGGTTCAGACAGGTGTAATGGTCCACGTAGAGACAGTTCAGGTCGATCAGGGCGCAGCGGGTGGCTGAGGGTTTGCGGGCACCGTTCAGCCGCTGAAAACCTCAAGATCGGATTCAGTGTTGTAAAAAAGCTCCGACGTAGATAGCAATTTAGAGTAACGCTTGGGGCTATTGGTGGCCGTTTCGCACAAAAGCGAATTTTGGCCATTTGCCTTCAGAAATCAGCAGGCGAAGAATCTCCTCATTGCGGGCGCACATCCCTCTCGACGGGACAGCGTCCCCCCAACGACGACAGGAGATTCCGATGCAACACACGCTGCCCGAACTGATCACCCCGCGCACCCTCGCAGCCCGCTGGGGCCTTTCCGAAAAAACCCTCGAGCGCTGGCGCATGACCGGCAATGGCCCCACCTTCCTCAAGCTGGGCAGCCGGGTGCTGTACCGCATGGATGATGTGTCGGCACACGAGGCGCAGCGCACCCGCCGCTGCACCGCTGGCCAGTCCATCAGCGAAAGCATCTGGCGATGAACCGCGCCCAACGCCGTCAGCGCGACAACCTCACCCGGCAACTGCGTGCCCACATTGCAGAACACGGCATCGAGGCCATGCTCGACAAAATGTTCGGCCCGGGCAGCTGGCGCTACGACGCCCGCGAACAGTTGTGGATCGTGCCCGATGCCCAGGACACCGGCCCCGGTCGCGCCTACTACTGCGTGCGCGCCAATGGCGACTGGTTCAAGACCCGTCTGGGTGCGGAGCACACGCAATGATGGCGACCACAACACAAGCCACCGCCGTGGCCCGCCATCCCTTCTTTGATTTCAACGATGCGGCCGATGTCATCGTGCCGCGCCACGACAAGGATGAAGTCCGCGCTCGGTTGCTGGATCAGCTGGAGTCGGTACTGCTCTACCTGTTTCCGCACGGCAAACGGCGTGGCGCCCAGTTCTACATCGGCAATCTGCAGGGCGAGCCGGGTGACAGCCTGGTGGTCGAGCTGGAAGGCCCCAAGCGTGGCCTGTGGATCGACTTCGCCACCGGCGAATCCGGCGATGTGCTGGCGCTGTGGGCCAGCACCCGGGGCTACCACTTGCCCGCCGACTTCAGCGATCTGCTGGAAGATGCGGGCGATTGGCTGATGGTGCCGCGTGTGGTTTCCGCTCCCGCCGTGCACACCAGCCGTGCGTATGACGATCTCGGCCCGCACACCGGCAAATGGGATTACCTGGCGGCCGATGGCAGCCTGCTGGCCTGCGTCTATCGCCACGACACACCCACCGGCAAACAGTACCGTCCTTGGGATGTGCGGACGCGGGCGATGCGGATGCCGGAACCGCGTCCGCTCTACAACCTGCCTGCGATTGCGGCGGCGGATGCCGTGGTGCTGGTCGAAGGTGAAAAGTGTGCCGACGCCCTGATGCAACGGGGCATCACAGCCACCACCGCCATGGGTGGCGCGGCCACAGCCCTCGACAAGACCGACTGGACGCCGCTGGCAGGCAAGACGGTCGCCGTCTGGCCCGATCACGATGAAGCGGGCGCGCGTTATGCCGCTGCCGTCATCCAGAAACTGGCGAGCATCGGGGCCACGGTCCGCCGTGTTCGTGTGCCGCAGGACAAGCCCGCGAAGTGGGATGCTGCCGACGCCGTGGCGGAAGGCTTTGATGTCAAAGCGCTGCTGCGCGCCTCCCAGCCAGTCACCGACATGGCCACCGCCACCCCGGCGCTGGACATCACCCGCTGGCGCGCGGCAGAGCGTTTTAACGGGCAGCCCCAGCAACGCCGCTGGCTGGTCGAAGGCGTGTTCCCCCAGGCACAGGCCGCGCTGATCGCCGCTGCGGGCGGAGTCGGTAAATCGTTCCTGCTGCTGGCGCTCACGCGAGAAGTCGCAGCTTTCGATGGCATCTGGACCAATGCCCCCACACTGTTCGGTGGTGCGCTGACGGGCCATGGCGTGGCGATCTACATCACCGCCGAGGATGATGCCATCGAGGTGCACAACCGGCTCAACGCCCTCGGGCCGATTCCCGACCGGCTGTACGTGCTGCCCCTGCCCGATGCCGGTGGTGCGGTGCCGCTGTTTGCGCCCGATCCCGCCACCCGAGGCCCCGCGACCACGGCGGCGTGGCTGGATATGGAGCGGCAACTCAAGGCCATGCCCAGCCTGTGCCTGGTGGTACTCGACCCGCTGCAACCGCTGTGCGCGCTGGACCTGAACGTGCCGGAGAACGCCCAGTTCGTCTGCTCGCGCTTGGCGGCGCTGGCGGCCAGTACGGGCGCATCGGTCATCGTGTCGCACCACTTTGCCAAGCGCGAGGCCTCCACGCCTGAGCAGGCCCGCGAGGCGATCCGGGGCACTGGCGGCTTGGTCGATGGTATGCGGGCGGTATACACCCTGTGGCACCCCAAGGAAGATCAGGCCAGGAAGCTCTGCGAAGCCTTGGGCGAACCCTTTGAGCGTGGCCGCGTGGTGATGGGCGGCGTGGTCAAGGCCAATGGCCGCGCCAACCTGCGCGAGACCACTTTCTTGCGCGGTGCCAGCGGCTTGCTGATCGATTGCAGCGACCGCCTGCGCCAGATCCGGCCAGAACCAGATGACCTGTTGCCCGCGCTGAAATCCGCCATCGCCCGTGCCGCACGAGATGGCCAGCCCTACACCAAGACCGGCGGCAACGGCCTGTATGAGCGCCGCCACGAACTGCCCGACGCCTTCCACGCCATCGGCAAGCATCGGCTCACCGGCTGGGTGGATGCCTTGCTGGCGCAGGGTGAGCTGATCACCGCCATGGCCGAAGGCTCGAAGCTGGTGAAGTGGCTCGACGTGCCCGATGGCCCGGTCGCCCAAGGGCAGGCGGTGTTCGTCACCGGCCACCTGACCCGCTCCAGCGCCGGTCGGCCTATTGCCGAGTAATGGCTTCCACCCAAAACAATCGTTCCCGGCTTCCCGCTTTCCCACCGGGAAAGCTCAGGGGTGGGAACGATTAAACACCAGCAAAAACAAGGGGTTAAATCGTTCCCGGGGCAAATCGTTCCCAGCGCGGCCGGGAAGGATTAAAACCCAATGAAATCAACGCGTTCCCGGCTTCCCGGTGTTCCCTCTCTAAAGAGAGGGTGAGCATTGGGAATGCTCACCTCACTCTCGTGCATGAGGTCGCGAATTGCGACCCCATCGACGGCTACAGGCAAAACGGGTCCTTCCTGACCACAATCCAATACGGGGGGCGCGAGCGCAGCATTGCGCCACCGTCCGACCAGAAAACAAGGTTTGCAGGGTTTGCGGTTCGCACCTGGCGGCGCGGGTCGATGGGCTGAATTCCGCGTTAGCGCGGGCCTGTGCGGGAAGTGGGGAAATGGCGAAGGTGCGAACCTTGGTGCGTACCGGGTTTGCAGGTTTGCACCCGGCCGCACGAAACGGCCAGGGAAGAAAACTCAATGCGGGTAAGGGGTTGCGGCTGATTCGCCGCTCAAATCACAGAGAACGGCCACCGTGATAGCGGCGCAAGGGCCTCCAGAAACTGGACACCCTTGGCGGCAGATCACACCACCCTGTACACCCGTTCGCCGCTGTCGTTGTGGGCCAGCACCACGTTCAGCCCCAGCTTCTTTCGCAGCATTCCGGAGATGACTCCGCGCACGGTGTGCGGCTGCCAGCCGGTGGCCAGCATCAGTTGCAGGCTGGTCGCCCCCTGCGGTCGGCGCAGCGCCATCACCAGCGCGGCGAGTTTGGTGCCGGGGCGCACAGGGATGCCCTCCAGAAGTTGGAGATCGTCGGTGGTATCCACGGGCTCGACGTCATCCGGCCGCACGTGCCTTTGCTGGCCGATGGCCACGTACCCCGCGTCGGTCAGCAGGTGGCCGCCGTCGGCAGCAGGCTCGATCCACCCACGGTGCAGCAATGCGGTCAGCACCTTGACCCGCGCGCCGCCGCGCAGGGTGTCAGGCGGGATCACTCGCCCATCGGCACGGCGGGCAGCGGTGCGCAGCAGCAGGCTTTGGGCTGGGGAGAGTTTGGGCAGGGTGTCCATGGCTGCACCTTCACTTCACCGGGCCGTCGAAGATCGCCAGCAGGTCATCCAGCGCCTGATCCACCCGCCCGAGGTCACCGACGTGGCCCCAGTGGATGGGCTCAGGGTCGTGGCCGAAATGGTCGTCGGCCAGTTGCCGCAGCCAGGTCAACTTGATGTGGATGGCGGCGGCGCTAGCGAGATAGGTATCGAGGGCGGTGGTCTTGGCGTTCATCGCAGGGTTCCTTCGTTGATGGATGACGCCACCATTCACGCGCTGAACGACAGGCAAGCCAAGCGAAAGATCATGCCCAGGGCATCGGACACTCGCCCATCACCCGCCAAACTGATAAATTACACCCTTTGCGATTGAAGCCGACTTTATGCCACCCGAACCGCTGCCGCCGGAGCGCTGCCATGACCGCTGAACCATGGGTATCCGTGGACCAGATTGCCGAGCATCTGGGTGTCACGCGCGATTCGATCTACCGCTGGATCGACCGCAAGGGGCTGCCCGCGCACCGCGTGGGTCGGTTGTGGAAGTTCCAGGTTTCCGAGGTGGACGACTGGGTGCGTGCGGGTGGCGCGGATGAAGAACAACGCAGCGATGGCCAGACGCCATCGCGCAAAGCTTGAGGGGATGGGCGCCAATGCCAACATTGAACTGGATCGGCAAAGAAGCCGTCGTCAAACACCACAAAGAAGTGCCCTTCCGCCTGCTGGAGCCGGTGCCAGAACGCTCCTGCGGCGACGCCGACAGCGGCAACCTCATCGTGCAGGGCGACAACCTGCACGCGCTCAAGGCCCTGCTGCCGCGCTACGCCGGGCAGGTGAAGTGCATCTACATCGACCCGCCCTACAACACCGGCAACGAGGGCTGGGTTTACAACGACAACGTCAACAGCCCGGAGATTCGCAAGTGGCTGGGCGAGGTGGTCGGCAAGGAAGGTGAAACGCTGGATCGCCACGACCGCTGGCTGTGCATGATGTATCCGCGCCTGGTGCTGCTGAAGCAGTTTCTGCGCGAGGACGGGGCGATTTTCGTGTCCATCGACGACAACGAGGTGGCGGCGCTGCGGTTGTTGATGGATGAAATTTTTGGGGCAACGAACTTTGTCGCCTGCAACGTCTGGCAAAAACGTTACTCACGGGAGAATCGTGGTGCTATCGGCGACGTGCACGAATACTTGGTTGCATACGCAAAGAATCCGGCCAAGTTCCAAGAGGTTCGCAATCGTGTCCCCATCGATGAGAAGCAGGCGGCGGTCTACAAGAACCCGAATAACGATCCAAGAGGACGATGGCGCGGAATCCCGATGACAGCACAAGGGTTCAGACCGAACCAAATGTATGAAATCGAAACCCCAACCGGAAAGAAGGTTAAGCCGCCTGAAGGGCGCTGCTGGTCAACGATTGAGAGCGAGTTTCTGAAGCTGAAAGCTGAGGGTCGAATCTACTTTGGAAAGAGTGGGTCATCACAGCCGAGCGTTATTCGCTATCTCTCAGAGGTTGAAGGATTCGTGCCGTGGACTTGGTGGCCCCACGACGAGGTGGGACACACTGATGAGGCCAAGAAGGAAATTCAGAGCCTGTTTGGAACACAGACTGCGTTCGACACGCCGAAGCCGACGCGACTTCTTCAACGCGTAATCCAGATTGCGACCAATCCAGGAGATTTGGTTCTCGACTCCTTCGCCGGTTCCGGCACCACCGGCCATGCCGTCCTGAAGCAAAACGCCGAGGACGGCGGCCATCGCCGCTTCATCCTCGTCGAAATGGACGAGAAGATTGCCCAGAACGTCACCGCCGAGCGCGTCAAGCGCGTGGCGCAGGGCCACACCAACGCCAAAGGCCAAACCGTCGAGGGCTTGGGCGGCGGCTTCCAGTTCTGCCGCCTGTCCGCCGAGCCCTTGTTCGATGCGGATGGTCAAATCCGCCGCGACGTGACATTCGCGCAGCTGGCCGAGTTCGTCTGGTTCGCCGAGACCGGCACCGGCTTCACCGGCACCGCCGATTCGCCGCTGCTGGGCATCTTTGAGGGACGCGCCATCTACCTGCTCTACAACGGTATCCTCAAGGACCGCTCTGTCGCGGGCGGCAACGTGCTCACCGGCCCGGTGTTCGATGTGCTGCCGAAGTTCGCCGGCCCGAAAGTGATCTACGCCGCAGCGAACCGCATGGGTGGCCGCGCGGCACGCGAGGGCATCACCTTCAAGCAAACTCCCTACGCGCTGGAGGTGTAAGCCATGTCCGGATTCGCACCGAAAATCTATCAACAGCAAGTGCTCGACAGCGTGGAGGCTTATTTCAAAGCCTGCCACGAACTGCCGTCACCCTCGATTGCTTTCACGGCCACCACGGAACGCCTGTGGGGGCGCGGCAACCCGTACCACCCGCTGTCGGGCTTTCCGGCCGACATGCCGTACTTCTGCCTGCGGGTGCCCACCGGCGGCGGCAAGACCTGGCTGGCGGCGAAAAGCGTTCAACTGGTCAACACGCACCTGCTGCGCTGCGAGCACAGCGTGATCCTGTGGCTGGTGCCCAGCAAGCCGATCCGCGAGCAGACCCTCAAGGCATTGAAGGATCGCAGCCACCCCTACCACGCCGCGCTGCGCGAGGCGGGGCCGGTCACGGTGCTCGACCTCGAAGAAGCCAAGAGCGTGACCCGCGCCACGCTGGACACCTCGACCACGGTCATCGTCGCCACCCGGCAGGCCTTCCAGGTGGAAGAGGAAGAGTGTCGCAAGGTGTACCAGTCCAGCGGCGCGCTGATGCATCACTTCGACAATCTGTCGCCTTTGCTGCGCGACGCGCTGCTGACCGATGGCGAGGGAGCCGAGCGCACCACGCCGTATTCCCTGGCCAACGTGCTGCGCCTGCGCCGGCCCTTCGTGGTGGTAGATGAGGCGCACAACAGCCGCACGGAGCTCGCCTTCGACATGCTGGCGCGCTTCCGCCCCAGCGGCGTGATGGAACTGACCGCCACGCCCGATCTGGAGCGCACGCCCAGCAACGTGCTGCACAGCGTGTCTGCCGCCGAGTTGAAGGCGGAAGAAATGATCAAGCTGCCGGTGGTGCTGGAAACCGAGCCCAACTGGCAGCAGTGTCTGGCCGACGCCATCGGCCGGCGCGATGCCCTGCACAAGCTGGCGGATGAAGAACGCCGAGCAGGTGCCCCCTACCTGCGCCCGCTGGTGCTGATTCAGTCTGAACCGCGCCGCGCGGGGGTAGAGACGCTGGATTTCGAGAAGGTGAAGAACGAGCTGATCACCAACCACGGCATTCCCGCCAGCGAAATTGTGGTGGCCACCGGCGAGGAAAAAGGGCTGGAGCAGATCGATGCCGATTACAGGCTGGGCATTGCCGACCCCGCCTGCCCGGTGAAGTTCGTCATCACCCAGAAGGCGCTGGCCGAAGGCTGGGACTGCCCGTTTGCTTACATTCTTGTGAGCATGGCCTCGTTGTCGTCGGCCACGGCGGTGGAGCAGCTGCTCGGGCGCGTGTTGCGGCAGCCCGGTGCCAGCCATCGCAGTGCCCGCGCATTGAATCAGTCCTATGCCTTCGTGGTGTCGCGCAACTTTGCCGAAACGGCGGGCGCACTGCGGGATCGTCTGGTGGCCGGTGCCGGTTTCGAGCGGCGTGAAGTCACCGAGTTCGTGACGGCTGCCAAGGCCGAGCAGGCGCGGTTGGATCTGGAGGGCCACGCCGGGCGCGTGGTCGTTCGGCCCGTGGCGATTACCTTGTCTGAAAAACCCGACTTGAAGAGCGTGCCGAAGCCGGTGCGTGACAAGGTCAGTTGGGACGGCAAGCTCAACACGCTGACGATCAGCACGCCGCTCACGGAAGATGAAGCCGAAATCCTCAAGGCGTCGGTCACTTCCGAAACCGCTGCGGCGGCGATTGTGGAAGCCGCCGAAGTCAGCCGCACCACGGCGATTGAATTCTTCCAGACGCCTGCCGAGTTGGGCGAGCGTTTCCGCGTGCCGCAGCTGGCCTTGCGTGTGCAGGGCACACAAGGCGAATTGGCGCTGTTTGATGACCCGGAGGTGCTGGAGTATCCGTGGGATCTTTCACCCTTTGACGCCGCACCGACGGCCGATGACCTGACGGCCTTGGGTGCCGCGCTGAAAGTATCGGAAGGGGGCGAGATCGACATCGACGAGGGCGGTCATATGGTGTCGCGTTTCCTGCCCGAGTTGCAGCGCGATCTGGGCCTGGTCTATCAACCCGAAAACTGGGATGAGGTCCGCATCGCCACCTGGCTGTGCCGCAACCTGCCGGAGCCGTCACTGACCCACGCCAGCAAACAGGCGTTTGTCGCTGCGTGGCTCACCGATTTGCTGCGCCGTGAAGGTTTCACGCTGGCACGCGCCAACCTGCAGAAGTTTCTGATCCGCAATCTGGTCGAGGCGCGTATCCGTGAACTGCGCAAGCAGGCGGTCGGCAAGGCATTCCAGCAGGCGCTGTTCGGTGACGATGCGGCCACGCGGGTGGCAGTGACGGATCAATACGCCTTTGAGTTTCATGCCCAGGCCTACGCCCCCAGCCGCGACTACGACGGGCGCTTCGGTCATTTCGATTTTCGCAAGCACTTCTACGGGCGCATCGGCGACTTCGACAGCAAGGAAGAATTCGAGTGCGCCTGCCAGTTGGATATGTGGGCGCAGCAGGGCCGCATCCAGTTCTGGGTGCGTAACCTCGTGCGGCGCGAAGGCAGTTCATTTTTCTTGCAGAAGGCCGATGGCCGCTTCTACCCAGACTTTCTCTGCCAGTTGCCCGATTCGGCAGGCCAGCCCGGGCCGATTCTCGCGGTGGAGTACAAGGGCGCTGATCGCTGGAACGGGGCTGAGGATGACCGCCTGATCGGTGAACTCTGGGCGAACCTGTCGCAGGGCCGTTGCCGGTTCGTGATGGTCAAGGACAAGCGGTGGGATAGGGTTGAGGAGGCGCTGAAGTGAGTGACTTCCAAAAGCAATACGCACTGTGGGATGAGTTTCTCTCTGTTTGGCCCGCCTCGCGGTTGGCCACGATGACGCTGGACGAGTACACACAGGCGGGCGCCAAAGACAGCTTCACCTACTGGATCGAATCGCGCCTCGACGAACTGGGCAGCATCTGGGGTGGATCGTCGTTCAAATTCGGCGTGTTTTCGCGCAAGAATCTTGAGGCACGTGAGAGTGCGGAGAACCGCAGCTATTCCGATACCCACGGCTGGTATTCCTCTCTGGGTGGCACGGCAGAAGATGCCTTCGAAAAGGTGCGCGGCTATGTCACGCAGGTTGCGACCTTGGCCGCAAACGGCGACTTGGATGGCATTGAGGCTTTCGATCACTTGGGCGAAGCCACCAAGTGGAAGATCGCTTTCCACTATCAAAACCGGCAAGCGCCGGTCATTGTCGATATCTTCAAGAAGGCCCCGCTAGCCGTCTTTGTTGGCAGCACGGCAAGCCAGTCAATGGCCGCCTTACAGAAGGCCGCGCTGGCCAAACGCCCCGGCGACCTTGGCATCCTGGAGTTCGGGCGGCAGGTGTGGGAAGCGTGGAGCCAGAAGAATCTGGCGATCTGGAAGCTCTCCCACGGCAACCCACCCAATTTCACCGATGCGGAGCGCCAGCAGTATCTGGATGGCCAATGGGCGGTGATGCACCGGGACACCGGCAAGGAGCAAGGCAAGAAGTTCGCGGAGGCACCGGTAGGCGCCTTGTTCTTCCTGTGCCACGGCAACAGCCCGCAGCGTATTGCTCAGTTCACATCGGCTGCCATGCCCTGCGACAAGGGGAACGGCTGGTTGCAGCGCAGCTACCGCGTGCTCAAGCCTGCCCAGCGTACCGACCGCTACACCGCCAACTCCAAGAACTGGTCGCCGCAGGGCAATTCGACCTTCTGGCAGGTGGGCGCGCACGACCTGCCGGAATTCGAGTCCACCTTGCTCAAGCCGTTCTTCGGTACGGACTTGGCAGAAGTGGCCGCGCTGGCGGGCGAGCCAATTGAAGCCGCCAGCCTGGGTGAAGGGGTGACTCCGCCGCCAACCACCACGCCGAGCACAGGCAACAAACACCCACCCACTTGCTTCAACCGCATCTACTACGGCCCGCCCGGGACTGGTAAAACCTACACGTTGATGCAGTTGCTCAAGCGTGATTACGAACCGCAGGCCGCATCCATCACCACCGAGGAATGGCGCACCCAGATCATTGCTGAGAAGGTCGCGGTGCTGAAGTGGTGGGAGGGCGCTGCCGCTGCGTTGTACGACTTGGGTGGCAAGGCCAAGGTGGCGGATATTGCCGAGCATCGCTTCATTCAGGCCATCACGGCAGCCAACGGCTCCAACCGCAACGTGCGGCAAACGCTGTGGCGTACCCTGCAGAACCATACCGTGGATGAATCCACCACGGTGAAGATGAAAAAACGCCTGAGCCCGGCGGTGTTCGACAAGACGGCGGACTCGGTGTGGCAGTTTGCCGGTGACTGGCAGGATGCTTGCGCCGACTTGATCACACTGGTTGATCAGCTGCAAGCGGGCCAGCAGGACGCCGCCACTCTACAGCGCTACAGCTTCGTGACCTTCCATCAATCCTACGGCTACGAAGAGTTCGTAGAGGGATTGCGCCCCGTTCTTAATGGCGACACCGAGGCGGGTGAAGTGGAATACGAAATTCGCCCCGGCGCATTCAAGGAACTCTGCCGCAAAGCCCGACAGGCCCCCGACCAACGCTTTGCAATGGTGATCGACGAAATCAACCGGGGCAACATCAGCAAGATCTTTGGCGAACTGATTACCCTGATTGAGCCGGACAAACGCGACTCACTCGATGGTAGCAAGCCGCCCCTGGAGCTGACGCTGGCCTATTCGGGTGAGAAGTTTTCTGTGCCTGCGAACGTAGACATCATCGGCACGATGAACACGGCGGACCGATCGCTGGCGCTGCTGGACACGGCCTTGCGCCGACGCTTCGACTTCGTGCCGCTGCTGCCTGACACCCGACAGGAGAAGAATGCGGATGACCCACACAGCGCGCCCTTGGCGGGCTTGGTGGTCACCACTTCCGTCGGCGCGATTGATGTGCGCCGGATGCTGGAGCGCATCAACGAGCGCATTGAAGCGCTGTACGACCGTGATCACAGCATCGGCCACGCCTATCTCACGACATTGGCGGATGTGAATGATGGCGAGGCCCGCCTTGAAAAATTGGCTGGCATCTTCCGCAATCGCATCGTGCCCTTGCTGGAGGAGTACTTCTTTGAAGATTGGCGCAAGATTCGGCTGGTATTGGGCGACAACCAGAAGCCCCAAGCGGCCCAGTTCATCACCGAGAGCGATGCCCATGAACAGGACTTGAGTGACTTGTTCGGCAACGACCACGGCCTGGACAGCTACGCCACCAAGCGGCGCTATCAATCGCAGCCGTCAGCATTTGCCAACCCCGCCGCGTACCTTGGCATCTATCAGTCCTTGGCTTGAGGGGCGGATCAATGTCTGGCACCACGATCTACGAATTTGATGCGCTTGCTGCTACTGCCCCCAGGGCATCCGATGCCGTAGGCCTGCGTTTGGTGCCGACTCAGGTGTTTGCCTGGCTGGAATCCCAGGCATTGAGCCTGGCCGAATCAGGTGAGGTCGCGTGGCTGAGATTGTCTCAGCGGCGAGGTCGGCGAACCGTGCAGGTGACCAGTTTCGTGGGCGTGATCCGGGCACCGAATGGGTATCAGATCGAGGTGCTGCCCAAAGTCGCCAAAGCCATCGGCGGCGGGGATGATGAGGCGCGCGAGTTGCTGATCGAAATGCTTCGCTGCCTAGGTGGTTTTCGTCATATCCAGACCGACAGCGCCAAGCTGGTGGCCACCCGCATGCCGTTGCTTGAGGTGTTCATCGGTGAATTCCTGCGCGCCGTGGAGCACCTTGTCAAACGCGGCCTGCGCAGTGATTACAACCCGCAGCAAGACAATCTGTTCGCCTTGCGCGGCAAGTTGCAGATGGCAACGCACCTGCAACGCAACCTCTGTCGGCGTGATCGTTTTTTTGCTGAGTTCGACGAGTTTTCACCGGACCGGCCAGAAAACCGCTTGTTGCACGCGGCATTGCGGCGCACGCTGGCCTGGACAGCCTCGCAGACCCATCAGCAACTGGCACGCGAGCTGTGCTTTGTATTTGCCGAGGTGCCTGCATCGTCTCATCTCTCTGCGGATTTCCAGAGGGTCCGCCTGGATCGTGGCATGGCGCACTACGACGTGGCCCTTGCGTGGGCGCGCTTGATTCTGGAAGACGAATCGCCACTCACCGGTGCGGGCGGCCATCGCGCGCCGTCCCTGCTGTTTCCAATGGAGGCGGTATTCGAGGCCTTCGTTGCCAAGCACCTTGCCCGGCAACTTGGACAGGGGTTCACACTGCGCACGCAGGCTCGCAGCCTGTCGCTGGTCCGGCATCTTGAGAAAGATTGGTTCCGTCTCAAACCCGATCTGCTGGTGCAAGCATCGAAGGTGAATCGTTTGGTACTGGACACCAAGTGGAAACTAATCGACGGCCAGCAGACCACGGGTTCGGACAAATATGGGTTGGACCAGGGGGACTTCTATCAGCTCCACGCCTACGGCCAAAACTATCTGGACGGCGATGGTGATGTGGTGTTGATCTACCCGAAAACGGACGCCTTCCACAAGGCACTGCCGGTGTTCGAATTCCCGAAATCTTCAGGACTTCGGCTCTGGGTATTGCCGTTCTGCCTGAAGGACAAGCGATTGCTGTTGTCACCCTGCGGTAGTCTGGATGCGTACTTCACCCCCTCGTCACCTGTGAATCGAGCGCCCCACGATATTGCCAACGAACACAGAGAGGTGGCGCTGATATGACCAAACTCCCCATCAACCTCAATGACCTGCTGCGCCAGCGAACGGTCGAGGGTGAGCGCATCGAGTACAAAACCGGATGGAATCCGGACGCGATCATCCGCACCTTGTGCGCCTTTGCCAACGACTTTGAAAACCTCGGTGGTGGCTATGTGGTGATCGGTCAGGACTGTGATGCGAATGGCCAGCCGGTGTTCCCGCCGGTGGGGTTACAGGACAACCAACTCGACAAGATTCAGCAGGAGTTGCTGGCCGCCTGCCAGTTGATCCAGCCGCTGTACTTCCCGGTGTTGAGCATCGAGGAAGTCGAGGGTCGCAAGCTGATCGTGCTGTGGGCGCCCGGTGGTCAGAACCGGCCCTACAAGGCACCGGAAGCCGTCACCGCCAACAAGAAGACGTGGCGCTATTACATCCGGCGCTACAGCAGCACTGTCGAGGCCAAGGGCGAGACCGAGCAGGAGTTACTGAGCCTGGCGGCCAGGGTGCCGTTCGATGATCGATACAACCAGTCCGCACGGATCGATGATCTGTCCAAGCCGTTGATGCAGGCCTTTTTGCAGGAGGTGGGCAGCACGCTGGCAGAGGATGCGCCCGGGCTGTCGGTCGAGGCCTTGGCCCGGCAGATGAATGTGGCGGGCGGACCCACCGAATCACCGTGGCCCAAGAACGTGGGCCTGCTGTTTTTCAATGAAACACCGGAGCGCTTCTTTCCCGCAGTGCAGATCGATGTGGTCTGGTTTCCTGAAGGCGCGGGCGGGGATCGCTTCGAGGAAAAGATTTTCAAAGGGCCGCTGGCGCGGATGACGCGCGAGGCCTTGAGCTACATCCAGCGTAACTACTTGCGCGAGACGGTCATCAAGCATCCCGACCGCGCCGAAGCCACGCGGGTTTGGAACTTCCCTTACGCCGCCATCGAGGAGGCCTTGGTCAACGCGGTCTATCACCGGTCCTATGAGGAGCGCGAGCCCATCGAGGTGCGCATCAGCAATGAAGAACTGGTCATCCTGAGCTTTCCCGGCCCTGATCGGTCGATCCGGCTGGAGGACTTTCCGGCGGGGCGTGCGGTCAGCCGCCGCTACCGCAACCGGCGTATCGGTGAATTCCTGAAAGAGCTTGATCTGACGGAAGGTCGCTCGACGGGCATCCCGAAGATACTCAAGGTGATGGCTGCTAATGGCTCCCCCGCGCCCCTGTTTGAATCAGATGAGGATCGACTTTCGTTTGTGATCCGGCTGCCCTGCCATCCGTTGGCCCGTCCGGCGCTCCCCGAAGTCACCGGAGAAGTTACCCCCGAAGTCGCCCCCGAAGTCGCCCCCGAAGTTGTGCGGGTCGTGTTGGCCTTGCAGGAAGAATTGTCCAGGACAGAACTGCAGCAGGCCCTAGAACTGAAGGACGAGAAGCATTTCCGGAAGGCCTACCTATTGCCGGCGCTCGACTCTGGCCTCGTGGAGATGACCCGACCCGAAACACCGCGCAGCAGTAAGCAGCGCTACCGGCGGACTCGCCTTGGGCAGCGCTGGCTGGAGACGCATCAGGGTAATAGTGCGGGCTGAGTCATGGGGAAACACACGCAAGCCCGCAGCAACCCGCAGGAGTGCTATCCAATCCAAGTAGCAGGTTTTCCGGGCGTCAACCGCCCGCCACCAAAATCAGTGCCCAACTGTGTATGCAGTTGGGCATTTTTTTTGAAGCCCCGCGTACCTGCGCGGGTTCGTGCGGATTCCTGCGGACTTCGCCTCGGGGCCCGGACGCCTGAAAACGCCCGTTTTCACTCTCTCCTGGCGTTTCCTCGCTCCGGCCTCGCTCTGTGAGAGTGGCCGGAAGTCCGCAAAGGCCCTACTTGGACGCCTTGTAAATCAACGTGTTATACGCGGACGAATCAAGCGGTTGATTTTCAGCATCGGCAGGCGAAGGAACCCGCCCCGATTCGGAGAGTGGAGAATGCGCGAAAATGATCAACAAAAGGGCGATGAATCACGGCGATGACAGCAACGGATCGGGCAGAAAACACCATCAATGACCCCTCGGTCCAGACCACGGGGTGGATGAACCGCACGGTTGCCGGCGCCGGAATCACCAGCGCGCTCGGCGACTTCTGCTACGAAACCACCACCGTGATCTTGCCCGGCTTCCTGGCCGTGTTGGGTATTCCCGCCGCTGCGCTGGGACTCATCGAGGGTATCGCCGATGCGGTGGCGAGCTTCACCAAGATGGTTTCGGGCTACATCGCCGACAAACTCGGCCACCGCAAACTGTTGGTGCTGGTCGGCTACGGCCTGACGCCCGTCGGCCAGATGCTGATCGCACTGGCCGCCGGCTGGCCCTTGATCCTGCTCGGGCGCATGGTGTCCTGGTTCGGCAAGGGGCTGCGTGGCCCGCTGCGTGACGCCATCGTGATCCAGGCGGTCAGCCCCGCGACACGCGGGCGCGCTTTCGGTTTTCACCGCGCGGCGGATACTGTGGGCGCAGTGCTCGGCCCGCTGCTAGGGGTGGCCTTGCTGGGGCTGGCGCAGGGCTGGCACTGGAGCGATGACGCTGGCCCCTTCCGCTTCGTGCTCTGGTTGTCGCTCATCCCCGGTGTGCTGGCGGTGGTGGCCTTCCTCACCCTGGTGCAGGACCCGCAACATTCAACAAACCCGGCGCTGAAGTTTTTCGGCTCGTTACGCGGGCTGCCATCCCGGTTCAAGCGTTACCTGGGCGCGGTCGGCCTGTTCGGGGTCGGCGACTTCTCCCATGCCCTGCTGATCCTGGCAGCCACCACGTTGCTGACTCCTTCGATGGGCGTCGTGCAGGCCGCGCAGGTCGCGGGGCTGCTGTACGTCTGGCGCAACATTGTCCAGGTCGCCGCGTCCTGGCCCGTGGGCTGGCTGGCTGACCGCGTCGGTCATCTGTCCGTACTGGTGGTCGGTTACGCCCTGGGCGCCGCGACGGCGGTACTGACCGCGCTGGCCTTCTGGTGGAGCGTCGATAGCGTGACCTGGCTGGCCGGGATCTTTTTCATTGCCGGCCTCTATGTGGCGGTGCAGGAGGCGCTGGAGTCCACCGTCACGGCCGAGATGGTGCAGCCCGACACCATGACGCTGAGCATCGGTGCGCTGGGCACCGTCAACGGCGCAGCCAGGTTCATCTCCAGCGCCAGCGTCGGCGTGGCCTGGACGGCGGTCTCCCCGACTCTTGCCTTTGCCCTGGCTGCGGGCTTTATGTTGGCGGGCACGCTGGCCATCCTGCGGGTGCGCGACTGATGGACCGCCTGACCCTCGAACGCCGTCAGGTCTGGATCTACCTTGCCGCCATCATCGGCGGCCTGCTGCTGGGTACCGTTGCGCCAGGGGTTGGTCCGCGCTTCGAGATCCTCTTATGGCCGGTGCTGGCGGCGTTGCTTTACACCACCTTCGTGCAGGTGCCACTGCTGCACGTGCGCGATGCCTTCCGCGACCGGCGCTTCGTGCTGGCTATCCTGCTCGGCAACTTCGTATTCATCCCGCTGGTAGCGTGGCTGGCGATTCAGTGGCTACCCGCCGATCCAGCCCTGCATCTCGGCGTGCTGCTGGTTTTGCTGGTGCCGTGCACCGATTGGTTCATCACCTTCACCCAAATCGGGCGCGGCAACACCGCGCGGGCAATCGCGGTGACGCCGCTCAATTTGCTGGTGCAACTACTGCTCTTGCCGCTTTACCTGTGGCTGATGGTGCCGGCGGCCGATTTCAGCGCGGCGCTGAAGACTGAAGAGATGTTGCCCGCTGCGCTCGCACTGATCGGCTTGCCTCTGGTGGCCGCCACGCTGACCGAGCGCTGGGTCGAGGCCCGCCCTGAACGGGCAGTCTGGCGTGAGCGTTTGGGCTGGTGGCCGGTGCCGCTGCTGGCGCTGGTGGTATTTCTGATCGCCGGTGCGCAGGTCGGCACGGTGCTTGGTGCCGGGCCGGTGCTGCTCTGGGTGCTGCCGGTGTTCGTCGGCTTCTTATTCGTGGCAGCCTTGCTGGCGCTGGGCTTAACCCGATGGCTGCGATTGCCGATGGATGCCGGACGGACGCTCGCCTTCAGTCTCGGCACCCGCAACTCGTTCGTTGTGCTGCCGTTCGCGCTGGCTTTGCCTGCCGGCTGGGAGACCACCGTGGTGGTGGTCGTGTTCCAGTCGCTGGTGGAACTGTTCGGGATGGTGTTCTACCTGTGGTGGCTGCCACGCCATCTGTTCAAGCAACGGTGAGGGTTCAACCCTGCCGTCATTCTCCAACCGGAGACTGCTGCAAGGCTTCGATCAGCGGACAGCGGACCTGCCCGGTCGCCGCGCAACACCGTTCGACGAGCTCTGCGAGCACCCGCTCGATCCGGCGCAGGTCGACAAGCTTGACACGAACGTCAGCCAACTTCCTTTCGGCTTGCTCGCGCGCCTCATTGCAGTGCGCTCCGTCCTCGAGCTTGAGCAGTTCAGTGACCTCGTCCAGGCTGAAACCCAGCCGCTGAGCCGACTTCACGAAACGCACCCGCGTGACATCCGACTCGCCGTAGCGGCGAATGCTCCCGTAGGGCTTTTCTGGCTCGGGCAACAAGCCTTTGCGTTGATCCTAAAAACCTCAGTTGATGAGGTGCAGCGCAGCCCAAACGCTGGCAGGCTGCGAATTTGGCATTGATCTTGGGAGTCACCCGATGGGTGAGTCGAAATTGAAGCGTTTTGATTCTGATGAGATGCTTTTGTCGTGCGCCGGTGTGCACACGGCAGGCGGTCGGGTGAGGGTTCGCTGGGAAGTCGACAGTGCGGCGACGCCGATGGGGCAGCTGGCATACTTCATCGAGTTCCTGACGCTGACCGGACTGTGGTCGGGTTGGCAAGAGCGGTGCCCCTTGTCGTACACAAGCCCGAACGCACCGAGCAAGGCCGATGTGCTGGGGACGTGGATGCTGTCGATCCTGTCGGGGCATCGGCGCTACTCGCACGTCACGACGATCCGCTGTGACGGGGTCAATCCGGGGCTGCTGGGGATGAACAAGGTCGTCAGCGAGGACGCGCTGCGCCGGGCGTTGCTCGCGATCCCCGAGGACACCGGCATGGGTTGGCTCGACGGCCACCTGCGCGACAGCACTGCACCGTTGCTCGATGCGCCGTGGATACTGGATATCGACACGACGATCAAGCCGCTGTACGGCAAGCAGGAAGGCGCGGTCGTGTCGTACAACCCGAAGAAGCCGGGCCGGCCTTCGCACAGCTACCACACCTACCTGATGGCCGGGCTGCGCCTGGTGATGGGCGTCGAGGTCAAGGCGGGCAACGAGCATTCGGGCAGTCACACCTTGCCCGGCTTGCTCAGGATTCTCGATGAGTTGCCTGCGCATCAGAAACCCAGGATCGTGCGCGGCGATTGTGGCTTCGGCTCGGACGGCATCATGTGCGAGCTCGAAACACGGGCGCAGCCGTACCTGTTCAAGTTGCGCCTGTCGAAGAACGTCAAGCGCCACATCGAGCGCCTGTTCCGGGTCTCGGGCTGGACGGATGCGGGTCAGGGCTGGGAGGGCATCGACAGCACGCTGGCCCTCACCGGCTGGGAGGACAAACGCCGCGTGGTCGTACTGCGCCGCCCGCTGCAGGGCCAGATGCTCGTCGCGCAAGAAGACAACGGCCAGCAGTTGCTGGGCTTCATCGAGGCCGACCGCAAGGGCGGCAAGCGCATCACCGGCTACGAGTACGCCGTGCTGGTGACCAACCTCGATTACGAGATCCTCTCGCTCGGCCAACTCTACCGCGATCGGGCCGACGCGGAGAACGCGTTCGACGAGCTTAAAAACCAGTGGGGCTGGGGCGGCTTCACCACCCACGACCTGCATCGCTGCCAACTGTCGGCGCGCGCGGTGGCGCTGATCTACAACTGGTGGAGTCTGTTCGTGCGCCTGGCAAACCCTGAGGCGCGGCTCGAGGCGATCACCAGCCGGCCCTGGTTGATGTCCTCGGTCGGTCGGCGCACCGAGCATGCCGGCCAGACCACCATCACGCTCACCGGCCAGCATGCCTACTTCGACAAAGCCCGGCAGGTGCTCCTGCGCACTTCCGGCCAGCTCCAAGCTTGGGCAACAGAGGCTGCGGAGCAGTTGAACACCCGCTCGGTCTGGATGCGCTGCTGCGAGCATCTCAAGCGCACACTCGCGGCCATTGGGCCACCGACGCCCCTCCGTTTGCTGACCGATCATGCAAACGGCGTGGGGTAACTGAGGTTTTTAGGTTGATAGAACCGGATGGTCTCCACATTGACCCCGGCGGCGCTGGCGAAAGCACCAATGGTCAGATTCTCAAGATCGTTCTGCATATCACTTGACTCCGTACTTAAGTACGGAAGTAAGGTTACGCTATCCAAAACAGATTCCAAAGGAAAAGCGTATGCCTGATCTCGAGACCGAACCACGAGCAGGACGCGGCGCATTGTTCGCCGGGGGACTGGCCGCGATCCTTGCTTCGACCTGTTGCCTCGGACCCCTGGTCCTAGTTGCTCTTGGGTTCAGCGGCGCCTGGATCGGCAATTTGACCGTGCTGGAACCGTATCGCCCCATCTTCATCGGCGTGGCATTGGTGGCCATGTTCTTTGCGCACCGCCGTATCTTTCGCCCCGTGCAAGCCTGTATACCCGGTGAGATCTGCGCTGTGCCCCAGGTGAGGAGTACCTACAAGATCATCTTCTGGATCGTGGCCGCGCTCGTCGTGATTGCACTCGCATTTCCCTATGTCCTTCCACTGTTCTACTGACAGGAGTTCCTCCATGAAGAAACTTATCGCGCTGGTTGCACTCGCCTCGGCTTTGATTACGCCAACCTGGGCCGCCACACAAACCGTCACGCTCTCCGTGCCTGGTATGACCTGCGCCGCATGCCCGTTCACGGTGAAGAAGGCGCTCACCAAGGTCGATGGCGTGCAAAAGGTCGAGGTGAGCTATGAGAGGCTGGCAGCCGTAGTCACTTTCGACGACGCCAAGACCACTGTTCAAGCGTTGACAAAGGCCACCGAGAACGCTGGCTATCCCTCGACCGTAAATCCATGAGCAACTGCTGCGAAACGAATAACCCAGCGCTCGACAACACCTTGCACATTGCGATCATCGGCAGCGGCGGTGCAGCGATGGCGGCAGCGCTGAAAGCGGTCGAGCAAGGTGCGCGAGTCACGCTAATCGAGCGCGGCACACTTGGCGGCACCTGCGTCAATATCGGCTGCGTGCCATCCAAAATCATGATCCGTGCAGCGCATATCGCACACCTGCGCAGGGACAGTCCGTTCGACGCAGGGATCTCGGCAAGCCCGCCGGTCATCAATCTCGCCGCGCTGCTCGCACAGCAGCAGGGACGTGTCGATGAACTGCGCCTCGCCAAGTACGAAGGCATCCTGGACAGCAACCCGGCGATCACCGTGCTGCACGGCGAGGCCAGGTTCAAGAACGAACACACGCTGACGGTTGCGATCCCTGACGGCAGCACACGCGAAGTGGCCTTTGACCGCTGCCTCATCGCCACCGGCGCTAGCGCGGCCGTGCCGCCGATCCCGGGGCTGAAGGACACTCCCTACTGGACGTCCACCGACGCGCTGGCCAGCGACACTATCCCGCAGCGGCTTGCCGTTATCGGATCATCGGTGGTGGCCGTCGAGCTGGCGCAAGCCTTCGCCCGACTGGGCAGCCAAGTGATGATCCTGGCGCGTAGCACGCTGTTCTTTCGCGAAGACCCGGCCATCGGCGAAGCCGTCACAGCCGCGTTACGCGCCGAAGGCATTGAGGTGCTGGACCATACCCAGGCCAGCCATGTCGCCTATGAAGACGGAGAATTCGTACTCACGACCGAGCAAGGGAACATACGCGCCCACAAGCTGCTCATCGCCACCGGTCGTACACCGAACACCCGCACACTGAACCTCGACGCTGCCGGTGTCGAGGTCAACACGCAAGGGGCCATCGTCATCGACCGCGCCATGCGCACGAGCTTCCCGGACATCTACGCTGCTGGCGACTGCACCGACCAGCCACAGTTCGTCTATGTCGCAGCGGCAGCCGGTACACGGGCAGCGATCAACATGACCAGCGGCAGTGCCGAGCTTGACCTGACGGTATTGCCCGCAGTGGTGTTCACCGATCCGCAGGTGGCGACAGTGGGCTACAGCGAGGCGCAAGCGCACCACGCTGGCATCGAGACCGACAGCCGCACCCTGACCCTCGACAACGTGCCGAGGGCGCTGGCCAACTTCGACACGCGCGGCTTCATCAAGCTGGTGGCCGAAGCTGGCTCAGGACGGCTGATCGGCGTGCAAGCCGTCGCGCCGGAAGCAGGCGAGTTGATCCAGACCGCCGCGCTGGCGATACGCAACCGGATGACAGTACAGGAACTTGCCAACCAGTTGTTCCCGTACCTGACGATGGTCGAAGGCCTGAAACTTGCCGCGCAGACCTTCAGCAAGGACCTGACGCAATTGTCTTGCTGCGCAGGCTAGTCAGGCTCGCTGTCGCGTCTCATGCGTGCCCGCTGCTCATCCCACAGCGCTGGAGGATCAACCGCCAGATCGAACAGCGTGATGTGGTTCGGCAATGTGTCGTCCAGGATGGCCGCCACGATGTCGGGGGCCAGCGTGGTCAGGTTGACCATCCGGCTGACGTAGCTGTTGTCGATTCCTTCCCGCGTGGCGATCTCCTTCAAGGACTTCGCCTCTCCTGACTCCAGCATCGCCAGCCAGCGGTGGCCCCTGGCCAGCGCCAGTTGGATGGAGGTTGGTGCTACGTCCCACGGTCTAACCGGCGCGGTTTCGCCGTTTGGCAAAGTGACCAGCTTGCGGCCGCTGCGGCGTTTGATCTGGATCGGCACGGACAAGGTCAACCTGCCGTCGCTGGTCTGCAGGATGTCGGGCTCGCCGGTCTTCTGGATGCGGATGTCGCTCATGCCAGTGCTTCCACTTGTTGCTCGACCGGCTCGGGGCGCAGCTCCAGCACCAGGCGTTCGATGCCGTTGGCGCGCAGCCGCACTTCGAGGTCGTTGGGTGACACGATGACTTTCTCGACCAGCAGTTTCACGATCCGGGTCTGCTCGGCCGGGAAAAGTTGATCCCAAATCGCGTCGAGCCGGGTCATGGCCACGGTGATCTTCGCCTCGTCCAAGGTTGGATCGAGCTTGATGGCCTGCGGCAGCATGTCGCCGAGTAGATTCGGGGCACGCAGGATCGCGCGCAGTTGGTCGAGTACCGCCGACTCGAGTTCGGCGGCCGGCAAGCGCGGCAGGCCTGAGGCGCCCGCGTGCTCCTTGGCGTCACGCTGAGGCACGTAGTACCGGTACCGACGGCCATTCTTCTTGGTCGTGTGCCACGGCGACAGTGCTCGACCATCGTTGCCGAACACGATGCCCTTGAGCAGATACGCCACGGTTGCCCGCGTTGCGTTGCCGCGTACCCGGCCATTGGTGGCCAGGATCGCGTGGACGCTGTCCCACAGTTCGCGGCTGATGATGGGTGGATGTTCGGCCTGGTACCACTGATCCTTGTGCCGCAGCTCACCAAGGTAGGTTCGGTTGCTGAGGAGCTTGTAGATGTGGCCCTTGTCGATCGGTCTACCATCGCGCGTCTTGCCGTCTTGCGTGGTCCACGCCTTCGACGTCACGCCATCCAGTTTCAGCTCCTTGACCAGAGCCGTACTGGAGCCGAGTTCAACGAAGCGCTGGAAGATGTGCCGGATCAGTTTGGCCTCGCGTTCGTTGGGCACCAGGCGGCGGTTCTCGACGTCGTAGCCCAGCGGTGGTACGCCGCCCATCCACATGCCCTTGCGCTTGCTGGCTGCGATCTTGTCGCGGATGCGTTCGCCGGTGACCTCGCGTTCGAACTGGGCGAAGGAAAGCAGGATGTTCAGCATCAAGCGGCCCATCGAGGTCGTTGTGTTGAACTGCTGAGTGACCGATACGAACGACACGCCGTAGCGCTCGAACACCTCGACCATCTTGGAGAAGTCCGCCAGGCTGCGCGTAAGGCGATCGATCTTGTAGATGACAACCACATCGATCTTGCCGGCCTCGATGTCCGCCATCATGCGGCGCAGCGCCGGGCGTTCCATGTTGCCGCCCGAGAAGGCGGGATCGTCGTAGTCGTCGGCTACTGGAATCCAGCTCTCGGCGCGCTGGCTGGCGATGTAGGAATGACCGGCGTCGCGCTGGGCATCGATGGAGTTGTATTCCTGGTCGAGCCCCTCGTCGGTAGATTTGCGCGTATAGACCGCGCAGCGCATGCGGCGCTTCAGGACTTCGCTCATCGTCCACCTCGCTTCTTGGTGGACGGCTTGGTCTTGGCATTGGATGGCGGCCTGAGCCCAAAGAACAACGGCCCCGACCAGCGCATGCCAGTGATCTCCCGGGCGATCATCGAGAGGCTCGGGAACATGCGGCCGTGGAAGTCGTATTGGCCATCGGCGGTTGCGATCACGCGGTACTCGACGCCTTTGTATTCTCGGACCAGCACGGTGCCGGCGGCCGGACGGTAATCGCGGTCGCGCTTTTTCACCTTGCCGGTTTCCACCAGGGATTCGATGCGGCGCTGATTGCGATCCAGCAGGTTGGCATCGACCTTGCGGAACTCCAGCTCTTGCAACCGGTAGGCAATCCGGCGTTCGAGGAACTGACGGTTGTGGGTGGGCGTGTCGCCGCCGACCAACTTCTGCCAGAGGGCCCGGATCTCTGCCATGGGCAGCTCGGGCAACCTGGCGATTTGTGCTGCCACCGATGGCGGCGTTGAAAGTGACGTGCTCATTTGGACTCCGTAGTTGTCTTGTTGACGGGGTCTGAATGAACGCGCTGGTTGCCAGATAAGCCAAGCTCAAACTCGCTCGCTTCGGCGATGTGTGCGGACTGTTCTGCACCGCTGATACGCAGACGGGCCAGGCCGTTGGCCAGCAGTGACGCGATCTCGTGGCGACGCTGCTCCGGCGTCATCCGCTCGGGCGGTAGATGGTTGATTTGGTGCATTGGTAGCAGTCCTTTCCGTCAAAATCACATGCAGTGAAATTGTCCGGATGGACCGCCGCCGACACCATGAGGGAGTTTCGGACGCGTGCGGGCTGGTGCGGGTTGTCGCGAAAACCGAAGCGCGGTAGCGCCTACTTTCTAACCGGATACTGGCCGTTGCGGATAAAGCGGTCGTAAGTGTCTTCCTCCGGTTCCTCTTCGTCGTGGCGCGCTCCCTGCCACTCGGCTTCAGGCAGCAGTAGCAAGGTCAGGGTGTAGTCGTATTGGCCGGCAACCCTGATCATTTCATTGACCTGCATGCTCTCCGGTTCGCGTGGAAACCAGAGCTGCGCCTGTGCCGTCTGTTGCTGGCTGCCGGCCCAGCCGTTGTTGCTGTGCGCCAGCGCATCACCCGGCAGTTCGATGGTGTTCCTGCGGGTCGCAAAGTAGGCGCCAGACTTCAGCGCCGCCTTGTTCGACTTGGCCCACAGCATGTGATCGTCGCGACTGGCCACGAGCACCGCTCGTTTGGGTGCAATCTCGGTCCAGCGCAAGGCGGCGGCCGTGAGCGATACACCATAGCGGTCTGCGCAGTGGCCCAGCAGATCGAAGCTGATCGGCTGGCCGTCGACTTGGCGCCGGAAGTCGTCCAGCGGCATCAGCAGGGTCGAAGCAAACAAGTCCGCCTCTGCCTCGATGTCGCGCTCGTTGTTGTCTCCCGTTTCGATGTCGCCGTCGCCGCACTCGAAAATGTCCTGCTGGTGACGGTGAAGGATGTAGTGACCGAACTCATGCGCAATCGTGAAGCGCTTGCGACCCTCCGACGGGGTGGCACTGTTGTAAAGGACCAGCCACTTCGACCGCGACTTATTGGCTTTCAGCAGACCATCGAAACCGTCGAGATCTTCGCCCTGGACCTTGTCGATCGGCGAGTCTGAGAAGCACTGGCGGGAATACTCCAGCGCCAGCTCATCAACCTTGACCGGAAAGCGATCCGCACCGAGAACCGTGTTGAGCATAGACGAGATGCGATTGGCCTCGGCCATGGGCTTCTTCGCATCCGTCATTCATCTTCCCAGGCATCGAGGATCTTGCGGATCTTCTTCTTGTCCGGCTCCGACATGGTTTTGTACTTGCGGAAGAAGGCCTCATCGAGCACTTGCTCGTCCGGCGTGGCGGCCGACTCGGTCAACAGGAACTCCGTGGTGACATCGAGGACGGCGGCGATCTTGCCGATCTTGTCGGCCGATGGTTTCGGATCGTCCTTGTTCTCCAGCTCCCAGATGTAGCTCTTGCTGGAGTCGGTCAGTTCGGCCAACTGTTCCAGGCTGAGCTTCTTTTGCTTCCGCAATGCGCGGATCTTGTCCCCCAGGGGCGATGGCACCGGTATTTCCTCATTTGTTGGCTTCAATCCGAAAATAATACCACTATGCCGAACGATTTCGTGCCTGTTTGACAAACCCCTAATCGCTCCGCGACAATCTGAATCGTTCGGTACACCGAACGCCATCGGTCTGCACACCCCAACAAGAAGAAGGGGCCGTCGAGGCTGATACCAAGCCGATCCAAACCTTTGAGGGGTATGTAGATGAACGATGCAGAAAACCTGAGCAAGCTCCTGGGCCACCTGCCGCCGGCGGTGTTCCGTGAATTCATGGTGGATGAATTCGGTCTGGCCATGCCGGATGTGGACGCCAAGAAGCCCAAGAAAGAACAGCGTGAACAGATGGAGGCCGTGCTGTCCGCCCTTGGGGTGAGTGAGCGGCAGCGGATCGAGGAAGTGGCCGAACGGATCGTGCTGTTGTCGGATGGCGCCGGTCAGGACGTCATCGACGGCTTCAAGGACGACATCTTCGATGACGCCGCCCGAGAAGCCTTCGTCGCGATCCCGAACCAGTACCAGCGCGCGCTGTGGCTGCACGTCAATGAACCCGTGATCTTCGAGGAAGCCCTCAACGCCCGACAGGCCGACGTATTCCGGCAAAGCGCCTCCTGCTACTCTGGTTTCATGGCACCTGCCAACCTGGCGGTACTCGACGACGCGACGGCCAAGGCGGCGTTCCATCAAACCGTCGCCCAGCAACTCGGGTGCTCCGATGACGCGGTCGCGATCCAGATCTTCAAGCGTCTACGGCCCGACACGCAGACTGGCGAGGACGTGGATCTGTACCAGATCAGCATCCATCACAACCGCCCACCGGAAATTATCGACTGCGTGCAGGCGAGCGAACTGGTGCCCCAGGAGGTGATCCGGGCGGTGTCTTCGCACATCACTTACGAGCCGGCCAATGGGCACCTGGAGGTGCTGTCGAAAGATACGGCGGGCCGGGAAGCATTGGCGCGCATCGTGGCTGACACCCTGCTGCAATCGCCCATCACCGGCGAGAAGATCCCGCTCAAGCAATACGACTACCAGAGCCTGGCGGCGCTGCGTAATTTCGACCTATCCGGCGAGCCGGTTGCGTTCGTCAAGGTCGTCGAGCTCGGCTACGCCGCCGGCAATGGCCGGTCGCTCCTGGTGAAGATCTGGACCAAGGACGTCGATGACATCTACGCGGCCGCCCGGTCGTTGATTGGCCCCGCCTTCGACTTCCGCGATCACCACCTCAACTACGCCAAGCTGTCCATCAAGCTGAAAAAGGTGGGCAAGGACCGCGCACGGACGATTACCGTAATCCTGCGCGACGACAACAAGTGCAACATCAAGACCAAGCGGGAAAAGGACCGGGCGCTGTGCGACCGACTGCTGGCCAAATGGCACCTGGTGAAGGAGATCGGCGATGTCGTCGAAGCCCCTGCAGACGCAGTCGCTGCTTGATCTGATTGACCTGTTCGAACGGTCTGGGCAGCCGATTGCCGATGGCGACGGACAGCGGCTTCGTGGGGTGCCAGGGTGGAGTGCTCTTGGACGGAAATCTTTGACGCCGAAGCTGCTGGAGCAGTGGACCGACTGCGTCGGCTACGCCGGGAGCTACCCAGCATCGCTTGATGACGATCTCGTTCAAGTCGACCTGACTGAAGATGACCAAGCTGATCGGTATCGCTACCGCTGCCCTGAGTCTTTTCGGTGGAAGTCTGTCCCCGCTGCTGAAGTCGCCGTCTACAGCGTTCGGCCAGCTGCAATCCTGAGCACCATCGCCGATCTCCTGGGTATCGCGCAAGCTCTGCGAAAAGGAATTAATGCGCCGCTGCTGGAAGATTCCCTCTGGCATTTGGGGAAGGCACGAATCGGACCCGCGCTGACTGACGTCTGGCTCGTTCGCGGCTTGGCGCACTCCGTCGAAGAGGTATTTCGCCACTTCAGCCAGACAAGTCTTCCTGACCAGGGTCTGATTTTGTCGTCTGGCGGCGTATTGCCGCAGTTTGTGCGCCCACCGCGCAGTTACCGATTCGCATCGCTACGAGCTGCAATCGTCGACTATGTCGCCACGCCGTGCATCGATTTGGATCTCCTGCATCGAATACTCGCCGCTCCGCCCGATGGCGAGATCCGCCCCATGTTGCCGGTGCACTTCAACGAGTACGCCAACACGCTGACCATCCGCACTAAGACCAAGCCCTGGACGATCAAGGGCGAGCGTCAGGCTGCAGCCGTCCGCTACATGTTCGAGCAGGCCATCAACGACAGATGGCTCCTTCCAGCTGCCGAAATTCTCGGCGCAGCCTATGCCGACAAGAAGACCGCTCGCAGCCAGCGCATGCAGAACCTGTTCAGCGGCAACACCGACTGGGAGGACTACATCGACAACCCTGAAAAGGGGAAGTACGGCTTCCGCCGCGAATGACCTGCCACCAGTTGGCAGCACCACGCACAACCGCCTTCGGGCGGTTTTCTGTTTTCTGGGCCTCGTTTTTCCCCGCAGAAGCTGCGCCCGTACATCAGCCCGTACATGGCGGCGGCAGACGCCCGCACAGGCCGACTTCGAAACTGACCTCACGAATTCGCAACAACCAGAAGGAGTGCATCGTGAGTGTCAAACATCTGAATCAAGGCCAATTGGCGGAACGCTGGGGAGTCAGCGAAGCAACGCTCGAACGCTGGCGCTCCGAAGGTATCGGCCCGGTATTTCTGAAGCTGCAGGGGCGCGTCGCTTATCGCATCGAGGACATCGAAGCCTACGAGGCTGAGAGCCTGCGCAAGAGCACCTCTGAACGCGTCAATGCGGGAGGTGCGCTGTGAACCGCATCTCCCCCGACGAAGTCCTGACCACCCCGGCAGGCGAACTCGCTGCGCTTGCCAGCGAATCGTTGTTCCAGCTCAAGAACGACGCTGCTGATCTTCTGGCTGCTGCCAAGGCGATCGTCGAGCACGTCGATCGCGCACTGGATCTCAAGTATGCCGACCGCGCACACCAGCTGCGCTTGGCGGCAGGCAAAGACACCGGCGTCGTCCATTTCGACGACGGGCACGTCCGCATCACCGCCGATCTACCCAAGAAGGTCGACTGGGACCAGAAGCGGCTCTCCGAGATCACCCAGCGCATCGCCGCCAACGGTGACGACCCGTCCGAGTACGTGGAGATCAGCTACCGGATCTCGGAAACCAAGTTCAACGCGTGGCCCGAGTCGATCAAGAGCGCCTTCGCTCCGGCACGCACCCTCAAGACCGGCAAGCCGGGCTTTCGTCTCGCTCTGCTTCAGGAGTAATCGCCATGAAAACCAAACCTACGCTGCTCGAACTGCTGCGCAAACAACCGGAGATGTACCTCCGGGATCTGCCCGAAACCATTCGCATCCCAGCGCTGGACGGCAACCGCCCCGACGAAGTGGTGCGTCGCCTCGAGGACGCCACCATTGATGACGTGGCATTCGCGATCCAGGGTATGGAGTCCGAAACCCGCGTTATCCATCGGCGCCTGAGTGGTCTGCGCGATCTGTACGAAATGGCCCGCAAGCGTGGCGCGCTCGGTATGACCACCGTTGCTGACGCGTTCGCCAGCATCAGCACTGAGGAGGCCGGCAAATGAGCCTCCCCATCATTACTGCAGACCAGCGTCTGGCCGAGCGCCGTGGCGTGAAGGGTGTGCTCGTCGGCAAGAGCGGCATCGGCAAGACCTCGCAACTCTGGACGCTGAAACCCACGGCAACGCTGTTCTTTGATCTTGAGGCTGGTGATCTCGCGGTCGAGGGCTGGGCCGGCGACACGATCCGTCCGCGCACCTGGCAGGAGTGTCGTGACTTCGCGGTGTACATCGGCGGGCCGAACCCGGCGCTGCGCGACGACCAGCCGTTCAGCCAAGCCCACTTCGATGCCGTATGCGCGCGCTTCGGTGATCCGACGGTCCTGGACAAGTACGACACCGTGTTCGTCGACTCCATCACCGTGGCCGGTCGCCTGTGCCTGCAATGGTGCAAGGGCCAGCCACAGGCCTACTCCGAGAAGACGGGCAAACCCGACAGCCGGGGTGCATACGGGCTGATGGGCCAGGAAATGATCGCCTGGCTGACCCACCTGCAGCACACGCGCGGCAAGAACGTGTGGTTCGTCGGCATCCTCGATGAGCGGCTGGACGACTTCAATCGCCGCGTGTTCTCCCTGCAGATCGACGGCTCCAAAACCGGCCTGGAACTGCCCGGCATCGTCGATGAGGTCGTCACCTTGGCCGAGCTGAAGGCCGATGACGGCGCCAGTTACCGCGCCTTCGTCTGCCACACGCTGAACGCATGGGGCTACCCCGCCAAGGACCGCTCCGGGCGGCTCGATCCGATCGAGGAGCCGCACCTCGGCCGCCTCATGGAAAAGATCGCCGGCCCGGCCAGGCCCGCTACCGAACGGCTCGATTTCGCGCGCCCCGCGCCCGCTGCCATCCCCGAATCCACTTCGACTCAGGAGTCCTGATCATGACCTACTTCGATTTCAATTCCGCTTCCGAACAGACCTCTTTCGACCTGATCCCCAAAGGCACGCTGGTGCGTGTCCGCATGACCATCAAGCCGGGTGGCTTCGATGATTCGTCGCAGGGATGGACCGGCGGTTACGCCACCCGCAACGACAACACCGGCTCGGTGTACCTGAACTGCGAGTTCGTCGTGATGGAGGGTGAGTTCGCCCGTCGCAAGATGTGGTCGCTGATCGGCCTGCACAGCCCGAAAGGCCCTGAGTGGGCAAACATGGGCCGCACCTTCGTCAAGGCGATCCTCAACTCAGCGCGCGGCGTTCATCCTGGCGACAACAGTCCTGCCGCGCAGAACGCGCGCCGCATCAGCGGGTTTGCCGATCTCGATGGCATCGAGTTTCTCGGCAAGGTCGACTGGGACAAAGACCAGAACGGCCAAGACAAGAGCGTGATCAAGGCCGCGATCACGCCCGACCACAAGGACTACGCCGCCCTCATGGGTGGCGCGCAGGGAGCAGCGAAAGCGCCAGCACCCGCAAACGGGTCGAATGCGTATGCCCAGGCCACGGGCCGTGCCTCCGTGCCGGGTCGCCCGAGCTGGGCACAGTAAAGGGGACGCCGCCATGATGCTCCGCCCCCGCCAAGCCCTGCTGGTCGAGCGCTCTTTGGCGGCGCTCGCCCAACACGGCAACACCCTATCTGTTGGCCCCACCGGGTCGGGCAAGACCATCATGCTGTCGGCGGTGGCCGGCAGCTTGTTGGCCGAGCCAGATGCCAAGGCCTGCATCCTCGCTCATCGCGATGAACTGACCGGCCAGAACCTATCCAAGTTTGCACGGGTGAATCCGGGCGTCAGCACCTCCGTGTTCGATGCCAAGGACAAATCCTGGTCCGGGCGCGCCACGTTCGCGATGGTGCAAACGCTGTCGCGCGACAACCATCTCGCTGCCATCCCGATCCTCGATCTGCTGGTGATCGATGAAGCGCATCACGCAGCCTCAGCCTCGTACCGCCGCGTGATCGACCGAGTGCTGGACAAGAACTCGCGCGCCCAGATCTTCGGGGTGACGGCGACGCCTGCCCGCAGCGACGGCAAGGGACTACGGGAGGTTTTCAGCAACGTCGCGGATCAAATCACCCTTGGCGAGTTGATCGCCTCCGGCCACCTTGTGCCGCCACGCACCTTTGTCATCGATGTCGGCGCCCAGGAGCAGTTGACGCGGGTCCGACGCACCGCCACTGACTTCGACATGACGGAAGTCGAGGCGATTCTCAACAAGACGCCCATCACCGATGCCGTGATCCGTCATTGGCGCGAGAAGGCCGGCGACCGCAAGACGATCGTGTTCTGCTCGACCGTCGCCCATGCCGAATGTGTGCGCCAGGCCTTTCAAGATGCCGGTGTATCCGCCGTGATCGTGCACGGCGAGCTCTCAGACGCAGAGCGAAAGACACGACTGGCCGAGTACGAATCCGGTACCGCGCAGGTCGTGGTCAATGTGGCTGTGCTCACGGAGGGCTACGACTTCACGCCCACCTCCTGCGTGGTTCTGCTGCGACCCAGCTCGCACAAGTCGACTCTGACCCAGATGATCGGGCGTGGCCTGCGCACTATCGACCCAGCGGAGCATCCGGGCTTCATCAAGACCGATTGCGTGGTCCTGGACTTCGGCACCGCGACCTTGATGCACGGATCTCTGGAACAGGACGTCAATCTCGACGGACACCAGCATCATGGCGAAGCGCCCACCAAGGACTGCCCGTCCTGTGAAGCCACCGTCCCGCTCGGCTGCCGCGAATGCCCTCTGTGCGGCTTCGTCTGGGAGAACGAGACCACCGAGGAAGGAGATGCGCTGGCCGATTTCGTGATGACCGAGATCGATCTCCTCAAGCGCTCCAACTTCCGCTGGTGCGACCTGTTCGGCTGCGATGACGCGCTGATGGCGACTGGCTTCAACGCCTGGGGTGGCGTCTTCTTCCTGAACGGCCGCTGGCACGCCGTGGGCGGCGGTAAGGGTCTGCAGCCGCGCTTGTTGGCTGTCGGCGACCGCACGGTTTGCATGGCCAAAGCCGATGACTGGTTGAACGACCGTGAGTCGGCTGACTCCGCGCACAAGACCCGTCGTTGGCTGAACGAGCCGCCGACCGCGAAGCAACTCCAGTATCTGCCGCAGGCGCTGCGCGCCGACTTTGGCATGACGCGCTATCAGGCCTCGGCGCTGTTGTCCTTCCAGTTCAACAAGTCGTCGATTCAGCGCCTCGTGGTGGCTGCCAACGATGCCCACCGGGAGGCCGCGTGAAATGTGCAGTCTGCTCACGAAAGGCCAAGGGCTTCGGCTACTTCAATCCACGTCTGCCGCGCAGCGATCCACGACGTTACTCGGACCGCTGGGTGTTCTGCTCCATGCGCTGCCAGAACGCATTTTCACGGCTCATGGAAAAGACGGGAGGTCACATGATCGACCCGAGTGATATGGAACTGGCCGCCATGGCGTCCTGCCTGGCCCCGCTGGGTGAGTACGCGGGCTCCATCGGCATGCAGCGACCGTTGGCGGACTACAGCAAAGACGAAGTGCTGATGCTGATAGACGTGGTGGTGACCGCCTACCAGGAACACATGCTCGTCGAGCACGAGCGGATGGCGGAGAAGGACCGCGCTTTTCTTGAGGAGCGACTCGCCCGCCAGGGTAAGCCTGCTTCGACGGGGGTGCCGTTCTGATGCTGGACTTCAATCACCGCACCAAGATCCATGAGCAGATCGGCGCGCTCATCGATACCGCGCTGAGCGCCGAACGCGACAACCAACCCCGTCGCAACTATCTCGGTGCGTCTCGGTTGGGCGTTGCCTGCGAGCGCGCGCTGCAATACGAGTATCTGCAAACACCGGTCGATCCTGGCCGGGACATACCGGGTCGCGTTCTGCGCGTCTTCGAGGTGGGCCACGTCCTCGAAGAACTGGCCATCCGCTGGCTGCGCATGGCCGGATTCGATCTGTACACGCAAAAGGCCAGCGGCGGTCAGTTCGGCTTTTCCGTTGCAGGCAGCCGTATTCAAGGGCACGTCGATGGTGTGCTGAACGGCGGTCCCGCAGAGCTAGGAATGAGCTATCCGGCCCTGTGGGAGTGCAAGACCATGAACGACAAATCCTGGCGGGACACGGTCAAGCACGGCGTCAGCAAATCCAAACCGGTCTATGCGGCGCAGATGGCCATCTATCAGGCCTACATGGAGGCCAGCATTCCGGGTATCTCTGCGAACCCGGCGTTGTTCACCGCCATCAACAAGGACTCCGAAGAGATCTGGTTAGAGCTGGTGCCGTTCGACGGCGGCCTGGCGCAGCGTATGTCCGATCGCGCGGTTCGGATCATCACGGCAACGGACAGCCAGGAACTGCTGCCGCGCCATGCAACCACCCCAACGCATGTCGAGTGCAAGTTCTGCCCCTGGCAGGACCGCTGTTGGAGTTCGACATGATGGCCGACAACATCATCTGGCTCGACTTCAATGACGCACCCGAGCAGCGCGACGAACTGACCTCCGACACCGATGCCTTGCGCGCTGGCTTGCTGGATCGACTTGAGGCGGTCCTCCACTACCTGTTTCCGCAGGGGCGCATCCGGGGTGGCAAGTTCTACGTCGGTGATGTCGATGGCAACCCGGGCAAGAGTCTGGTGGTTGAGCTGGACGGACCACGGCGAGGCCTGTGGAAAGACTTCTCCACCGACGAGGGCGGCGACATCATCGATCTGTGGGCGCGCTCGCAGGGCCGCTCCGCCCGCAGCGACTTCCCACGCATCGCTGGAGAGATCCGGCAGTGGCTCGGCATTGCGGCCCCGGTCGGCACGCCGATGCGCCGTGATGTTCGCAGCGTGCCGATGGACGACCTCGGCGCCTACACCGGCAAATGGGATTACCTGACTCCCGATGGCGAGCTGATCGCCTGCGTCTACCGGTATGACCCGCCGACAGGCAAAGAGTATCGCCCCTGGGATGTCCGCGCCCGCATGTGGCGCGCCCCCGACCCCAGGCCGCTCTACAACCAACCGGCCATCGCGAAAGCGCGAGAGGTCGTCCTGGTCGAAGGTGAAAAGTGTGCGGCTGCGTTGATCGCGTCCGGCATTGCCGCCACCACCGCGATGAACGGCGCCAAGGCACCAGTCGACAAGACCGACTGGCGTCCATTAGCCGGGAAATCCGTGGTCATCTGGCCGGACCGGGATGCCCCTGGCTGGGACTACGCCGAGAGCGCAGCACGCGCTTGCGTGATGGCGGGCAGCGCATCCGTGGCCATTTTGGTGCCGCCGACCGACAAGCCGGCCAAGTGGGATGCAGCAGACGCTGTCGACGAGGGCTTCGACTGTGCGGCATTCATCGCCCAGGGTGACCGACAGATCGTAAAGGCAGCGGCTCCCTCTCTGCCCACCTTCACGCTCGGCGAACTGCTCGATGACAACTCGCCGCTGCCCCCGGATCTGATCGCTCCGCGCGTGCTGACACCGGCTGGCATGTTGGTGTTCGGTGGCGCACCGAAAGTCGGCAAGAGCGACTTCCTGCTGTCTTGGCTGGCGCACATGGCTGCAGGCACTGTATTCCTCGGCATGCAGCCACCCCGTCCGCTGCGCGTGTTCTACCTGCAGGCCGAGGTCCAGTACCACTACCTGCGCGAGCGCGTGAAGGATGTGCGCCTGCCATCACACCGGCTTTTGGATGCCCGCGCCAACTTCGTCGCCACACCGCAGTTGCGACTGGTGCTCGATGACGCGGGACTGGCGCAGGTGATCCCGGCGATCGCGCAGGCTTTCGGCGGCGAGCCTCCCGACATCATCGCCATCGATCCGATCCGCAACGTTTTCGACGGCGGTGACGCCGGTGGCGAGAACGACAACGGCGCCATGCTGTTTTTCCTGTCCCAGCGGGTGGAGCGCATTCGCCAGGCAGTGAATCCGGACGCCGGCGTCATCCTCGCCCACCACACCAAGAAGCTCGGCAAGAAGCAGTTCGAGGAGGACCCGTTCCAGGCACTGGCCGGCGCGGGAAGTCTGCGCGGCTACTACTCAACCGGGATGTTGTTGTTTAGGCCCGACGAGACCAGAACGACCCGCCAGCTGATCTTTGAGCTGCGCAACGGCGCGGGTATCCCGCAACGGCATGTCGACAAGATCAACGGCGAGTGGCGCGAGGTCGATGCCAACGAGCGGCTGGTGATGAAGGACTACGGCGAGCGCTTGGATGCCGAGCGCCGCCGCAAGCGCGACGCGATCCTCCAGATCTTGTTCGAGGAGGCCGGCAACGGGCGCTGCTACACCGCCAACCAGTTCGCGGAGTCCTTCGAGGGCAAGGCTGGCCTGGGCGGCGAGCGCACCATCCGCGAACGCGTCTCCGCGCTGTCGACGCAGGGCTACATCAAGTATTTCCGCAACGCGGCTGACTACGGTCTGCCCTCCAGCGGCCGCACCAAGTTCGGCTATCTCTGCGTCGAAGGCATGGTGCTGCGTATGCCTGCGGGCGAAGTCGACACAGCCACCGGCGAGTTGCCGATGCGCGAGTACACGGTGCTCCCGACCCACTACAAGTGCCCGCATTCCGGCGCCTCGATGCCTGTCGAGAACCCCGAGGTGTGGGTCTACCACGACGAACTGAACGAACCGGAGGCCTCATGAACATTGCCCAATCGGCAGTTGGCAGCGCCGTTGCCAACTGCACCCATTTCCTCGCCAACTACCCGCAGTTGGCAAACCCCTGCCAACTGGAAGTCCAGGTAAATCAGGGTATTGCGGGAAATTACCCGCAGTTGGCAGTTGGCAACGATGCCAACTTGCCAACTGGCGCAAACCCACGTGGTTGCTGGACTTTCTCCCATTCTCCAGTTGGCGAAAACTCCCCCTCCTACTACGTAGGAGAGGGACCAGATGGTCCCTACACTCTACGTAGGGGGCTTGCCGGCCAGCCGGGCTCAGATCATCGGCAGCCATCCATGCCATCGATCCTGGCGCTGGACCTTGGCACCCAAGCTGGTTGGGCGCTGCGCGACCGCGATGGCGCAGTGACCAGCGGATCGGAATCCTTCAAGCCGCAACGCTTCGAGGGTGGCGGCATGCGCTACCTGCGATTCAAACGCTGGCTCACCGAGATCAAGCAGTCCTGCGACGGCATCGACGCCGTGTACTTCGAGGAGGTGCGCCGCCACGCCGGGGTCGATGCAGCCCACGCCTACGGCGGGTTCATGGCCCACCTCACCGCATGGTGCGAGCACCACCAGATCCCGTACCAAGGCGTTCCGGTGGGCACGATCAAGAAGCACGCCACCGGCAAGGGCAACGCGAACAAGGATCAGATGATCAGCGCCGCCCGGTTGCGTGGCCACGCACCGGCTGACGACAACGAAGCCGATGCCATTGCGCTGTTGCACTGGGCCGTCGAGACGCAGGAGGTGTGAGATGAAGGTTCCGACTCCCGCCTACCGCTGTTCCCTGGCTCGACTGCAGCCCGATCCGCGCCCCGATCCGGAGCAGATCAAGCGTGAGGGCTGGCGCGACCAGCAGATCCTGGTGATCTCGCCCGACGACGCGCGGCTCGACTGGGTCGAACGCGAACTGCTGCGCCGGATCGGCGATCGGCTGTACGGGGCGAAGGAGCGTCGACATGGCTGAATGGACGATCGAGACCGTGGCCGACCGGTTCATCGAGGCCGCAAGAACCGCCCACCGCCTTCCTCCGGTTCGCGTGCAGGGCTACTTCAACTGCTGGCCAGCGATCAAACGCATGCCATGGGAAAACCTCGGCGCAGAGCCGCCGGTCTACCGCTTTCCTCCCGACCCTGCGGCCATCGACCGAATGCTGGAGACCATGCGGTGGGTCCAGTGGCTGGAGGAGGAACAGCGACACCTGGTCTGGATGCGGGCGCAGCGGTACCCGTGGAAAGAAGTCTGTTGCCGCTTCGCATGTGACCGGACCACGGCCTGGCGTCGTTGGCAGGCGGCACTGGCGATCGTGGTCGAGCGTCTGCAAGCGGCGAATACACATGGCACGGTCGCCAATTCACGCTGACGTTGCGTGTAGTTGCGAGCCGCTGCAAAGCCACTCGGAATCTTGCGGAACACTGCGGGTTTTGACGCCTTTTCGGCGTGCAACATCTGGAGGGTTTTTCGCTAGTATTACGGCTAATCTCGCGAGCGAAGTACGTATGAAGGCCACAGCACAGTATGTGGCCTTTGTCGTTTCCAGCCCGCGATGGCCACGACCTGTTGCCACGGGTCCTTCCTGGCCACAAAGCAATGCGGGGGGCGCGAGCGCGGCGCTTTTTTAGCGTCAGGGTGCGAACCAAGGTTCGCACGGTTCGCAGTTCGCACCCCGTACGTTCGCACCAACTCCAAAACCCGCCCACGGTTTTCGTCGGCGGGTTTTCTATTCTCAGGACACCATCTTGAATACCCTCAACGTCGAGTACCGCAAGGTCGAGGCGCTGATTCCCTACGCCCGCAATCCGCGCACGCACGCCGAAAGCCAGATTGCCAAGATCGCCGCCAGCATCGTCGAATACGGCTGGACGAACCCGGTCCTGGTTGATGGCGACAACGGCATCATCGCGGGCCACGGTCGTTTGGCTGCTGCACGCAAGCTGGGTCTGGATCAGGTGCCGGTGATCGAACTGGCTCATCTGACCGTCGCGCAGAAGCGGGCACTCGTGATCACCGACAACCGGCTAGCACTGGATGCGGGCTGGGACGAAGAAATGCTGGCCTTGGAACTGGCCGAGCTGACCGACGCGGGATACGACCTCGCACTGACCGGATTCGAGGATGCCGAGATCGAGGCACTGCTCACCGGCGCGGTGGCCGTCGCGGATGATGAATCAGAGTCCGAATCCGACGAGTCTGACGCGGCCGACGACGTGCCAGAAGCACCCGTCGTGGCGGTGTCCCGGCCGGGGGATGTCTGGGCAATTGGCCCGCACCGCCTGATCTGTGGCGACGCCACCGACCGGAACGTGGTCGCTGCGCTGATGCAGGGTGACCTCTCTCGCCTGTGCTTCACTTCGCCGCCCTACGGCAACCAGCGCGACTACACCTCGGGCGGCATCTCCGATTGGGATGGCCTGATGCGCGGGGTGTTCGCGCATCTGCCGATGGCAGGCGACGGTCAGGTGCTGGTCAATCTTGGCCTGATCCACCGCGACAACGAGGTGATCCCGTACTGGGATGCTTGGCTATCTTGGATGCGCCAGCAGGGCTGGCGGCGCTTTGCGTGGTACGTCTGGGATCAGGGGCCAGGGATGCCCGGAGACTGGCAGGGCCGACTGGCCCCGAGCTTTGAGTTCGTCTTTCACTTCAACCGCGAAAGCCGCAAGCCCAACAAGATCGTCCCCTGCAAGCATGCGGGCCAGGAGTCCCACCTGCGTGCCGACGGGTCGTCCACCGCGATGCGTGGCAAGGATGGCGAGGTTGGCGGATGGACGCACAAGGGGCTGCCGACGCAAGACACCCGCATCCCTGACTCGGTGATCCGAGTGATGCGCCACAAGGGCAAGATCGGGCAGGACATCGACCACCCGGCCGTCTTCCCGGTGGCGCTGCCGGAATTCGTGATCGAGTCCTACACCGACGCGGGCGACATCGTGTTCGAACCCTTCGGCGGCAGCGGCACAACGATGCTGGCGGCCGAGCGCACCGGTCGGATCTGCCGAAGCGTGGAGATCGCGCCGGAGTACGTGGACGTGGCCATCAAGCGCTTCCAGCAGAATCACCCCGGCATACCGGTCACATTGATCGAGAACGATGGTATCGCGTCGGGTCAGTCCTTCGAGCAGGTCGCTGTTAAGCGCGCCACCACCGTCAATGCCGAGGTGGTGGCATGAACTGGCTGGCCGACAAGATCGAACAGTGGCCGACCGCCAAGTTGCTGCCCTACGCCCTCAACGCGCGCACCCATTCCGAGGAGCAGGTAGCCCAGATCGCCGCAAGCATCGCGGAGTTCGGATTCACCAATCCGATCCTGGCGGCCAGCGACGGCATCATCGTCGCTGGCCACGGTCGTCTCGCCGCCGCCCAGAAGCTGGGGCTGGAACGGGTACCGGTGGTCGTGCTTGATCACCTGACGTCGACCCAGCGCCGCGCCCTGGTCATCGCGGACAACCGCATCGCAGAGAACGCGGGCTGGGACGACGCGATGCTGCGGATCGAACTCGAAGCTTTGCAGCTCGAAGGCTTCGATCTGTACATCACAGGGTTCGACGCCGACGCGCTGGCGGAACTGATCGCGGGCGACGAGCCGGACAATGAGGGTCAGACGGATGAGGATGCAGTACCCGAGGTTAGCGAGACACCCATCTCGCGCCCGGGCGATGTCTGGATCATGGGTCAGCACCGACTGCTGTGCGGCGACTCGACCGTGGCAGAGAGCTACGACCGGCTGATGCAAGGCAACGTGGCAGACATGGTCTTCACCGATCCGCCGTACAATGTGAACTACGCCAACAGCGCGAAGGACAAGATGCGCGGCAAGGATCGCGCAATCCTCAACGACAACTTGGGCGACGGCTTCTACGACTTCCTGCTGGCAGCGCTGGCGCCGACCGTCGCCAACTGCCGGGGCGGCATCTACGTGGCAATGTCATCCAGCGAACTGGACGTGCTGCAGGCTGCCTTCCGCGCCGCCGGTGGCAAGTGGTCGACCTTCATCATCTGGGCCAAGAACACCTTCACGCTGGGCCGCGCCGACTACCAGCGTCAGTACGAACCGATCCTCTACGGATGGCCCGAGGGAGCGCAACGCCACTGGTGTGGTGACCGCGATCAGGGCGATGTGTGGAACATCAAGAAGCCGCAGAAGAACGATCTGCACCCGACGATGAAGCCCGTGGAGCTGGTCGAGCGGGCGATCCGCAATTCGAGTCGCCCCGGTAATATGGTGCTCGACCCGTTTGGTGGTTCCGGAACGACGCTGATTGCCGCCGAGAAATCAGGTCGCATCGCGCGGCTGATCGAACTCGATCCGAAGTACGTGGATGTAATCGTGCGCCGGTGGGAGGACTTCACCGGCAAGCAGGCCACCCGCGAGGCGGATGGCGCATCGATTGACGTGGCCAAAGGCTAGGTAGAACGTGACGGTGGGGACCGAAGTCCCCACCGGCTGTCTTGGATTACAAGGCTTCAGCGGCCCCGGCAATCAGCTTAAGCAGCGATTGCGAAACGCTCATCGTTGGCGTTTATGGTTTTGCGCGGATTACGTCCGTCGCCTATCGGGTTGCCTGCGCACCTTTGCCCGCCCTGTCGAAACCGGTACATCCCCACCGAAAAGCACGCGATCGCATGCGCTTGGGTGGAGATGAGGGGAGTCGAACCCCTGTCCAGAACGCCTCCGGGTTGCCGGAATTACAACCATGATCGAATTATGGGGGTGTACGTTGTTTACCTCAAGTTGACCGTTCAGGAAGCGAGCTGAGATTCCTCGACGATCTCGCAGTGAATCACGAAGCCCGTCAGGCAAGGCAGGCCGCGCGGGATGCCGTACTGCTTGCTGGTCTGGCGGCCAATCGTCCAGCCCATCCAGCGTTGGGTGGCGGCGTTGATCGCTTCCGCCAGGGCCTTGCCCTCGTAAAGACCGTTCTGGACGTCGTCGGCAAAGTGGCGTCCGTGGCGGCTGTCGAGGAAGGTCCGCACCGATTCGAGGGGCTGGTGCGTGGCGTCCGAAATGGCGTTCATGGCCAGGGGCCATGCGGCGCTGGCGTGTTCGTTCATCGTGCCCCAAAAACCCCAGGCTTCGTTTTGGGTCGTGGGGATCTGGTTGGTGGTCATGGTGTCTTCTCCGGGTTGATCGTTGCGACACCTGTAGTAACGCGCTGTTCGATTGAGAAGCCAAGCTGTTCCTGGCCTCTTTCTCGATCAATTTCGCTTACCCGAGACGGGCTACGTAGCGGGCGTAATCACCGCCCTCGGGATTGACGTAGAGGTAAGGGCGTCCGGGAGCAGTGACCTCGACGCAGAGGTAGCCGTCGCCAGTGCCGCCACCCTTGCCACGCAGCCAGTCGCGTGACACCAGCAGGCTGCGCCCAAAGGCGTCGAATTCGGCAGGGGTGAGCTCCTTGGTCTCGGTGACGTAGACCTTGTGCTGGTCGCTCCCGCCCAGTTCGCCGAGGTCGGCAGGTTTGCGTGCAAAAGGCAGGCGGACACTCAACTCTTCGACCTGGAGGCTTTGGCCTGCGAACTGCAGGGTGCGTGGGGTGCGTTCGATGGTGATGGTCATGGTGCTCATGGCGGTTTTCCTGGTATGGCGTCGTCAATCACGACACCTGTATGAACGCGCTGGCGGCGAGAGAAGCCAAGCTATTCATGGCTCCTCTCGCCATCTTTTCAGGCGATGCGGTACACCCGCTCGCCGCCCTGCGGTTTGTCCGACACGATGGTCAGCCCAAGTTTTTTCTTGAAGGCTCCGGCGAAGGTGCCGCGCACCGTGTGCGCCTGCCAACCGGTGGCGGTGCAGATCTGGCCGATGGTTGCGCCCTCGGGGCGTTGCAGCATCCGGATCACTTCGGCCTGCTTGCTGTTCTCGCGTGTGCGTGGCGTGACCCACGTGGCTTCGGCGGCGGTTACGGCCGCTTCCAGTTCGGGATCGCTCGCGGCCGCAGGCGCCCCTTCAGCGTTGGCGATGACCCGGTCGAGATTGGCTTCGAACTCACCGATGCCCTTCCTGTTCACGTCGGGACGCGGAATGCCCAGGGCGTCGTAGCCCTCCGCAGCGACAAACCAGTCGGTGCCGTCGGTGGTGATCAGTGCGCGGTTGAAAAGTCCGTCGAGCACCTTCTTGCGTGCGCCGCCTTTGATGTTGTCGGGGAACCAGTCGATCTTGCCGCTGGTGTGTTCAACCGCGTGGGCCAGGATCGCTTGCTGGGCAGGGGTCAGTTGGGTGGTGGTCATGTTTTGCTCCTTCGATGTGGTGGACGGTGATGTGATGAACGCGCTGTTCTCAAGTGAAGCCAAGCGCTTTCTGCTTGGCTTCTTCGCTTCGCAATCAGGTGTTGGCC
This sequence comes from uncultured Azonexus sp., assembly GCF_937982035.1. Taxonomy (NCBI): domain Bacteria; kingdom Pseudomonadati; phylum Pseudomonadota; class Betaproteobacteria; order Rhodocyclales; family Azonexaceae; genus Azonexus; species uncultured Azonexus sp. Next base: position 162,825 of record NZ_CALJNI010000004.1, read on the forward strand.
TTGTCTGACGGGTTGGCATTGCGCCCCTGCTCGAGCCCCGCGTTGAAGGCGGCTTCGAGCGCATCGCGTAGGCACCAGACCGCCACATCGTGGAAGTCGAGGCTGTCCGAGCGGCGGGTTTCCAGGGTTTCGATGCCCAGCTTGTTTTGCGCAATCTGGGTCAGGAGTTGTTCGAGCTTGCTCATGTCCGTGTCCTTTCATGGTGTTGATGACGAACGTATGAACGCGCTGTTCCAGATGGAAGCCAAGCTCAATCCGCAGGAATGACGAACAAATGATTGAAGGTGCCCCGAAGGGGAAATATGGGTATTTCGATTCGTGCCTACGCACGCCACCGAGGGGTGTCCGATGCAGCGGTGCGCAAGGCCATCGCTGCTGGGCGGATCACGCCGGAGGCAGACGGAACGATTGATGCCGAGCGCGTCGACCGCGAGTGGGCGCGCAATTCCGATGCACCGCGCAATGGCACGGCCACCCGCGCGGTCAAGGTCGCCGTCCAGGAATCCAGCGGGGCCACAGGAGACGGGCAAGCAGCCTCATTGGCAACATCCGCAGCAGGTGGCACGTCCTTGTTGCAAGCGCGGACGGTCAACGAAGTGGTCAAGGCGCAAACCAACAAGGTGCGCCTGGCCCGCCTCAAGGGCGAGCTGGTAGATCGGCCGCAGGCCATCGCCCATGTTTTCAAGCTGGCGCGCTCCGAACGCGATGCCTGGCTCAATTGGCCCGCACGCATCTCGGCACAGATGGCAGCCAAGCTCGGCGTCGATCCTCACACGATGCACATCGCCTTAGAGGCGGCGGTGCGTGAGCACCTGCAGGAACTGGGCGAGATGCGCCCGAGGGTGGATTGATGGACATGGACTACGAAGGCGCTGCCGAGATTGAACGCGCGTGGCGCGAAGGACTGACTCCCGACCCGCTGCTCACCGTGTCCGAATGGTCGGATCGCCATCGGATGCTCTCCAGCAAGGCATCTGCCGAACCCGGGCGCTGGCGTACCAGCCGCACGCCGTACCTGAAGGCGATCATGGATTGCCTGTCGCCGACCTCGCCGGTCGAGCGCGTGGTGTTCATGAAAGCGGCACAGCTTGGCGCGACCGAGATGGGATCGAACTGGATCGGCTATGTGATCCATCACGCACCCGGGCCAATGATGGCGGTGTGGCCGACAGTGGAGATGGCCAAGCGCAACTCCAAGCAGCGGATCGATCCGCTGATCGAGGAGTCGTCCGCCCTGGCTGAACTGATTGCACCGGCGCGCAGCCGGGATTCCGGCAACACCATCCTGGCCAAGGAGTTCCGGGGTGGCGTGCTGGTGATGACCGGGGCCAACAGCGCGGTCGGCCTGCGCTCGATGCCGGTGCGCTACCTGTTTCTCGACGAGGTCGACGGTTATCCGTTGGACGTCGAGGGTGAAGGGGATGCGATCTCGCTGGCCGAGGCGCGTACACGCACCTTCGCGCGGCGCAAGATCTTCATCGTCTCGACGCCGACGATCTCAGGGGCATCGGCTATCCAACGCGAGTACGAGGCCAGTGACCAACGTCGCTACTTCGTGCCGTGTCCGCATTGCTCGCACCGGCAGTGGCTGCGTTTCGAGCAGCTGCGTTGGGACAAAGGGCAACCGGAGACCGCTGCCTACATCTGCGAGTCATGTGACACCGCAATTGCCGAGCACCACAAGACGTGGATGCTGGAGCACGGCGAGTGGCGCGCGATGATCACCGATGGCGCGGGCAAGACGGCAGGCTTCCACCTGTCGTCGCTGTACAGCCCGGTGGGCTGGCGTTCGTGGCGGGAGATCGCCGCTGCGTGGGAAGCCGCCGTCAGTAAAGAGTCGGGATCGGCCGCCGCCATCAAGACCTTCAAGAACACCGAGCTGGGTGAAACCTGGGTCGAGGAAGGCGAAGCTCCGGACTGGCAACGACTGGTCGAGCGTCGCGAGGACTACCGCGTCGGCAGCGTGCCGCAAGGCGGTCTGCTCTTGGTCGGCGCGGCAGACGTGCAGAAAGATCGCATCGAGGCGTCGGTCTGGGCCTTTGGGCGCGGTAAGGAGTCCTGGCTGGTTGAGCACCGCGTGCTGATGGGTGACACCGCCCGCGACGCGGTGTGGAAGCGCCTTGCTGAAATGCTGGCCGAAACCTGGACACACGCCTCCGGCGCGGCGATGCCGCTGGCCCGCTTTGCACTGGATACCGGCTTTGCAACGCAGGAGGCCTACGCCTTTGTGCGGGCCTGCCGCGATTCGCGTGTGATGGCGGTCAAGGGTGTGCCTCGCGGTGCAGCCTTGATCGGCACGCCGACCGCCATCGATGTCTCGCAGGGCGGCAAGAAGCTGCGCCGGGGCATCAAGGTGTACACGGTGGCGGTCAGCATCGCCAAGCTCGAGTTCTACAACAACCTGCGCAAGAGCGCCGATGTTGGCGAGGACGGATTGACCACGGTGTTCCCGGCCGGGTTCGTCCATCTGCCCAAGATCGACGCCGAGTTCATCCAGCAACTCTGCGCGGAGCAACTGATCACCCGCCGCGACCGCAACGGCTTCCCGGTGCGCGAGTGGCAAAAGATGCGCGAGCGCAATGAAGCGCTCGACTGCTACGTCTACGCCCGCGCGGCCGCATCGGCGGCGGGTCTGGATCGCTTCGAGGAACGTCACTGGCGGGAACTGGAGCGACAACTGGGGCTGGCCAGTCCGCCAGCCCTTGAAGCACCAACTGAATCGATCAACGAGGCCACCCAACGCGGTGGCCTTGCTGTTTCTGGCAACCGTAACACCGGTCGGCGCGTGATCAAAAGCCGCTGGCTGTCCTGACACATCAAGGAGAAAACATGAGTCTTGCTACCCGTATCGAAAGCCTGGTCATCCGCGTCGCGCAGGAGTTCAACGACGTCCGCGCCAAGGCAGGCAACCTGGCCAACCTCACCACCACCGACAAGTCGAATCTGGTCGCGGCCATCAACGAACTGAAAGCCGCCGTGGTGTCGTCGGCGGTGATCGACGATGCGCACGTCGCGGCCACGACCACTTACTCGTCCAACAAGATCGTCTCACTGCTCGATGCGCTCAAGACCGAGATCTTGGGCGGTGCCGATGCCGCGTACGACACGCTGGTGGAAATCCAGCAACTGCTGCAGAACGGCACCAGCGGTCTGGATGCGCTGCTCGCCGCCGTGAACAACCGCGTGCGCTTCGATGCGGCGCAGTCGCTGACCGTGGCCGAGCAACTTCAGGCGCGCAGCAACATCGGTGCCGTCGCAGCCACCGATGTCGGCAATACCGACACAGACTTCGTCGCGGTCTTTGTGGGTGCGCTGGTCTGATGAGCCTCGCATCGCGCATCAGTGCGCTGGCCAGTCGTGTCGGGCTCGAGGTTAAGACCAAGATCGACGCCACCCACCCCGGTCTGGCCCGGGCGTGGGTGTGTTTCGGCTATGTCGGCACGCAGGTCGTCGTGCGCGCATCGCACAACGTGGCCAGCGTGACCCGGACGGCGGCGGGTCGCTACCGCGTGACCTTCGCCGTTGCCATGCCCGACGCCAACTATTGCTGGACGGCGCTTGCCCGCAGCAGCACCAACAGCGGTACGCAGCGCATTGCCATCGTGCGATCCAGCACCGACCAGAAGACCGCCCAGTACGTCGACGTCAGTTGCGCCACCACGTCCGCATCGTTCGACGACTCCTCCGAAATCAACCTTACGGTGTTCCGCTGATGGCCTACACACAAGCACACCTCGACGCACTGGAAGCGGCGCTGGTCAAGGGCGAAAAGCGCGTGACCTTTGGCGACAAGACCGTCGAGTACCGCAGCGTCGATGAACTCCAGGCCGCCATTGCGGCGGTCAAGCGCGACCTCTTCGAGCAGGCCGTGGACACCGGACTGTGGCCTGGCGCGCCACGCCAGATCCGGGTCACCACCGGCAAAGGCTTCTGAACATGCAATGGTTTGACCGAATGCGTAGACGCGTCGGCATGAGTCTGCTTGGCGGCACCCCGTTCTATGACGGTATCGGTGGCGGCCGTCGCGCATTGGCGTGGCAGGTCGGCAATCCAGGCGCAGTCGCAGCACTGGCGTTCACCCAGAACGAATTGCGCGCCAAGAGCCGCGATCTGGTACGGCGCAATGCCTGGGCAGCGGCAGGCGTTGAAGCCTTTGTCTCGAACGCCATTGGCACCGGCATCAAGCCGCAGAGCATGCTGGCCGATCAGCCCCTGCGAGAAGCCATTCATAGCCTGTGGTGGGACTGGTGCGAGGAGGCCGATGCCGCCGGACTGACCGATTTCTACGGACTGCAGGCCTTGGCCTGTCGCGCCATGCTCGAAGGCGGGGAATGCCTGGTGCGGCTGCGCTATCGCCGCCCGGAGGATGGCCTGCCGGTGGGCCTGCAACTGCAGTTGCTCGAACCCGAACACCTGCCAGCCACGCTGAATCAGGAATTGGCTTCGGGAAATGTGATCCGTGCGGGCATCGAATTCGACAAGCTCGGACGGCGGGTGGCTTACCACCTGTATCGCTCACACCCGGGTGATGGCTCACTGGCTCCGATGTCGGGCACTGGTGGCATGGTGGGTGGCCTCGACACAGTGCGTGTCTCAGCCAGCGAAATCATCCACCTGTTTCGTCCCTTGCGGCCTGGACAGATCCGGGGCGAACCATGGCTGGCGCGCGCACTGGTCAAGCTCAACGAACTCGACCAGTACGACGACGCCGAGCTCGTGCGCAAGAAGACTGCTGCCATGTTTGCGGGCTTCATCACGCGCCTGTCCCCCGAGGACAACCTGATGGGTGAAGGCTTGCCGGATGCCAGCGGTGCGGCATTGGCCGGGCTGGAGCCGGGCACGATGCAGATACTGGAGCCCGGCGAGGACGTGAAGTTCAGTCAGCCTGCCGACGTTGGCGCGAGCTACGCCGAATTCCTGCGCATGCAGTTTAGGGCGGTGGCTGCGGCGATGGGCATCACCTACGAGATGCTGACCGGCGACCTGACGCAAGTGAATTACTCGTCGATCCGGGCCGGGCTGCTGGAATTTCGCCGCCGCTGTGAGGCCATCCAGCACGGCGTGATCGTCCACCAGCTGTGCCGCCCGATCTGGCGTGCCTGGATGGAGCAGGCGCTACTTGAAGGCGCGCTGACACTGCCGCAGTTCACCGAAAAGAGACGCGACTACTTCGCGGCCAAATGGATTCCACAGGGTTGGCAGTGGGTCGATCCCAAGAAGGAATTCGACGCGATGCTGACCGCCATTCGCGCCGGGCTGCTGTCTCGCTCGGAAGCCATCTCGGCCTTCGGCTACGACGCCGAGGACATCGACCGAGAGATCGCCGCCGACAACCAGCGTGCCGATGAGCTCGGACTGGTCTTCGACTCCGACCCGCGTCACGACAAAGCGCCCCAACCATCGGCATTGAGCGCTCCCATGAATGCGGCCGCCACGGTGGCCGTGCCGCAAGATCAACAGGACAACTGACATGCAACTCGTTCATCTGGCGTCCCGCCTCTACGGGACGCCGCTCCTCATTGCGCGTCCCAAACTCGACGTGATCCTCTCCGTGTTGGGTTCCCGCATCGGCTTGCCCGATCTGGACATGGCAATGCCGCTGCCCATGCCGCGCCAAAGCGCCACATCGGGTCAGGCGGGGATTGCCGTCATCCCGGTGGTCGGCACGCTGGTCAGACGTTCGATGGGTATCGAAGCCGCCTCTGGCCTGATGTCCTACGGCGAGATCGAAGCCCGACTGGACGCCGCGCTGGCCGACCCACAGGTGGCGGGCATCCTGCTCGATTTGGACTCGCCCGGCGGCGAGGCCTCGGGTGTGTTTGAGTTGGCCGAGCGCATCCGCGCTGCCAGCACCATCAAGCCGATCTGGGCGCACGCCAACGATGCCGCGTACTCGGCGGCTTTTGCCATCGCGGCTGCCTGCCAGCGCCTGACGCTGTCGCAGACCGCTGGCGTCGGGTCGATTGGCGTGATCGCGCTTCACGTCGACCAGTCGGTGAAGGACGCCAAGGACGGCCTGAACTACACCGCTGTCTTCGCGGGCAGTCACAAGAACGATTTCTCCCCGCACGAGCCACTCACCCCCCAGGCCACCACCGCGTTGCAGACCGAGGTGGATCGCCTGTACGACATCTTCGTGAATCAGGTCGGACAGATGCGCGGAATCGATCCGGATGCCGTGCGCGCCACCGAGGCGGGGCTGTTCTATGGCGAGCAGGCGGTGGCAGCAGGCCTCGCCGACGCGGTGATGCCGTTTGATGCGGTGATGACCGAGTTCACTGACGCGTTGGCTGCCAAGCAGCGGTTGGCGCAGCCTGGCGTGACCCGCGCCTCGCCGCGACGCCTGTCCACTCAATCCATTTCAAACCTGCCCCGAAGCAAACCTTTCACCCTGGAGAACACCATGATCGACCCCAAAGACGACCACAAAAACCCGAGCGATCCGGCCGACACCGCCCCACAGGGCGACCAGCCGCAGACCGACAGCGATTCGCAACCGACGCCTGCTGCCCAAGCCGCACTGGCGCAGTCCTTCGCCAGCGGGCGCGGCCAAGCACGGGCCATTGCAGAGATGTGCCTGATCGCGGGCCAGTCCCAACGCACGGCGGAATTCCTCGCAGCAGGCTTCTCGGAAGCGCAGGTGCGCCGCGCCTTGCTCGACGCCCGTGCCGACCAACCCGAAATCGCCTCGCGTATCACCGCCGAGGCAGGAACCAGCCAGCACCCGGAAAACAGTCCGGTGGTCGCTGCCGTCAAGAAACTCACCGCCAAGGAGTAAGCCATGCCCACTGTCTCTCAACCCAAGAATCTCGGCGACCTGTTGAAGTACGAAGCGCCGAATCTCTACTCGCGTGACCAGGACACCGTCGCGGCCGCGCAGAACCTGTCGCTGGGCACCGTGGTGGGCCGCGAAACGGCTACCGCCAAGCTCAAGGCCCTCGACCCGAGCGCCTCGGACGGCACGGAAACCGCCGTTGGCGTGCTCGGCAATGACGTCGATGCGACGCTGATTGACCGTGAGGACGCGATCCTGATCGCCCGCCACGCCATCGTCGCGCGCGGCGCATTGGTATGGCCGACCGGCATCAGCACTGCGCACAAAGTGGCTGCCATCAAGCAACTCGCAGAACGTGGAGTCCTGGCCCGCGAGAGTGCCTAAAACCCGCGCCTGACCCACTTCCAACGCTCCGTTTCACTCCCCCCAAAACCCGCCGCTGGCGGGTTTCGTCATTTCTGGAGATCCCAAATGCAGAACCCTTTTGAAAACCCCGGCTTTTCGATGGCCAGCCTGACGGCCGCCATCAACCTCCTGCCCAACCGCTATGGGCGGCTGGAGCAACTCAACCTGTTCCCGGCCAAGCCGGTGCGCACCCGGCAGATCATCGTCGAGGAGTACGCCGGTCGTCTGAATCTGCTGCCCACCCGGGCGCCCGGTTCGCCCGGCACGGTGGGTGAGCGTGGCAAGCGCAACCTGCGCTCCTTCGTGATCCCGCACATCCCCCACGACGACGTGGTGCTGCCCGAGGAAGTGCAAGGACTGCGCGCCTTCGGTTCCGAAACCGAAATGGAAGCCATCGGCGGTGTCATGGCCCGTCATCTGGAGACCATGCGCAACAAGCACGCGATCACCCTGGAGCATCTGCGCATGGGCGCGCTCAAGGGCAAGATCCTCGACGCCGACGGCAGTGAGCTCGTCGATCTGTTCGACGAGTTCGACATCACTGCGCAATCGGTGTCGTTTGAGTTTTCGACGGCGGCCGACAACGGGCAAATCAAGACTGCCTGCCTGGAGTTGCTGGGCCTCATGGAAGATGGGCTCACCGGCGAGTTCTCGACCGGCGTGCATGTGCTGTGCTCGACTGAGTTCTTCCGGGCACTTACCACCCACAAAGAGGTCAAGACCGCCTACCAGAACTGGCAGCAGGGCGCAGTGCTGATTAACGACATGCGCTCGGGTTTCAGCTACAGCGGCATCACCTTCGAGGAATACCGGGGCCAGGCTTCGTTTGTGCAGGCCGACGGTACGCTGGGATCGCGCCGCTTCATCGCCGCAGGGGAAGCCCATGCCTTCCCGGTCGGCACGGTGGATACCTTCGCGACCTACTTCGCGCCAGCGGACTTCAACGAGACCGTGAACACCATCGGCCAGCCGCTGTATGCCAAGCAGGAGCCACGCAAGTTTGATCGGGGCACTGATTTGCACACGCAGAGCAACCCGCTGCCGATGTGCCATCGCCCTGGCGTGCTGATCAAGCTCGTTGCTGCCTGATGGATGTCGCGACGTTGTACGAGGCGGCTCGCAGTGCAGGACTGCTGACCGCCGTCACGGTGGCGGGCAGCACCGTGCACTGCGCCTTCCGTGCCCCCGACGAAACCGTGCTGGATGGTTTTGCGCTATCGCGGGACTACCAGATCGACTACCCGGCGTCCTGGCTGACGCTGGCAGCCGGGGACACGGTCGAGGTGGCAGGCAATACCTATCAGGTGCGCGACGTGCGCGCCATCGGCGACGGCACCGAGCGTCGCGCCTCGCTCTCCCAACTCTGAGGAACTCCCCATGAACTCCGTCCGCGAGCGCGTCTTGCGGGAGATCGTCACGCGCCTGGCATCTGCGATTGCCCCAACACCGGTGCTGCGCATGCCTGCCGTGCCGGTCACCCGAGAGGCCAGTCCCGCGCTGCTGTTGTTCGTTGATGGCGACAGCATCACCGCCCACGCCAACCACCTGGTCGACCGGCTGCTGATCGTCCGGCTTGCCGTGGTGGCACGCGGTGCGGATGCCTTCGACGTCGCCGACCAGGCGCTGGTCGCGGCCCACGCGGCAATGCTCGCCGACCCGAATCTGGGCGGTCTGGCCATCGCCGTGCGCGAGATCGACTGCGAATGGGAATTCGACGACGCCGACGCCGGGGCCGTCGCGCTGCCCGCCCGCTACGAAATCCGCTACCGCACCCACGCCATTGATCTCACCCAAACAGGATGAACCCATGCACATCGAACTACTGAAACCCCATACCCACGCAGGCAAGCGCCTCGCCGTGGGTGATCGCCTTGACCTGAATGACGCCAGTGCCCGCTGGTTGATCGCGCAGGGTGTGGCCAAGGCTGCTACGGCGTCCGCCACACCCACCACTGATGCCAAACCCACCCGCCGTGATGCCACGTCCGGTGTTTCCACAACTGCAGCCACCCAAGGAGACTGAACATGGCTTACTTTTCCGGACAAGGCCGCGTCTACATCGGCGCACGCGATGACCTCGGCAATCCAGCAGGACTGACCTTCGTCGGCAACGTGCCCGAGCTGAAGGTGTCGCTGTCGGTGGACACCATCGAGCACCAGGAAGCGCAGTCGGGTCAGCGCCTGACTGACCTCCAGCTCATCAAGACCAAGAAAGGCGAGTTCGCCTGCACGTTGGAAGAGCTGATCGCTACCAACTTGGCGCTCGCGCTCTACGGCACCACGACCACGATCACCCCCGGCACGGTAACTGGCGAACTACTGCCCAACCCGGTCACCCCGGGCAGTCTGTATCCGCTGGCCATGCAAAACGTGTCCGCCGTGCAGATCCAGGACTCAGATGCCACGCCCCAGACGCTCCCGGCCAGCCAGTACAGCGTCAATGCCAAGCACGGTTCACTGGTGGTGCTGGATGCCACGTCGGGCGGCCCGTACACCGAGCCGTTCACCGTCGATTACGCCTATGGCGCGGCGCAGAGCACGGCGATGTTCACCCAGCCCTTGCCCGAGCGATGGATTCGCTTCGAGGGGCTCAACACCGCCGACGGCAACCGCGAGGTGGTGATCGACCTCTACCGCGTGGCCATCAACCCGGCCAAGGAACTCTCGATCATCACGGACGAACTGCTGAAGTTCGAGCTTTCGGGCCAAGTGCTGGCGGATCTGACCAAGCCAGTCGGCGGTGATCTCGGTCAGTTCGGCCGTCTGGTGCTGCTGTGATGGACGGCTTCAAGACATTCCCCCCTGAGCCTGTGGTCGTGACGCTGTCCGGCACCGCGCTGGAACTGACGCCGATCCGGCTGGGTGAGTTGCCACGGCTGCTGGCCGTGGTGCGCCCGCTGGCCGAGGAAATCACCAGTGATCCGGACTGGATGGCGCTGCTGGGACAGCACGGCGATGCCGTGCTGGATTTGCTGGCGATCACCACCCGGCGTGAACGCGCGTGGATCAACGACCTGTCGCTGGAGGACGCCGTGCAACTGGCCGCCGCCGTGTTCGAGGTGAACGCAGATTTTTTCGTGGCGCACGTCGTCCCGGCGATTCAGGGCGCGGCCCAGCGACTCGCGCCGACGCTGCGCTCACTGACGACCTCGGCTGGGACAGTGCCGTCGCCCGCCTGATCCGCGCCGGGCACCGGCTTGGAGACGTGATGGCCTACACGCTCACGCAGGCGCAAGCCTTTCTGGATGCCGACGGACAGATCGAACGGCAGCAACTTGCCCAGCTGCTCGGCATTCATGCCGTGGCAGCCCAGGGCGAGAAGCGAGGCATCGAACAACTGCAACGCGATCTGCTCAAGGACTGACCCATGCGTCTCTCGCTCACCACCACTGGTCTGCTGGACCCGCGCCAGTTGGCGGCGTGGAGTACCGAGCGGCGTCGCGCCATCCACACCGCTGTCGCCAAGGGCATGCAATCGGGCGGGCGTGAAGTACGTGATGCGGCGCGATCCGAGATGCGCAGCGCCTTCACCGTCAAACGCAACAGCTTCATCTCCTCGATGGGCGTGAAGGTGTTCGACAAGAAGCCCGAACTGCTGCCCGCCCTGCTGGTGGGCAGCAAGATTCCTTGGCTCGGTCTGCATGAAAAAGGCGGCACGGTGAGCGGCAATTTGCTGATACCGCTGCTGCCCGGGCGCATCGGCCCCAAGCGCTTCAAGGCTGTCATTGACGGCCTGATGCGCTCGGGCAATGCCTTCTTTATCGAGAAGAACGGTCGCGTGCTGCTGATGGCCGAGAACATCAAAGAGAACGCCGGGCAGCTCGGCCGCTTCAAGCGTGCCGAGCGTGCTCGCACCGGGGCCAAGCAGATCAAGCGCGGTCAGGAAATTCCCATCGCCGTGCTGGTCAAGCGCGTCGATCTCAAACGACGACTGAATCTGGCCGGTGGGGTGCAACGCGCACTACCTGCCTTGGCGCGGGCGATTCAACAAGAACTGGACAAAGTCTGATGGCAAGCAATCGTGCCCAAATCCTGATTAGTGCCGTCGACCAGACCAAGACCGCTTTCGACTCGATCAAGCGGGGCCTGGGTGGACTGACCGACACCGCCAAGAGCGTCAACGGCGTGCTGGCCAACCTTGGCGTGGGCGTTTCGCTGGCGGGCATCGGGGCCATGATCAAGTCCAGCATCGATTCGGCGGATGCGCTTGACGAGATGGCCCAGCGTACCGGCATTGCCGTCGAATCGCTGTCGCTACTGGTACCTGCCGCCGAGTTGTCGGCGGTGTCCACCGAGAAGTTCGAAGCCGGGCTCAAGAAGCTGGCCACCGGCATGCTGGAGGCCGCGACTGGCTCGGAAGCGTCGGCACAGAATTTCGATGCGCTGGGCGTGGCGGTCCAGAACCAGGATGGCACCCTACGCGACAGCGAACAGGTGTTGCTGGATCTGGCCGACCGCTTCCAGGCTATGCCTGATGGCGCGGAGAAAGCAGCGCTGGCGGTGGATATCTTCGGCAAGGCCGGTGCGGAAATGATCCCCTTCCTCAACCAAGGGCGGGAGGGCATTGGTGCGCTGAAGCAGGAGGCGGCTGAACTGGGGTTGCAGTTGTCCGCCGACACCGCCGCCCAGGCAGGCAACTTCAACGACGCGCTCGACAAGCTGAAGCTGGCCACCCAGAGCATCGGCAACCAGATCATCGCGTCCTTGCTGCCCGCCCTGAACGATATGGCCGGTGGCATGGTCGAGTCGGCCAAGCAAGGCGGCACACTGCGCGCGATCCTGGATGGCGTGGTGCTGGTGCTCAAGACCCTTGCACTGGGTGCCGCCACCGTTGGCAAGGCCTTCGTCGCCTTGGGCGAGGCCATTGGTGCCGGTGTGGCGGCGGCGGTCGAGGCGCTTAAGGGCAACACCGATGGGGCCAAGGCAATCATTGCCGACCTCAAAGGCAATCTGGTCAAACGGCTGGATGAACTGGCGTCCTTCCGTGACAGCCTTTTCGACCCCAAGTCCATCGAGGTCAAGGCACCTAAGATCCAGGCTGATCCGGAACTGCTGCAACGCCTGACCAAGCCCAAAGCCGTCAAGCCAGCGCAGGACACGACCGGCGCGCAGACCACGCTGATGAAAGCGCAGCTGGACGCCGAGTTCGCGCTGCTCAAGGACGGTTTGAACCTGCAACAAACTGCGCTGGATGCTGCGCTCGAAGACCGTCTGGTATCGGTGCGCGATTACTACACGCAGAAAACTGCCCTCGAGCAGCGCGAGGTCGATGCCGAGATTGCCCGCAAGCAGCAGGAGCTGGCCCGCAGTCAGCAAGTCGCCGCCACGGGCAAATCGGAAAACGACCGACTGAAAGCCAAGGCCGAGGTCGCCAAGGCGGAAGCCGACCTGATCACGCTCAACAACCGGCGCACGGACATCGAGCAGGCCAATGCGCGCAAGGCGGCACAAGCCGAGCGTGAGCTGGCCGATGCCTTGGCGCAGGCGCGTGAGGAACTGGCGCAGATCACCGGCACGGCCACTGATGCCGACCGGCAAGCTGCCATTGAGCGCAGTTACCGCGATCTACGGGCGCGACTGGCGGCAGAAAGCGATGCCGACGGCGTGTCGCTCGTTGATCGGCTGATCAATGTGAAGGCTGCACAGGCCAATCTGGCTGCGCTTGAAGCTCAGTGGCGGCAAGTCACTGAGCGTCTGCGTAATGCGCAGGAGGCCATTCAGACCCAGCAGCAGGCTGGGCTGCTAACCGAAGCACAGGCGCGTCAGCAGATCGTGGCCTTGCAACATCAATCAGCCACCGAGATGGAGCGCCTGTTGCCGACCATGCAGCAAGCTGCGCAGGCCATCGGGCCGGATGCGGTGATTCGCGTGCAGGCGTGGCGCAACGAGCTGGATCGCACCAAGCTCACCGTCGATGAAATGGCCCCGCTGTGGAATCGCATCGGCGAGAGCTTTGGTGGTGCGCTCAACGGGATGATCACCGGCGCGCAGACCTGGCGCAGTGCCTTGGCGAGCATCTTTCAGCAGGTGTCCAACGCCTTCCTGCAGCAGATCGTGATCCAGCCGTTTCAGCAGTGGATCGCCATGCAGGCGCGGATGCTGGCGCTCAAACTCGGCTTCATCCAGCAGGAGCAGACCGTCGATGCGGCGGCCAGCGCCGCCAAGGTCGCCCAAAAGACCACCGAAACCACCGCCGTGGTGTCGATGGATGCGGCCAAGGCGGGAGCTGGGGCGGCGGCGTCGCAGGCTTCCATTCCCTACGTTGGCCCGGCACTCGCGGTGGCCGCGATGGTAGCCATGGTCGCCGCTGTGATGGCGCTCTTGGGTGGAATCAAGAAGTTCGCGGGTGGCGGTCTGGTCTCCGGGCCGGGCAGCGCCACCTCGGATTCGATCCCGGCGCGTCTGTCCGCAGGCGAGTACGTGGTGCGTGCTGCCGCCGTGCGCCAGGTCGGTGTGGCCTTCCTCGACTCGCTCAACGGCTTGTCGGCCGGCCCACGTTTCAAGGGTGGCGAACTGGCCTTCGCAGCGGGCGGGCTGGTGCCGGAGGTGAAAGTGCCGCCCGCGCAGCCGCAGATGAATCAGGCCTTGCGCATCGTCAACGCGGTCGATCCGGGCGTGACCCACGACCACCTGCAGTCGCCTGCCGGAGAGCGGGTCATCGTCAACATCATCGGGCGCAATGCACGGGCCATCCGTGCGGCGCTGCAAGGCTGAATTTTCAGGGAAAGTCCAATGGCACTTCTGTTCATCGACGGTTTCGATCACTACGACCCACAGGCCGTGGACAGCTTTGGCGATCCGTGGCTCGCACGTGGCAAGGCGGCGTATCTCTCGCCGCAGGCCACCCGGATCAATGGCCGTCGTCCGTCCTCCTATGCTCTGCGTTTGCCGGAAGGTTCGGGTGGTGGCTACGTCAAGAACCTCGACGCCACTAAGACCAGCTTGATCGTCGGGGCGGCCATTCGCGTGGTGTCCTTTGAAAACACTTACACCGAGCCACTGCTGCTGGGCGTGCGTGACGCCAACTCGCAGGTCGCGCATCTCGTGAAAATCGGCGAGGACGGTCGGCTCAAGCTCTACCGCTGGCAATACGGCTATGACCAGTTGATCTCTGTCTCAGTCGCAAGCGCTCCGGCGCGCGGCTGGCACTACATCGAGTTGCAGGTTACGCAAGGCACCAGCAACGGCATTCTGTCAGTGCGCATCAACGGCATCCTGGCCATCCAGATGACTGCGCAGAACACCATCCAGGGCGGTGGCCAACTGCTCACGGCATTTGTGGGTGCCGTGCCCGGCCAGAGCTGTCCGCTCACCATCGACGTCGACGACTTCTATATCGCCGACACCAGCGGCACGATCAACAACACCTTTCTCGGTGATGTGCGCGTCGATGCCTTGCAGGCTCAGGCCGATGGCAGTTTGAACCAGTGGACTCCCAGTCCGGTCGGCACTGCTGCCTGGGAAGCCGTCAGCGACGAGGACGAAGCCACAGCGATCAGTGCGCCCAACGTGGGGCTGCGTCAGTCCTTCGATGTCGAGCCGCTGCCGGTGATGGCCACGCCCGCCATCTACGGCGTCCAGCTCACGATGCTGGCGCGCAAAACCGACGCCGGTCTGGGCAAGGTCAAAGGCCTCGTGGTCAGTGGTGCGCAAAGCGCCGTCAGCACCGACATCATTCTGCAGGAGCAACTGGCCTGGCAGAGCACGCTGTTCGAGCGCAACCCGAACGGCAACGTGCAGTGGACGGAGGCCGCCTTCAATGCCGCTGAGTTCGGCGTGGAGTCGGCATGACGGATCGCGTTGTCGTTCAAGACCTCGCGGAGGTTTCCAGCAAACCGACGCCGGGAAGCGAACTGCCCGTTTTCCAGAGTGAAGTGCTCTCGCGCGCCACCTTCGGGGCGAGCGCAGCCAGCTTCACGCCGGAAACAGCTGTCGCTCCGCTGCCGCCCAATCTGACGGCCAGCCTGCTGGCGGAATCCTTGGCGGGCCCCTGGCCACCCATCGATGCGCCGATCTTTCTGGTCGAAGTGTTGCGCCGGGACACGGCCTCAAGCGCCATCGTCGCCACCGGTATGGATGCCTTTGGCGACCAGCTGTGGCCCGACGCACAACGCGGTGTGTTTGCCTTCCGCCACGATTGGGCAGAACCCCTCGTGGAACGGCTGGAGTGGCAGACCAGCGTCGCGCGGTTGGCCAGTGGCAGCGAATCCCGCCAGGCACGCCGCCGCGTTCCTCGGCGCTGGCTCACCTACAAGGTGGGCAACGCCCGGCAGACCGATGCCCTGGTGGCCGACTGGCTGGCCGATCATCTCGGTCAAATGGCGCTGTGGCCGCTGCCGCAGTACGCGGTGCACCTGACCGAGTCCTGCGAACGTGGCGCACTGGCACTCAATGTGACCGAAGCTGACGGGCGACAGTTCGGGCCACTCTCGGCCAATGTGCATCTGACCTATGACGGTGTGCAGGGCTGGCAGGAAACTGAGAACAATGGCCGCTGGATTTTGATCATCGCCGCCGATGGCTGGCAGATCGCCCAACTTGAGCGTGTGGAAAGCGATCTGCTGTGGCTGACGGAGCCCTTGGCACGCGCCGCAGCCGTGGGCAGCACCATCATGCCCTTGGTGTGGGGCAAGGCCATCGATCCGGCGGATCTCACGCAGTGGGTACCCGGCATGGTCGGCGGCAACATTCCCACACAGATCCAGCCTGCGCCACTGCCCGACCAGGATGTTCTCGATGACCCATGGCTCGACGAGATCCCGGTCTGGCCAGATGGCAACTGGCGTGACGATCCAACGGCCGCCGCGCAAGCCACGATCACCCGCCAAGACTTCTCGCCTGCAGATCCGTGGGTGCGCCGGGACGATCCGTGGGCAACGACAACTCTGCAGCGGCGCTATCTGGCCAGCTCACTCGAAGAAATCGAGCTCTGGCGGGCGCGGCTATGGCGCACCCAGGGGCGTCTGGAAGCCTTCTGGCTGCCCGATGGCTTGCCCCCGATCCTGTGGGTGACCGTCGAAGCCGATCCCGAGGATGGCTTCCTGCGCGTGGATGGCAAAGACATCTCGGCGTTCTGGCATCGCCCTGCCGCTTGCTTGATCGTGCACCCAGACGGCTATCGGCAGTACGCCCTGACGGCGGCCTGCCATCTGGATCAAGGCGGTGTGCTGGTGCTGCGCTCGGGTCTCGACGACTGGGTGCCCGCAGGCAGCCGCGTCATTCGCCTCGTGCGCTGCCGCCTCGACCACGATGCCATCGATCTGTACTGGCACAGTCCGACGCTGCTGGAGATCACCCTGACAGCGCGTCAGTTGCCCGAACCACGCGGCAATGACCGTCAAACCTACGAGGGAGAGTAAGCACGATGAGCCAGAATCCCTTGCTGGAAGTCGAGCTATACGCCTTCGCCAGCAACAGCGCGCAGTTCTACCTGACGCCGCACGAATTCGATGTCGACCTCGATGGCAATCTGTACGCAAGCCTGTCCATCGAACGCAACGAACTGGCGCTGGGTGCCGAGGCCGCCAAATCGGCGCTGGATCTGAAACTGCCGCCGAACTGCGATCTGGTGCGCCACCTGCTGGCCACGTCGCTCACCGGGGATACCACCTCGATCACCCTGCGCATCGGACGGCGCGACACCTGGGGCGACTACTGGTGGATCTCCGGCACGCGCTGGATGGGCCGGGTGCTGGGCGTCGAAGTTGCTGACGATGTCGCTCGCGTTCGCTGCGAGTCGGCGCAAGTCAGTCTCAAGCGTATCGGGTTGCGGCGGCTCTACAGCCGCAAGTGTTCCCACGTGCTGTATTCGGCTGCCTGTGGTGCCTCACCCATTTCTTCCAGCGCCTTCGTGAGCAACAGCTATGGCCGCAACGTCGATCTCGATGGCGGCGTGCCCAGCAGCGTCAGTGGTGGCTTGGCCGGTGGTTGGCTGCAAACCCCGGAAGGTGCCCGCCACATGATCGTCAATGACTACGGTGGCGGCGTTGAGTTGCTCTATCCGGTCGCCATAGACGTCGGCACAGAGATACTGCTGACGGTCGGCTGCGATCACAGCACGGCCACGTGCGAGTCGCGCTTCGGCAACCTCGACAACTACGGCGGCTTTCCCGCCATCCCGAGCAAAAACCCGTTCTCGACGGGCGTGTTCTGAATCCCTGGAGAAATCGCCATGTGGTACCTCGTCGTCATCGTGGTGGCGGCGCTGGTTTCGGTCGCGCTCGCGCCGAAACCGCCCGAACCCAAACCGGCGTCCCTGTCTGACGTCGATGCCCCCACCGCAGAAGAAGGCCGACCGATTCCCGTCGTGTTCGGCACCGTGCTGCTGCGTGGCTCCAACGTCGTCTGGTATGGCGACCTCGAAGCCGACCCGATCAAGAAGAAAGGTGGCAAGAAATGACCACTCAGACCGTCATCACCATCGATCACGTGCGCGCCGTGGGCCTGTGCGTGAACGGCACGCGCACTTGGTTTGCGCGTCACGATCTGGATTTCCGCGCCTTCCTGCGCGATGGCTGTGATGCCGACACCTTGCTGGCCACCGGCGATGCAATGGCACAACGTGTGGTCGATCACGCCCGCAATCGATCCAGCCAGCGGGAGCAAGGCTGATGGGTGGCAGCAGCAAGAAGCAAACCGTTGGTTATCGCTACCGGATGGGTCTGCATCTGGCCCTGTGCCAAGGCCCGGTCGATGCCGTGCAGGAAATCCAGATGGGCGACCGTACCGCATGGGGGAATGCTGAACGTGTGCCGCTGTCCAGCGGGCACGGGCTGACCAGCCTCTCGATCAACAAGCCCACTCTGTTTGGCGGCGACGAGCGCGAAGGCGGCGTGGTCGGCACCATCGATGTGCTGGCAGGTGGTGCCGGGCAAGGACGCAACGACTACCTGATGAGTCGCCTCGGCAGTTCCATTCCGGCATTTCGGGGCGTGCTGTCCTTGGTGGCACGCAAGATCCTGTTCGCAGCCAACAACCCCTACATCAAACCGTGGGCAGTGCGCGTGAGGCGCTTCACGGCGGGTTGGTTCGATGCGCCGTGGATGGCGTGGAACGCCGAGGTCCGCACCTGGGATGAGATCGAAGGACGGGAGATCAGCGTCGGCATGAACCCGGCGCACATCTTGGTGCAGTGCCTCACCGATCCGCACTGGGGCATGGGCTATCCGCCGAGCACCATCGGCTGGAGTTTCTGGAACGCAGCCTGGGCCCTGTCGAGCGAGGGCTTCGGCCTCAATCTGATCTGGACACGGCAGCAGCCCATCGAGAGCTTCATCGGCCAGGTTATCGACCACATCGGCGGCATCCTCTACACCGACCCGGAGCAAGGCACGTTTGAGCTCAAGCTGCTACGCGACGATTATTGGATCGACAGCCTGCCGCAGTTGGGGCCTGACGAAATTGTGCGGCTGGAACGCTTCGAACGTGCACAGTGGGGCGAGCTGCCCAATGAACTGACCGTGGTCTACACCGACTGGCAGACCGGCGGTGATGCCACCGTCACGGTCGAGAACCTGGCCGCCATCCAGCTGCAAGGCGGCGTGATCAATCAGCGCCGCGACTACCCGGGTGTGAACTACGGGCCGCTGGCCGCGCGGCTGGCCTTGCGTGACCTGCGCGCCTTGGGTTCACCACTGGCCCGGATGAGTCTGACGGTGGCACGCGACACCCTGGAGCGTGCACCGCTGCCGGGTGACGTGTTCCTGCTGAACTGGCCTCGCCTGGGCATCGACCAGATGGTGGTGCGCGTCACCGGCATCGACACCGGCACCTTGGGCGCAGCCGAGTGGCGCATCGAAGCGATGGAAGATGTGTTCGGGATGAGCAACACCGTGCTGTCGCCACCGCCACCACAGGTCGAGGAGCCGACCATGGAGCCTTTGCCGCCCGTCTTGGTGCTGGCCGTCGAGGTGCCGTATTGGGAGCTGGCACGGAGCATGTCGCGCGCCGATCTGGCCTACCTGACCGACACGGACACCTACCTCGGTGCGCTGGGCGCTGCCGGTGGCCCCGGGCAGTTGAATTGGCAGCTGGCCACCGGAGCTTCCAGCGGCGACCTCACTGCCGTGGTGGGCGAAGACTACGCGCCGCTGCTCGCGCTCAGTGCAGCCTTGCCTGCCAGCGAGGTTGATGCCATCGATGTGCCGGTGACGGCGATCAGTCAGCCTGAAAGACTGGCCGAGGGCGACTACGCCTACCTGGTGGATGCCAGTGGGGCGATTGCAGAGGCCGTTGCCGTCCTGGCCTTCGATGCCGCCAACGCGACCATTGATCTCGCACGCGGCGTGCTCGACACCACACCCCAAGCACATGCCTCGGGGACTCGGCTGATCGGCGTGGGCGAATGGCTGGCATCCGAAGGTGTTGAGCGGGCCCCGGGCGAATCTGTGTTCGTGGGTGCGATTCCTCGCACGTCGACCGACCATGGCGAGCCTGTACTGGCCACCAATGGGCGGCCGATACTGCTGTCCGGTCGGCAAGCTTTGCCGTACCCACCCGGTCGCGTCCGCCTCAACGGCCTGATCGAGCCTGCCGTGGTGGCCGGTGATCTCACCGTCGCGTGGGCGCATCGCGACCGCACGCAGCAGACCGCCTATCTCGTGCAGCAAGACGAGGGCGATATCGGGCCGGAACCGAGCGTGACCTACACGGTGCGTATCCGCAATCGCAACGGCGTGCTGGTTCGCACTGAGACGGGGCTGCTCGGCACCGCCTACATCTGGACGGCAGCCATGGCCGCGCTGGATGCCGGTGCGCTGGGCGACCGCATCACGGTGGAGATCAGTGCCGAGCGTGATGGTTTGAGCAGCTGGCAGCCGCAGGTGCGGGTCATGGATCGCGCGGGCTACGGCCTGCGCTGGGGCCAGTATTGGGGAGGTGTGTGATGGAGCCGCGCATCGATGTTCACCTGCTCACCCTGAACGAGCCTGCCGAATGGCGGGAGGCCTGCATCGCCAGCCTCGAGGACGCACCGATCCAGTTGCACGTTTTGCCCGGCATTCCGGGCCGTATCGGTGAGGCACGCGCGGCAGGCTATGCACAAGGCACGCTGCCGCTGGTGTCCTTTGTCGATCCCGACGATTTGTATGAAGCCAGTGCCTTCACCCAACTGGCCGATGCGCTGGATGCCTGCCCGCAGGCCGTGATGGCCTACACCGACGAAGCACTGACCGACGAAAACGGCCAGGACATCGCCGTGCGGCGTCTGGCCTACAGCCGTTGGCAGCACGCCAACAGCGCCAGCCATGTGCACGGCCTGATCGTGATGCGTCGATCTGCTGTCGATGCCGTGCTCAAGGAAACCACCGACCTCAACAACTTCGCCGACTGGCTGCTGACCCTGCTCGTAGCCAAACGCGGCGGCGTGCTGTACCTGCCTATCGTCGGGCGTCACTGGCGGCAGCACCCGCAGCAAAGCCACCGCACCGGCGACCCAGAAGCCGTCCGGCGCATTCGCAAAGCATCGAACCTCTGGAGATAGACCATGTCATCGACCGACCCGAACCTTGGGCTCAACTACGGCTGGACGCTCGGCGAGAGCGGCTGGGACACCGGCATGGACGCCAACCTCAAGCGCCTCGGCGCGGTGGTTGGGCTGTCCGTGAAAGACCGCGACCTGACCACGCCACCGGCCAGCCCCGCCAACGGTGACCGTTACCTCATTCCTGCCGCTGCCACGGGCGTGTGGGCAGGCAAAACCAACCAAATCGCGGTGCGCATTGCCGATGCCTGGGAGTACCACTCGCCCAAGATCGGCTGGCTTTGCTACATCGAGGACGAGGCCAAGCTCTCGGCCTACAAGTCCACCGGCTGGAGCGCAGGCATCGCCATCTGATTTCCCATCTTCTTACCCACCAGAAACCCGCCCGCGAGGCGGGTTTCGCATTTCTGGAGACTGCTATGACCGAACCCGAACAACAGCCTGCGCTCGTCGAGAACATGCTCCTGCTGCGACGCGAGGACTTCGACGAACTGCTCGACCGCGCTGCGGAACGCGGAGCCGAGCGTTGCCTCGCCCATCTCGGGCTGGAGAACGGCAGTGCCGCGAAGGACATTCGCGAACTGCGCGATCTGCTGGAAGCGTGGCGCGATGCCCGCCGCACGGCGTGGCAGACCACCATCAAGGTCGTGACCACCGGCATCCTGGCCGCGCTGCTGGTGGGGGCCGCCATCAAGTTGAAGCTGATGGGAGGCGTGCAATGATCGAGACTTTGCTCGGTGGTCTCCTCGGAGGTGCCTTCCGTCTTGCACCTGAAATCCTCAAATGGCTCGACCGTAAAGGCGAACGTGGCCACGAACTGGCGATGCAGGACAAGGCGCTGGAGTTCGAGAAACTACGCGGCGCGCAGCGAATGTCGGAGATCGGCGCGGGAGCCGATGCGGCGTGGAATGTCGGAGCCATCGAAACCCTGCGCGAAGCCGTTCGCACGCAGGGCGAGAAAATCGGGATTCGCTGGGCCGACGCCTTGTCGATCAGCGTGCGCCCCGTCATCACCTACTGGTTCATGGCCCTGTACTGCGCAGCCAAGACTGCAGCATTCGCGGCTGCTGTGAATGCAGGCGCTGGCTGGGGCACTGCCATCCTGCACGCCTGGACAGAAGCCGACCAAGCTCTGTGGGCTGGGGTGCTCAACTTCTGGTTCCTCGGGCGCGTGTTTGACCGGGTACGGCCGTGATCGAAGTACCGAAAGCGGCCATCGAGCTGGCCAAGCGCTTCGAAGGGTTTGAGCGCAAGGTGAAGCGTGGAATCGAGATCACTGCCATTCCCTACATCTGCCCCGCAGGCTTCTGGACGATTGGTTACGGCCACCTCTGCGATCCGAAGCATCCGCCGATCACGGAGGCAGAAGCCGAGGCCTATCTGGCGCGAGATCTGCAGACGGCTCTGGCGGCGACGCTGCGCTACTGCCCTGTGCTGGCCACCGAGCCCGAGAGCAGGCTCGCTGCCATCGTGGACTTCACGTTCAACCTCGGGGCGGGGCGGCTGCAGACCTCGACGCTGCGACGGCGGATCAACCAACGAGACTGGGGTGCAGCCGCAACAGAGCTGCGTCGATGGGTCTATGGTGGCGGCAAAGTGCTGCCGGGACTCTTCGCGCGACGAGAGGCTGAAATTTCCTTACTGGACACCAAAGTGTAGGGCATCGAGTTTCTGCGGCGCGAATACTTCATGCATCCCATCGCTATTCTTTGCCGATCCCCAGAAGTCCTCAACTCCAGATCAGGCGCCAGGTTGCAACTCCACGCGCACTTCCCGTGGTTTACCGGCCCGCTCAACTGACAAGACCACAACATCTCCTACCTTTCGGTCGTCAAGCCGTGCGAGCAGTTTGGCGACATCGTCGACGGGAGCGCCGTCTATGCCTGTGATACGGTCTCCCGGCACGATGCCTTCGGGGCCAACGGTGATACCGCTCAGCCCCGCCTTTTGCGCCGCTGAGCCAGGGGCGACACGGAGCACAAACACGCCTTGGGTACTGGTCAGTGCCTGCAATCGGCGGTTGAGCTGCTCGTCTACCTCGATCCCAAGCGCCGGACGGATGTATTTGCCGGTCTTGATGAGTTGTGGCACCACACGCATGACCGTGTCCACCGGCACGGCGAAGCCGATCCCAGCCGATGCACCGGAAGGGCTGTAGATCGCTGTGTTGATGCCGATCAGGCGGCCGGCCGAATCGAGCAACGGCCCACCCGAGTTGCCGGGGTTGATGGCGGCATCGGTTTGAATCAGGTGTTCGATGGTCACTCCGCCAGATTCCCCGGGCAGCGATCGATCGAGCGCGGACACGATGCCGTTGGTGAGTGTCCAATCCAGGCCGAAGGGGTTGCCGATGGCGAACACCTTTTGTCCCACCTTGAGGTCTGCGCTGGTGCCGACCGGAACGGCGGGCGGGCGCTGGAAACCGACGCCGATTTTGAGCACCGCGATATCGTGGGCCGGACTCACGCCGACCAGCGCGGCTTGGTAATCGCGGCCGTCGGCCAGTTTGACAGTGGCCTCCGACGCCCCCTGAATCACATGAAAGTTGGTAACGACATGACCGGCGTCATCCCAGATGAAACCCGAACCCGTCCCGCGCGGCACGGAAAAGACGTTGCGCGTCCAGACATCTCGTACCAGTTGGGACGTCGTGATGTAGACCACCGATGCCCGGGATTTCTCGAACAGTTCGATGGTGGCCTGTTCGTCAGCGGCCAGATCGCCACGCGGCGTGACGGTGCGCTCAGCGGCTTGGCGCGGGCTGAACCAGGCCTCGATGGCGGGCAGGAACTGCCAGAACAGCATGAGTGCGGCAACGCACGCAGTGATGAAGAGCCACCGCCGGACGAAATGATCCGGAGCTGGGCGTTGTGGGTAAGGATCGTGGTAAGCCATGGCGGGGGTTCCTTTCGAGTGATTTAGCGCCAAAGGCCGCTCAGGCCCCGGCGTGGCGGGCGCATCGGGGCGAACGACCTTGGCGCGAGATATTCCGTTTGGAACGGCAGGGCCTGCGATGGCTGAGGCGCCAACGCCATCAGGCGCGCGATACGATCCTCTGTCGCCGGATGCGTGCGCAACCAGGACGGTTCGGGATTCCCCCAGCCGGGCAACAACCAGGCTCGCCACGAGCGGCTCACCCGCTCGATCTTCGCCAGCGCCGAGGCGAGCCCGTGCGGATCTCCCGTCAGCTCTACTGCCATCCGGTCGGCATCGAACTCTCGCACACGTGACAGACCCAACTGTGCGAGCAGTGCCAGTTGCGGCGAAGCGGCCAACAACAGTAAGCCAATCCAGTTAATTTCTGCTGCACCGACCAGCAAGGCTGGCATGCTGATCAGGAGCGCGACCTGACCCAACAACGCCAGCAGGTTCGTGAGCCGGCTGATCGAATCGGCCAAGCCCATGACACGAAGATCTTCTTGAGCGATGTGCGCGACTTCATGCGCCAGCACGGCTTGCAGTTCGCGCATACTCAGGCTGCGGAGCAGGCCATCGGTGAGGGCAATGGAGGCAAGGCGCCTGGAGCCGGTGGCAAAGGCATTGACGATGTCGCTGGGCACATAGTACGGAACCGGCGTGTTCGGCAATCCTGCGCGAGCTGCGAGCGCTCGCAGCAACGACCAGATTGCGGGGGCTTCATCAGGGCGCAAGGGACGGGCGCCATACAGACGCAAGGTCATCGCGGAGGCGGCGACAGGTTCGATCAGCAGGGTCAATGCGCATGTTGCCAGTGCCAGCCAAAGGCCAATCTCGCCGAACAGCAGACTGCCAGCGGCAGCTGCGATCCCCACCAGGGTCAAAACCAGCAGCGCGGTTTGAAAGCGATTGAGCCAGCGGTGCCTCGACCTGGCATCGTGTCGGCCGACTAGACCATAGGGGGTCATGCCTCCATTACTCGCTCTTGCGGTCATCGCGTTCACGCATGAGCCAATAGGTCAGACCCAAGGCCAGTACCGTCCCCGCCAGCGCGGCCACTTTGGCAGGATCAACGTCGGGTTCTAGGATGATGAACTTGCGGGCCAGTGCCAGGATCGCGATCAGAATGACGGTCTTGACCTGGATGATGCTTTCCTTGCGCAGAGCCACTTTGACGATCGAATGCTTGAATTCCATGGCGATCAGCAGCGTCATGGTGGCACCGAACACCAGCTGGAAAACCTTATGATCCAGTGGATTCAGCGCATCCATGACGAGCAGTGTGAACACCAGCCGAATCAACTGAATCAGCGAAATCACAATTACCAACGCGATGACGCCCGAAAGCGTGATGGCAACGACCTGCTCGAAGCGCTCGTAAACCGTCATCAACCGCCACTGGGAGCGCATCTTGTCAAGGGCCGTGTGGCCAGATTCTTTATGCATAAGCGTTGCGCTCTCTCTTTCAATGAAACGTTAATGGAACGGGGAGTCCGAGAAGACGACTCGATTGCACCAGAATCATCGGGGCAATTGCGAAGCCACCCAGCGCATAATGTCCTGCGCGCCCGTGGCGCCCGCCTGACGTGCAACCTCATGTCCCCCTCGGAACAAAATCAGGGTTGGAATGCTGCGAATACCGAACTGGGCGGCCAGGTGAGGCTCGGCCTCGGTATTTACCTTGGCCAACCTCACCTTGGGTTCAAGCAGGGAGGCTGCCTGCTCGAACTGCGGCGCCATCATCTTGCACGGTCCGCACCACGGCGCCCAAAAGTCAACCAGCAGCGGCAGGTCACTGCGCTCCAGATGACGGGCGAAGGTCGCTGTGGTCAGATCAATGGGTTCTCCGGTGAACAGCGGGTGCTGGCACCGCCCGCAATTGGGCTTCTCTGCCAACTTGTTGGCTGGCACGCGATTGATGGATTGGCAGTGTGGGCAGACGATATGAATGCTGTCACTCATGAGGTGGCTCCTTGGGACACAGAGGAAGTAATGGCTCCGGCAGTTGGGCCGCTGTGACATGGGGATTCGAGCTGTAGCCCTTGCGTCAGTTGCCGGATGCTGTATTCATCCAGCGTTTCCCGTGCGAGCAGTTCGCGCGCGCACCGCTCCAGCACTTCTCGGTTAATTTCGAGAATTCGGTATGCACGATCAAACACACCCATCACGATGTCACGGATGGCTTGGTCGATGCGTGTCTGAGTCGATTCGGCTACCCGGCAGCCACCCTGTACCAGTTCAGGCGCATCAAGAAAGCGGGGCCGCTGCGCCTCGAAGGCGATGTAGCCCAGTCCTTCGTCCATGCCAAAGCGGGTGATCATGTCGCGGGCAATGTCGGTGGCCCGTGTGAGGTCATCGGCAGCCCCGGTGGACAGCTCGCCGAACACGAGCTTCTCGGCCGCACGACCGCCCAGCAGCACGGCGATCTTGTGTTCCAGATCGGCGCGCGTCATCAGGAAGCGGTCTTCGGTGGGGCGTTGCAGCGTGTAGCCCAGCGCGCCGATGCCGCGCGGGATGATCGAGATCTTGTGCACGGGGTCGGTGCCGGGCAGCGCCAGCGCCACCAGCGCATGGCCCATCTCGTGATAGGCCACGGTTTCCCGCTCCTTGGGATTGAGCACTCGGTTCTTCTTCTCCAGGCCCGCCACGATGCGCTCGATGGCGGCGGTGAAATCCTGCAACTCCACGGCGGACGCTTTGCGCCGGGTCGCGGCCAGCGCGGCCTCGTTGACCAGGTTCGCGAGGTCTGCACCCGAAAAGCCCGTGGTCAGCGCCGCCACCTGTTCGAGATCGATATCCTGAGCCAGCGTCACCTTCTTGACGTGGACTTTCAGGATGTCCAGCCGTCCCTTCTTGTCGGGCCGGTCCACCAGCACCTGACGGTCGAAGCGACCGGCGCGCAGCAGCGCCTGGTCGAGAATTTCGGGGCGGTTGGTGGCGGCGAGGATGATCAGCCCGACCGAGCTGTCGAAGCCGTCCATCTCCGTGAGCAGCTGGTTGAGGGTCTGCTCGCGCTCGTCGTGGCCGCCGATGGGGCCGCCGACGCCGCGCGCGCGGCCCAGCGCATCGAGCTCGTCGATGAAGATGATGGCCGGCGCCTGCCCGCGGGCCTGCTCGAACAGGTCGCGCACACGGGCCGCACCCACGCCGACGAACATCTCGACAAACTCTGATCCGGAGATGGAGAAGAAGGGCACCGCCGCCTCGCCGGCAACAGCCTTGGCCAGCAATGTCTTGCCGGTGCCCGGTGGGCCGACCAGCAACACGCCCTTGGGAATGCGCGCCCCGAGCCGTCCATACTCCTGCGGATTCTTGAGGAAATCGACGATCTCAACCAACTCCGCCTTGGCTTCATCGACGCCAGCGACATCGGCAAAGGTCACGCCAGTGTTCTTCTCCATGAATACCTTGGCACGGCTCTTGCCGATGCTCAGGAAGCCACCCATGCCCTGCTTCTCGGCGAAGCGGCGGAACAGGAAGAACCAGACGCCGAAGAAGGCCACCGCCGGCAGAATCCAGGAGAGCACATCACGCAGCCAGGTGCTTTCCACCACCCGCGCATAGGGCACGTCGTACTTGGACAGCCGCTCGGCCAGGTCGGGTTCGACACGGGTGGCCACGATGGTGGTCTTGCCCCGGCTGTCCGGCGATTTCAGGCGCCCGGTGACCGTGCGGTCCGACACCAGCACTTCGGCGACGCGCCCCTCGGCCAGCGCCTTCTCGAATTCGCTGTAGGGCACGGGCTCGACGGTCTTGGCCGCCTGCCAGTAGTTCTGCAGCGTCAGCAGCAACAGGCCGGCGACGATCCAGTAGCCAATGTTCCATTGATCTTTCTTTTCCATGGGCAATGTTCCTCGCAAGTCGTGTCGCTAGAGAATGGGGGTGAACAGACGGGCCACCCCGTCGCGCAAGCGGATGGCCAGCGGGCGGGCGCGCAACGCCTTCGCCGATATCTCGCCCGACGCATCACGAGCGGCATCAAAAAGGGATGACAGCCGCGTAGACAACGCGGTGTCGTACACCTCCACATTGAACTCGAAGTTGAGGCGCAAACTGCGCGCATCCCAATTGGCCGAACCCAGGCAGCACCACGCTCCGTCTACCAGCATCAGCTTGCTGTGGTCGAACGGGCCAGGCCGTTCGAAGATGCGCACACCGTGCTCCAGCACCTGCCAGTAGTGGGCGCGCGCGGCCCATTGCACCGTGGGATGGTCGCCGTTTGCGGGCGTCAGCACGTCGATACGCACGCCGCGCAACGTGGCCGTGCTTAGCGCCGCGATCATCGGCTGATCGGGGACGAAGTAAGGTGTCCAGATGCGCACCGAATGCTTCGCGGCGCTCAAAGCGCCCATGAAGGTCCAGCGCATCCGGTCCAGGGCCTCATCGGGACCGGCCTCGATGCCGCGCGCCCAAGAGGTTCCTTGCTCATCAGCCGTTACGGGCGGTTCGCCCCAGTAACCCTTGCTGAGCCGCTCGCCCGTGGTATCGCACCAATCATCGGTGAAGCACCGCATCAGATGCGCAATCACCGGCCCGCGCAGACGAAAGTGCAAATCGTGACAGGCCTGGCCCGGCGCATCGGGCCGCCAATACGGACCGAAGATGTTCATGCCGCCGGTGAAACCTGTCTCGCCATCGATCACCAGCAGCTTGCGGTGATTGCGCAGATGCGCGCCATGCAGGCGCGCGGTAATCAACGTCGGGTTGAACGTCGCCGCCGGAACGCCGGCGCGTTGCAAGGCGCGGTAGGCGCTGCTGGGCGTCCAGCGGGCATAGACATCGTCGATCAGCACCCGCACTTGCACGCCGCGCGCATGAGCCCGGCTCAGCGCATCGACGAACTGCGCCCCGATGCCTTGGCCGTCGAAGATGTACGAAGCCAGCGCGACGCTGTGCCGCGCCGATTCGATGGCAGCGAGCATGGCCGGGTAGGCCTGCTCGCCATCGATGAGCGGCTCGATGCGGTTGCCGCTGGTCAGCGACTGGCCGGTGGCGCGTCCCACCAGGTGCGCCAGGCCGGCAAGCGGCGGCGATACGGGCTCGGGCACCGTGGGCGAGAGGTCCTGCCGAACAGCAGGATCTGCCCCCGGGAAGAGCCGCCGCGCCCGCCGCTGGTAACGGTTGATGCCGAACAGCCCATACAGCAGCGAACCGCCCAGCGGCAACAAGGCGATCAGCAGTACCCACAGCGTGGCCGATCGAGGGTCACGCTTGTAGATGACCGCGTGCCCCGCTGTGGGGATAGCGACCGCTAGCGACACGAGGGTGGCTGCCCATGTCAGCCCGTTGTGGTCGGACACGACAGCTCCCATCGCTCAAGATTCGCCACCCGCTGACTTCTTCTTGCGCGCAGGCTTGCTCGCGTCGCTCGGCGGCGTCTCGGCCGCGTTCGCGGCATCGGGCTTCTCAGGCTCTGCCGGCTTCGCGGGTGGCTCCTGGCGCTCGAAGACCACCCGTTCGGCCTTGTCGTCCCAGCGAGCGCTGGCGTGATCGGCCTTGCCGATACCGCCACCCAGCATCTCGCGCGCCAGTGCCGTCTCCAGCTCGCTGCGGATCAGCCGCTTGAGCTCACGCGCGCCGAACTCGGGCTTGTAGCCTTCCTCCGCGAAGTGGTCGATCAAGGTCTGGTCGAAGGTCAACGTCACGCCCTGGCTGGCGGCGTTGCGGGCCACACGATCGAGCTGCAGGCCGACGATATGGCGGATCTCCTCCTTGCCCAGCGCATGGAAGACGATGATCTCGTCGATGCGGTTGAGGAACTCGGGGCGGAAGTGTCCGCGCAGCACGTCCATCACCTCGGACTTGGTCTTCTCGTATTCCTCGCCGGCGGCGCCACGGGCCTTCAGCCGACGCTGGATGATGTCCGAGCCCAAGTTCGAGGTGGCGATGATGATGGTATTGGTGAAATCCACCACCCGGCCCTTGCCGTCGGTGAGCCGCCCGTCGTCGAATACCTGCAGCAGGATGTTGTAGACGTCGGGGTGCGCTTTTTCGATCTCATCGAGCAACAACACGCTGTAGGGTTTGCGACGCACCTTCTCGGTGAGCTGGCCGCCCTCGTCATAGCCCACATAACCCGGAGGCGCGCCCACCAGGCGTGCCACGGTATGGCGTTCACCGTACTCGGACATGTCGATGCGCAGCAGCGCGCCCTCATCGCCATAGATGGACTCGGCCAGTGCCTTGGCGAGTTCGGTCTTGCCCACACCCGTCGGCCCGAGGAACAGGAAGGTGGCCACTGGCTTGCTGCCTTCGCGCAGGCCCGCGCGCGACAGCCGCACGGCATCGGCCACGGCACGTACTGCTTCGTCCTGGCCCACCAGGCGCTCGTGCAGCCGCTGCTCCAGATGCAGCAGCTTCTCGCGTTCTTCCACCGTCAGCTCGTTGACCGGAATGCCGGTCAGGCGCGAGACGATCTGCGCGACATGCTCGGCCTTGACTTCGGCGCTGCCCGAGGCGCGCTCGCGTTCCCATTCCTCGACGAGCTTCTTGAGTTCAGTCTCCTTGGCCTCGATGCGCTTGCCCAGCTCGGCGGCCTTGTCGTACTGCTTGCGCGAGGCCACATAGTCCTGCTCACGCCGCAGCTGGTGCAGTTCGGACTCCAGCTCTTGCACCGCCACCGGGCGGGCCGTGGCCGACAGCTTCACGCGTGCGGCCGCCTGGTCGAGCAGGTCGATGGCCTTGTCAGGCAAAAAGCGCGCGGTGATGTAGCGGTCCGACAACTCGGCGGCGGCGATGATCGCATCCTCGGTGATGCTGACCTTGTGGTGCGCCTCGAAGGTGTCGCGCAGGCCGCGCAAAATCATCATGGTCTGCGCTACCGTCGGCTCGGGCACCATCACCGGCTGGAAGCGACGCTCCAGCGCGGCATCCTTTTCGATGTACTTCTGATACTCGTTGAGCGTGGTGGCGCCGATCAGGTTCAGTTCGCCGCGCGCCATCATCGGCTTGAACACGTTGGCCACGTCCAGCCCGCCTTCGCCGCCACCCTGGCCTGCACCGACGATGGTGTGCACCTCGTCGATGAAGAGAATCAGCTCCCCCTGGTGCTCGGTCACTTCCTTGAGCACCTTCTGCACGCGCTCCTCGAACTCGCCGCGGTACTTGGCGCCGGCCACCATGGCATTGATGTTGAGTTCCACCAGGCGCTTGTCGCGCAGCGTCTCAGGCACTTCGCCGGCCACCATGCGCTGCGCCAACCCTTCGACGATGGCGGTCTTGCCGACGCCGGGCTCGCCGATCAGCACCGGGTTGTTCTTCTTGCGCCGGGCCAGCACTTCGATGGTCGTCTCGATCTCCTGCGCGCGGCCGATGACCGGATCGAGCTTGCCCTCGCGCGCCATCTTGGTGAGGTCGCGCGAATACTTGTCAAGTTCCGGCGTGTTGGTCGGCGTCTCGGCGCGGCCATCCTCGGCCCCTTTGCCGACCACCTTGCTTACCTGCTGGCGCAGCGCTTGCGGCGTGAGGCCGTAACGGCGCAGCAGGTTGGCCGCCAAACCTTCGCCTTCCTCGGCGAGCCCGATCAGGAAATGCTCCGGCCCGACATAAGAGTGGCCGAGTTCGTTGGAGGCCACGAAAGCACGGCTGAGCGCGTCCTTGACCCGGGGCGACACGCCGATCTCGCCCTCGAACGGCTTATCGCCGCGCTTGGCTTCGGATTCGATCTGGCGCTTAAGGTCATCGACCTTGATCTTGAACTGCCCCAGGATGGTCTTGACCACGTCGCTGTCGGATAGCGCCAGCAGCAGGTGTTCGGTATCGACTTCGGCGCGCCCGAACTCTGCAGCGTGTCGGGCGGCCTCCTGCAATAGGGCCTCGGACTGTTCGCTGATACGGCTGGCGAGCCCACTGCCGCGACGGCGCGCGGTGCCCGTACCGGCCGGGGCGGGTTCGCCGAACGAGGCATCGACGACCTCGTCGGTATCGGCCGCCATGGACGGTGCGTCGTCACCGATGCGGAAGAAGTCGCTGCCAAGGAAGTCTTCGAACAGCCCGCTGCGCGAGCCGAACAAGGCTTCCAGCGGTGAGACGGTGCGCTTTTGCTGGCGCACCAGTTGGCGATAGTGATCGTCACACAACAGCATGGTGCTGTGGCGACCATTGAGATTGGCTTCCACCCGCACCGTGGCGGGCTGGCCGCAGACTTGGCATTGTTTTCTGGCCATGCTGATGCTCCTGTAAAGATTGATCTGACGAGGCACCGCCGATCACGGTGCCTCATCTCTTTGTGGTTTTTGAGAAAAACGCGCTGCCCCGCGTCAGCCGTTGATCGGGATCGAGCGCCCCTGCTTGGGCGTACTGGCCTCGCGCTTTTCCATCGTGATCGTGAGCACGCCGTTCTTGAAAGCGGCCTTGATCGTGTCCTGGTTGGCATCGGCCGGCAGGTTCAGAGCGCGCTGAAAGCTGCCGTAGGAGCGCTCCACCCGGTGGAAACCGCCGTCTTTCGTTTCCTGCTCCTGACGCTTTTCACCGCGCACCAGCAGCACGTCATTGTCGAGCGTGATCTGGATGTCTTTTTCCTCGACGCCGGGCACTTCCAGGGCGATCTTGTACTGCTTGTCGGTCTCCTGGATGTCCAGCGCCGGTTTCAGCAGGCCCGGCCACTCCGACGGCCAGCGTGGCATGGCCAGCGTCGGGAAACCGAAGCCTCGAAACGCGTCGTCGAACAGGCGATCGATCTCGCGATGCAATTGCAGGATGGGACTGACGGGCCCACCCGCCACCGGCAGGTCATTGCGCTGCACCGGCAGCGAGGCAGTGCTCTGTTGTTCTTCCTGCTCCTTTTTGAACCAGTTCCAGGGAGCCAATTTCTTGAAATCAATGTCCATGTCATACCTCCAGAAATCAATTGAAGACTCACTCAATCCGTTTGCCTGCGGCTATGGATAGCGCGCCCAGGCAACACGGGATGTTTCGCTGACTTCGGCTGCTCATCTGTGCGTATCACCTCCTTCTTTCTGCCTGCTTGGATCTGATCATTGATCCATTGATCGATTTCACTTTGACGAAACCGCCATGTCCCGCCCACCTTGAAGGCCGGAATTTCCCCGTGCGCGGCGAGCCGGTAGAGCGTCCGCTTGCCGACCTTTAAGTAGGTAGCCAACTCGTCGAGTGTGAAGATCGCCTGCTGGCGCGCTGTCATACCACCCCCACAAGTTCCGTCGTAACGCGGCCTCGCCTGAGGAAATTCTTGCAAGACTTTGCAAGATATTGCGCCTAACATGCCGAAAGTCAAGAGTCAACATCCAGCGACCTGCTGGCCGATTGATGTGACTCAAATCTTCAAGGACGGTATGCCAGGGCGGGCCGGTCCGGCGCAGGGGACGGTGGGTTGATCGGGACCTTGCGGGCGCCGCCCACGGCCGCAGATCAAACACCGATCCTCACGTTGTAACCGAGCGCCCGCAGCCCCTTGCTCGTCCGCATGTTCCTTGGCGGAAACTCGTCTGGGCGCGCCCAGCCGACGATTTCCCCAAGGCTGCTCAGACCAATGTGCGGAATTGCCCAGTCGTCGCTTCGGATCGCGTTCCAGAGCCGGGCCGAAACACTGCCGTTGCCCCAGACGACGTAGTTCAACAGCTCAAGCACCGTCCGCCCTTCGCGGGATCGCTGCCGCCAGAGCCACTCGCCGAACTTTTCCACCTTGTCGTCGCCGGCCTGCGGTCGGTCAGGCAAGCCCAAGTGCTCGTTTTCCTGCTTGATGGCGTGGTCTCGGATCGCGTGCACCCTGGAAACGGCGTCCACGAACTCCTGCTCGGTCAGTTTGAGAATGCGATCGCGTGCCAGCAGCTCACGCAGCCGGGGCGACCACTCGTAAATGGTGCGTTCTTCAAACGAGTGGTCGAAGTCGGCGTCATGCCACCACTCCAGCGCGTCGCGCAGCGCCAGCTCCGGGTTCTTCGAGTTCCTGTCGAAGAACTCCTCGTAGGGGTGGCGGTTTCCATCCTTGACCTGCTTGTAGTAATAGGCGTGCAGGAACTGATCCGCTTGAACGCCGGGAGCCACAGACGCATCGATCCAGGCGGGCTTGGCACCCGGTGCCGCAACCCTGGACGCGATGGATCGCATCACCTGCAGCGTGTCGTTCCAGTCCTGCTCGAACTTCTGGAAGCGCTTCTCAGACGATCGCTTCGTGTCGACAAACACCAGCCCGTGGTTCTTCGGCAGCAAGCGATCCTTGTCGAACTGCTGCTCAAGTCCATATTCGCGCTTCGACAACTCAGACCGCTTGTCCGCCAAGCGCAGCTGCTCTTGGTAGATTTCCTTGGTCAGAGGTCGGGCACGATCATCCACCTTCTCAAAGAAGCGCAGCAGCTCACGCTCCATGCCCGTTTCGACGAGTTCGTCGTGGGGCAGAAAGGTGCCCGCTTCGATGTTCGATATCCAGGCCCGATCAGACAGGTTGGCAGATCCGATGTAGGCACCGGCATCCACCCACCAGATGATCTTTGCGTGCAGGATGTCGGGCACGAGCTTGCAGTCGAAATTAGGACTGGCCTTATCCAGAAACCACTTCAAAACGGCGGGATCGACAGCCACGGTGTGGTCGTAGCGGCCAAAGAACTCCAGGGGCTTGAGGTGCTGCGCACAGGCCTCGAACAACTTCATGTTGTCGCGGCTGGCGTAGGCGACGGCCGCGCGAACGCGCGTGCAGGATTCAATCACCTCGCCCAGCAGGTTCTGGAGCAGTTGTTTGTTGAGCGGGCCGGCGATGAAACGCATTGCAGCAGATCCTTTTTTTATTGCATCGTCATCTGGCATGACCGTTCGGTTTGCGAGAGTGCCGCTGAACGGATGCGCCATCTGCATCGCCTATCTGGCGTTGCTCGATCGTGCGCCAACCCGGGACATGTGCGCTCATCAGCGCCTTGAACATCCTCCCGTGGTTCGCGTAGCGTGACCCGCTCCGGTCGCCCGCGCTCGGGCCAGCGTAGACGCCTGGCGGACGCGGGTTCAATTCCTCAAACGGGAATCGAACTGGCGTCC
Organism: uncultured Azonexus sp.; assembly: GCF_937982035.1. Lineage (NCBI taxonomy): Bacteria > Pseudomonadati > Pseudomonadota > Betaproteobacteria > Rhodocyclales > Azonexaceae > Azonexus > uncultured Azonexus sp. The sequence goes on from NZ_CALJNI010000004.1 coordinate 197,387, forward strand.
TGCCTGATGCGCTCGGTTGGTGACCCGGCCGGGACAGAACTGTTAGGATCGACGGCAGATGGGGCTGGATTCCGCACCTTTCCGCAGGAGTTCGCAGCGGTCGTAAGGCGCTGAGTTACATAGGTTTGGCGCAGGGTTCCACCCCACCGAAACTCCGCAACTGTTCGATCCTGTTCGCAGGAACCCGCAGGAGTTCGAAATGGTCCGCACGGCCTCACGGTAAGCTGTTGATTTTGAACAACCCGCTTGATCAGTCCGCGCTTGCGGACTGCGGACTTCCAATGAGCCGGAAATCTGGCTCACCCAGACGGCTCTCGGTACCGACACGTTGCAAACAATCGGTACTTCTCGATAACTACCCGACGAATCGGAACATCTCAGCTAGCCCTGATGTTGCCCCTGCTTGCTGACGCAGCTTGGTAGTTCTGGCTGCAATATTGCCCCCCAATCGCTGTGGAAGGTAGCTCCCTGGGCAAGTGCAATCGAGGGGGGGACGCTGCGTAGGGCCGCGTGCCCCCCATCCTGCAGCGTGACCTGATTGGGTCAAGGCCGGGTTGTCATGCAGGCAGTTTGGCTGCAAGCAGTTCGACCTTCTCGATATTGGGCGGAGAACTGAGCAAGGTCGCGGCGTTGGCCATCAAGGCCGCGGCGATCTGGCCGTTCAGATGTGCTTGGCGACCTGCCTCATCGGCAAAGGCATCGAACACACCGAACGTCGAAGGGCCAAACTTCAATGCGAACCAGGCAGTGGTGCCGGACTCGGCGTTGGCGAGCGGCAGTGCGCTGGCCAGGAAGTCGGCAAGCGCAGCCTCCTGGCCGGGTTTGGCTTCGAGGCGAACAAACAGGGCGAGCTTGGTCATACTGTAATCCTTTGGGTAACTGGGTTAGATGAATGGATCGACGAGCCTGCAGTCTAAGTCTTCATCACAGCCATCTCTATAGACAATAATGACAACATTGATATCATTGTTGCCATGAAACTCCACATCCTTGTTTGTGATGGCGTGTTTGATCTGGGGCTTGCGGCGCTCACCGACACAGTGGGCTTGGCCAATGCGATGTCGGGCTCGCTGCCACAGGCTCCCGCGCACACAGAGCTCACGCTGGTGGGCGTGCGGCGTCGCATCCGAACTGCGCAAGGCTTGACGGTCCCCGTGGTCACTGCGCGTGGTGTGCCGGAACCAGACGTCGTGCTCGTGCCCGCGTTTGGTGACAAGATGCCTGACACGCTCTCGGCTCGGCTCACACGCCCCGACGTGCCCGATGCGGTCGCCGTGCTGCAGCAGTGGTCCGCCGCTGGCGCGCACCTTGGTGCCGCCTGCTCCGGTAGTTTCTTGCTTGCAGAGAGCGGCCTGCTTGATGGGCATCGTGCGACGACGTCATGGTGGCTGGGGCCGATGTTTCGGCAGCGCTATCCGAACGTCACGCTGGACGAGTCACGCATGATCGTGAACTCGACACGCTTCACAACCGCGGGTGCCGCTTTGGCCCACGTCGACTTGGCCTTGCGCATCATCCGCGGGCGCAGTCCGGCGCTGGCGGCCCTGGTGGCACGCTATCTGCTGGTCGAGGCACGCAGTTCGCAAGCCGAGTTCGTGATTCCCGACCACCTTGCGCATGCCGACCCGATGGTGGAGCGCTTCGAGTGCTGGGCCAGAAGTCGGCTCGCGAAGGGGTTCTCGCTGGCCGAGGCGGCGAGCGCCGCGGGCACAAGCGAGCGCACCTTGGCGCGGCGGCTGCAAAGCGTTTTGGGTAAGACACCGCTGTCGTATTTCCAGGACCTGCGCGTGGAACATGCCGTCCATCTCTTGCGCACCGGAAACGCGAGCGTCGACCAGGTCGCCGCGCAGGTCGGGTACTCGGATGGGGTGACCCTGCGGGCCCTGTTGCGCCGCAAGCTGGGCCGGGGTGTCAGGGAGTTGCGACGCGGTGGATGACCAGAGGCGTTTGGTGTATGTACAGCTGGAGACCGCCGGGAAACTGACGCAGGCCAAACGGCGCATTTGGACCTGACAAAACTACTGCCCGAAACGGCACGCAAGCTCCAGTTTGACCCCGGACACCGTTTTGCTGGCAATGCCGTGGTTGAGCAAATCAATACCTTGATTGAACAACGCTGTGCCCTGACGATTCGACGGTTCACCGACCCCGCCGCCGACAATGACGCAGCCGACGAAACCTCGGTCTGAACCGTCATGCGGACGCGGGTTCGATTCCGGGTTTGGGATTTGAACTGGCACTGGAACGCAGACGGGTTTGATGCCCGCTCCCGGCGACCAGCCCAGCTAGAAAACCCGCTTGCAGGTCTACAATCCGGCAGGCTTTTCGATGGAGTTCGCACTGGTTCGCGGCAGCCCGCAGCGCTTCGATTGCGTACTTTCAATAGTCGTTTGGTGCGGGATTCCACCCCACCACCCAAGGGCATTGGCTGCAGTGCGTTTGGATGGGGGTGTACTGGTTTCGACAGGGCGGGCAAAGGTGCGCAGGCAACTCGTCAGGCGATCGACGTTAATGAAGCAAATCCATAATTGCCAACGATGAGCAATTCGCTATTGCCGCCTAAAAACGGATAGCCGGGGCCGCTAGCGCCTTGTTACCAAAGATAGCCGGCGGGGACTTCGGTCCCCGTCGTCAATTCCGGATTCCCTTTTTCAGTGATCGGCCACGTAGCGGAAGCTGCGCGTCGCGTGGACGCCGGCAATCCGTTCCGGCACCAGGATGCCGCTGCGTTCAAGCTGTTTGACGATGCGCGAGATGGTCTCGAAGCGCAGGTCGGTGATGTCGGCGATGGCCTGTCGCGTCGGCAGCACCACGCCGCCGTCCTGGCCGGCCAGCAGGCGGACCAGGCCGAGTACCCGGTCGACCGCCTGACCGCCGCGCAGGGCGACGATCTCGGCGGCCCGCTGCTGGGCGCGGGCGAGCGAGGCGAGCAGCGACTCGCCGGCCAGTGCCTGTTCGCCTTCGGGCCAGGGGCTCAGTTCGCAATCGGTCAGGGCGCTGGCCGAGAAGGTATACACCCCGAACAACAGCGTTTCGCAGCCGACGATGTCGCCGCCAATCGCCAGGCTGGCAAAGCGTTCGCCGCCGGGCTGCTGGCTGTCCAGGCGCAGCACGCCGCGTTGCAGTCGCCAGGCCAGGCCTTCCTCGCCGGCCTGATGCAGGCGTTCGCCGCAGGCCAGTCGGCGCCGCCGGACGGACTGCTCTGCCGCTTTGCGATCGATCGTGAAAAAAGCCATTTTTCCCTCCTCTGCAAACGCAAAAAGCCCCGGTCGCCGACGACCGGGGCTGCCTTCAGGCGGCCGGATCAGAACTTGACGTTGATGCCGGCATACAGCGAACGGCCCATGCCCGGAACCGGGGTGCCCCACAGCGGGACGACGCCGTTCGGTACATTGTTGGCAGAGGCCGACATCGTCGTCCCTTGCCCCAGGTAGGCCCCGCCCAGCGGCATTTCGTAATAGCGGTCGAACAGGTTCTCGACGCCAAAATCGAAGCGGACCTGCTTCCAGGCATGGCTGAAGCGCAGGTTGACCAGGCTGTAGCCCGACGTCTTCATTTCGTTGCGGGCATCCGAGACCTTGTTCTTGCTCGCCACACCGATGACTTCCAGGGCGTTGTCCCAGGCGCCGGTCTTCTGCGTCAGCGTCAGTTTGGCGTTGAGCGGCATGATGTTGTACAGGTCGTTGCCGGTCTTCCGGTTCTTGCCGCGGGTGTAGCTGAGCATCCCGTTCAGGCCGAGTGCGCCGATGCTGGATTGGGCCAGCGGCATCTTGCCGGAAAGATCGAAGCCATACAGGCGGGCCGAGTGGTTGGCGTAGCGCAGCACCGTGAATTGATCGCGCAATGGGACCGCCCGGGGGGCATTGGCAGTGGCATCCCATTGCACGGCGTCGATGTAGTCGGTGACATGGGTGTAGTAAGGCGTCAGCTTGAGTTCGTGATTGCGTTCGACGTCGTGCCAGTCGAAGGTGGCCGAGAGTTTGTGCGCTTTCTCAGGCTTCAGGTCGGGGTTGCCGACGTAGCCATTGCCGTCGCCGACGAAATTGTTCATCAGGGCAGCCATCTGCCAGGTCGACCAGGGGTAGGCTTCGTACAGGCTGGGCGAACGGGTCTTGCGGGCGAAGCCGAATTCGATGTCCAGACCGGCGTGCGCGGTGTAGCGAGCGAGTGCGGTCAGGTCCCAGTTGTTGTCGCTGCGCGAGCGGTCGCGGGCGTTGAACAGGTTGGCATCGCGGCCCTGGTTGCCGCCGCCGGCCGGGTTATAGCCGGCGACATCGCCAGCGTCCATGGTCACGCGTTCATAGCGCAGGCCGAGCAGTGTCATCCAGCTGGCGCTGGCCCGGCTTTCCCATTCGCCGAACAGGGCCTGGCGGTCGCGCTCGCCGTCGTTGATGTTCACGAAGGTGCCCGGCCACATGCCGCTGCCGGAGGCCGGCCACCAGTCGTCGAGGCGATAGCGCTGGAATTCGGTCCCGACACGCAGCAGATCCTGGTCGCTCAGTTTGACATCGGCTTTCAGACTCGCGCCGGTGGTCCGGCTTTCGGTGTGCATCGGCATGCCCTGGGCGCAGGTGGCGCTCATTGCCCCGCAGGTCACCGGGTCGATTGCCGCGGCGCCGCCAGATGCTGCGCCGTACCAGTAACGCTTGTCCCGGCCGAAATCCATGAAATGGTCGACGGTCTCGTGATAGGCCCGGGCTTCCAGCTTGCCCCAGTTGTATTCACCCAGCCAGCGCAGGTTGATGCGCTTCTGTTCGTTGTCGAGCAGGTCCATGCGCTGGTTCGGGTAAAGCTGTTCCGGCATGTCCTGATAGCCGAGTTTCACCTCGAACAGGTGATTGGCGTTCTTCACCGCCAGGCCGAGGGTGTGGTTGCCGGTCTGGTAAGCGGTCGAGCCGACTTCGTCGCGCGGCATCCGCTCGCCGGCGCGGCCGGTGGCGGTGTAATTCTTGAAGTTGCGGCCGGCGCTGTAGTTGCTGGCTTCGCTGTAGGCGCCGGTATAGCTCAGGCTGATGTTTTCGGTGGCAGCGGTGGCGCTGGCGTTGGCGCCGCGCGCATCGTTATTGCTGCGGTAAAAAGCGCCAACTTCGCCCTTGAACAGGTGTTCGCCGGGGGCGGCGAATTCCGGCGCGCGGGTTTCGGCGACGATGCTGCCACCGATGCTGTCGCCCCCCTGGCTGACCGGGCTGATCCCGGCATAGACGGTGAGCGTGCCGACCTGGCTGGGATCGAGGTAGGACAGTGCCGGGTTCATGTGGTTGGGGCAGCTGGCGATCAGGTCCATGCCGTCGATCTTGATCCGCAGCCGGTCGTCGGCCAGGCCGTGGATGGCCGGCAGGCTGGAGACGGCACCGGCGCCGTAGAAACTGACCCCGGGGACATCCTGCAGCAGGCCGGCAACGTCGCTGCTGCGTGCACCCTGGCGGCGCAGGGCTTCGCCTTCAAGCTGGGTGGTGCTGCCGGCGGTCCGGTCGCGCTCGGCGCTGACGACGATTTCCGCCATGGCTGCACTATCCTGGGCCTGGGCGGGGATGGCAAAGGCGAACGCCATGGCGAGCGCCAGCGGCCGGATGCGGTGATCCATGAATACCCCTTCGTGTTGATTACGAAAGGGCGGATTGTCGGCAATGGTGCCTATTCCGGGAATGTGACAAATCGTCGCACCCCGGTGCCGGCGGGGTCAGGAAGCGTTGAGCTTTTCCAGCGCTTCGCGCAGTTTGGCCGGTTCGTCCAGGCGCAGCATCTTGCGCACGTTGGGGGCAATTTCCGAAACGTCGCTCTTGAGGATGCGGTTCTTGACCTTGAGGATCTGCGACGGATGCATCGAGAAGATGCGCAGTCCCATGCCGAGCAGCAGGCGGGTCAGCTTCGGGTCGCCGGCGGTTTCGCCGCAAACCGAGACCGGGATGCCGGCCTTTTCGGCATTCGAGATGGTGTGCGCGAGCAGCATCAGCACCGCCGGATGCAGCGGGTCGTAGAGGCTGGCGACCTGCTCGTCGGCGCGGTCGATGGCCAGCGTGTACTGGATCAGGTCGTTGGTGCCGATCGACAGGAAGTCGAGCCGGCGCAGGAAGATGCCGACCGCCAGCGCCGCCGCCGGAATCTCGATCATGCCGCCAACCTGGGTGTTCTCGTCGAAGGGGATCTTCTCGCCGCGCAGGCTGGACTTGGCCTGTTCGATGGCGGCCAGGGTCTGGTCGATCTCGTGGGCGTGAGCGAGCATCGGGATCAGCAGCTTGATCGGCCCGTAGCGCGAGGCGCGCAGGATGGCGCGCAACTGCGTCTGGAACATCTTCGGCTCGGACAGGGAGAGGCGGATCGCCCGGCGACCGAGTGCCGGATTGGTCTTGACCCGGTCACCGGCCGTGCCTTCCGGATGCAGGTCCTTGTCGGCGCCGAGGTCGAAGGTGCGGATGGTCACCGGTCGCCCGGCCATGCCCTTGACCACCTTCTTGTAGGCCTCGAACTGTTCCTGCTCGTCGGGCATGTCGCCGCGGTTGAGGAAGAGGAATTCGGTGCGGAACAGGCCGATGCCTTCGGCGCCGCCTTCGAGCGCGTCGGGAACGTCGCCCGGCAGTTCGATGTTGGCGTGGAGGGCGATGTCGATGCCGTCGAGCGAGACCGTGCGCGAGGTCTTCAGGCGCTTGAGCTGGTTCTTCTCCAGCTCGATCTGCTCCATGCGTAGCCGGTATTCCTCGAGCACGCGCGGGTCGGGATTGACGATGACGACGCCGCGCATGCCGTCGACGATCAACTGTTCGCCGTCGCGGATCAGCGCGCGCCCGTTCTCCAGGCCGAGCACGGCTGGAATCGCCATGCTGCGGGCAAGGATCGCCGTGTGCGAGGTGGCGCCGCCGACATCGGTGATGAAGGACGCGAAGCGGTGATCCTTGAAGGCGATGGTGTCGGCCGGCGACAGGTCGTGGGCGACGACGATCAGCGATTCTTCCTTGGTGTGCTTGGCCGCCTTCAGCGAAGCCTTGCCCGGATGGCCGAGCAATTCCTTGATCACCCGTTCGACGACCTGGATCACGTCGTACTTGCGCTCGCGCAGGTAGGGATCGTCGAACTGCTCGAACTGCCCGACCAGGTGTTCCATCTGCTGGACCAGCGCCCATTCGGCGTTGCAGCGGCGTTCACGGATGATCTCGCGCGGTTTTTCGACCAGTTCGGTGTCCTCGAGGAACATCGTGTGGATGTCGATGAAGGCCGAGAGCTCCGCCGGGGCGTGCTCGGTATTTTCCTTCATCGTCAGCAGCTCGCTCTTGACCGCGGCGATGGCTGCATCGAAACGGGCGATTTCCTTGTCCACCAGCCGCGGGGCCAGCGTCAGGTGCGACACTTCCAGCGTCGCGTGCGACATCAGCATTGCCCTGCCGATGGCGATGCCGGCGGAAACGCCCAGTCCGTGCAGGGTAAAGCTCATGGGCCTTATTCTCCTTCGCCGAAATAGTCGGCGATCAATGCCAGCAGGGCGTCCATGGCTTCGTTCTCGTCCTTGCCGTCGGTCTCGATGGTCACCGTCGACCCCTTGCCGGCCGCCAGCATCATCACGCCCATGATGCTCTTGGCGTTGATCCGCCGGCTACCCTTGCTCATCCATACCTCGCACTGGAACTTGCCGGCGAGTTGGGTGAGTTTGGCGGAGGCGCGGGCGTGGAGGCCGAGCTTGTTGATGATCTGGGTTTCCCGGGTGAGCATGGGTCAGTGGTCCTGCAGGTTGAGAATGCCGCTCCGGCCGGCATCGCGGGCATGGGTCAGCACGGTTTTGAGGTCCTTGTCACGGTGCGTCAGCGCCGACAGCAGCATCGGCAGATTGACCCCGGTCAGCCCGGCAATACGGCCGCGCTCGCGCAGTTTCATCGCCAGATTGGCCGGCGTCGCCCCGTACAGGTCGGTCAGCAACAGCACCCCGTTACCGTTGTCCACCGAGGCGCACAGCGCCCGGGCCACGGGCAACAGGTCGAGCGGATCGTCCTGCGGCGCAACGCCAAGCTGCACCAAGCCGGCCGGACGCCGGTTGAGTACGTGGCAGGCATTCTGGACGAGGGTCTCGCCATAGCAGCCGTGGGTAATCAGGAAGATGCCGATCATGCGCAGGATTCTAACCTGCGAGCGCTACTTTCGGCTGACCACGAGAATGCCGGCGACGACCAGCACGGCGCCGCCAAGTTGCGCCAGCGACACCGGTTCGTCGAGCAGCCACCAGCCGAAACCGATGGTCAGCATCGGCCCGACCATGCCGTACAGCGAGGTCCGTTCCGGCCCCAGGCGGCGGATCGCCGCACCGAGCGCGAACACCGGGATGACCGTCGAAAACACTGCCATCGCCAGGCTCCAGCCATAGACCGGCAGCGGCTGGACGATGGCGGCGAGCGGCTCGGTCAAGCCGAAATGCAGCAACGTGACGGCCGTCGACACCAGCATCGCCAGCGCCGAAAAACGCATCGCGCCGAGCCGGGCGATCATTGGCCCGCTGCCCGACAGGTAGATCGCATAAGCGACGCTGGAAGCGAACACCAGCGCGCCGCCGACCAGCACGTCGCGCGCATCGCCCAGGCCCAGGTCGTGGATGAAGGCGGCGCCGATGCCGGTGTAGCACAGCACCAGCGCCAGCAACTCGCGGCGGGTGAAGGCCTTGCCCTGGAACAGCACGCCGATGAGCAGGGTCAGCGTCGGGTAGGTGAACAGGATCAGCCGTTCCAGACCGGCCGAAATGTACTGCAAACCCCAGAAATCGAGGATGCTGGCACCGTAATAGCCGAGGCAGCCGAGGGCGATCACGCGCAGCCAGTCGCCGCCGCTCAGCGCCGCGCCGTCCTGCTGGCGGCGCAGACCGACCCACAGGAAGACCGGCAGCGCGAAAGCCATGCGCAACATCAGCAGGGTGATCGCATCGACGCCGTAGGGATAGGCGAGCTTGATGAAAATCGCCTTCAGCGAAAAGCCGAGCGCCGCGATCAAGGCGAGGCCGAGCCCGCCGGAAAGGGTATTCATGTCGGCGCCTTCAGTCGGCCGGCAGGCGCCGCAGGATCAGCGCGAGGCCGCAGACGGCCAGCGCGCAGCCGAGCATGGCGGCGATCACGCCGGGCCAGCCGGCATGGCTCCAGGCCCAGCCGGTGGCCGACCCGATCACGCTGCCGCCGAGGTAGTAGCTCGACAGGTAAAGCGCCGAGACAAAGCCGCGCCGCGCCCCGGCGCGATGGCCGACCCAGGCGCTGGCGACCGTATGCACGGCAAAGAAGCCGAAGGTGTACAGCGCCAGGCCGGCGATGATCAGCCACAGCGGCGGCGCCAGCGTGATGGCGATGCCGGCGGTCATCAGCACCGCCATCGCCAGCATGATGCGCGGCCGGCCGTGGCGCGCCACCTGCCGTCCGGCCCAGGCCGACGAATAGCTGCCGACCGCGTAGAGCAGGAAAACGCTGCCGATCAGGCTGGGCGACAGGTCGTACGGCGCCTGGCTGAGCAGGAAGGGCAGGAAGTTGTAGAGACCGACCAGCGTTCCCATGCCGACGAAAGCCGTGCAGAACAGCCAGGGCAGGCCGGGGTCGGCGTAAATGCGGCGAATGTCGGTGAATAGCGGGCCAATTTGCAGCGAACGCGGTTCGAAATTGCGCGCCGGTAGCAGCAGGCGCCAGCACACCAGCGCCCCCAGCAGGCCGATCAGGCTGACCGCGCTCAGGCCGACATGCCAGGAGCCGCACCAGTCGCTGACGGTGGCGGCGACCAGCCGGCCGGCCATGCCGCCGAGCGCATTGGCGCCGATGTACAGGCCCATGGCCCGCGCCCGCTCGCCCACCGGCAATTCCTCGCCGAGGTAGGCCATCGCCGCCGCCGGCACGCCGGCAACGCAAATGCCCAGCCCGGCCCGGGCCAGGACCAGCAGCCAGAAATCCGGCGCCCAGGCCGACGCCAGCGAGAACAGCCCGGCGCCGAGCAGGCCGACGCGGATCAGTTGCTCGCGCCCGTAACGGTCGGCGATCAGGCTCAGCGGAATCAGCAGCAGCGCCACCAGACCGGTGCCGGCGGTCACGCTCAGGCTGGCCTGCCCCGGCGTCACGGCGAAGGCGGCAGTCAGCTGCGGCAGCAGTGGTTGCGTGCCGTAAAGCAGCATGAAACAGGCGAAGCCGGCCAGCGACAGGGCCAGGGTGATGCGGGCATCGTGCGTGAGGGAGAAGCGGCGAGCGAACAAGGAAGTTTCCGTAACCAGGGGCGTGGCAGTGATTGAACGCCCTGGCGCTGCCGCTGGCAATTGGTATTATCGCAAGCAAGCATTCGATCAGGACGAAACCTTGCACTACGACCTTCCCGACTTGCGGCTCGTCGCCGCGATTGCCGACAGCGGCGCCCTGACCCGTGCCGCCGAGCGTGTGCACCTCGCTCCGTCGTCGGCCAGCCATCGCCTGAGCCAGCTCGAAGCCAGCCTCGGCGTGGCCCTCTTCGAACGCCATGCGCGCGGCCTGACGCCGACTGTCGCCGGCGAATCGCTGCTGCGCCATGCCCGCCAGGTATTCGCCCAGCTCGAACAGATGCACGCCGACCTCGCCCCTTACGCCAGCGGGCTGAACGCCCAGGTCACCGTGTTCGCCAACACCAACGCGATCAACTGCTTCCTGCCCGAAGACCTCGGCGACTTCCTGCGCGAGCATCCGCAGATCCGCGTCAGCCTGGAAGAACAGCCGAGCCCGGCCATCGTCGGCGCAGTTGCCGCCGGCCAGGTCGATATCGGCGTCGTTGCCGCCGAGGGCGATTTCGGCGGGCTGGCGGTCACGCCCTACCGGCGCGACCGCCTGGTGCTGATCGTCGCCGCCGAGCATCCGCTGGCCGGCCAGCGCGAAATCGCCTTTGCCGACGTGCTCAACGAAGCCTTCGTCTGCCTGCACGCCGGCAGCGCCATCCACACCTTCATGATGAACCATGCGGCACGCCTCGGCGGCCGGCTCGACGTGCGCATCCAGGTGCGCAGCTTCGCCGCCGTCTGCCGCATGGTTGCCGCCGGGGTCGGCATCGGCATGGTGCCGCGCTCGTCGGTCGCCGCCGCCGAACGCCTGAAGACGGTGGAGATCGCCGACGCCTGGGCACCGCGCGACCTCCACCTGTGCGTCCGCGAACGCGCCGCGCTCAGTCCGGCCGCGCGCGCGTTGTTCGACCACCTGGCGACGATGGGCGGCGGCTGAGGCCTCAGGCCGGCGTCAGCCAGTCGGCGTGGCGTAGGCGTGCAGACCCTCGAAGCAGCCGTAGCCGTGATGCAGGGTGTGTGCCCCTTGGTGTCGCGCCGGGGTGGCTCGTTTTCTGCTGCCGACACGGTTATCCTGTCACCATGATTTTCAACACTCCGACGATCTTCGCTTCGGTGGCGCTGGTGGCGCTGATCATGGCCGTCTGCCTGATCCTCGTCGGCCAGGAGCACAAACGCGACGGCATGCGTGCAGGCGGCGCCGGCCTGTTCGCGCACGCCCTCGCCTACTGCTGCTTCACGCTCTACGGTCAGGCGCCGCTGTGGCTGACCTACGGCGTCGGCAACACGCTGCTGGCCCTGGCGCTGGCCTGCTACGCCGCCAGCCTGTTGCGCATCCACGGGCAGCCGGTGCCGTGGAGCCGGATTTTCGTGTTGCCGGTATTGATGGCCGTGGCCCTGGCCGCGTTGATCGACACCCGCGAACCGCGCATGTTCGCCGCCTGCCTGGTGCTGATCCTGCAATGCCTGCTGATCATGGCCTGGACCTGGCGTTACGCCCGCCACGCCGGCCGTGCCCACCTGTTGCTGCTGCTCGGCGGCGGCATCAGCCTGATCGGCCTGCTCCTGCGCGTCGCCGCCATTGCCTCCGGCGCCGCCGCCGAACTGCCCTACGATGTCAGCAATCTGCGGCAGACGGTGTCGGTCAGCATCGGCACCGTCACCGTGATGATGTTCTCGCTCGGTCTGGTGCTGATGGCCAAGGAAAAGACCGAAACGGCATTGCGCGAGATGGCGCTGCGCGATGCGCTGACCGGCATCGCCAACCGCCGCGCGATCATCGAGGCCTGCGAGCGCGAAATCGAACGCGCGCGCCGGGTCGGCACGCAGCTATCGATCGCGCTGCTCGACATAGACCATTTCAAGCGCATCAACGACAGCCACGGCCATCTGGCCGGCGATGCCGTGCTCCGGCAGGCAGCCGGCTTGTTGCGCCAGCGTCTGCGCCAGTCCGACGAAGTCGGCCGTTACGGCGGCGAGGAATTCCTGGTGCTGCTCCCCGATACCGGTCGCGACGGCGCCCTGACCGTGATCGACAGCCTGCGCGGCGCGGTGGCCGCGCAGCCGGCGGCCTTCGGCGATCTACGCCTGCCCTATCGCTTCAGTGTCGGTCTGTGGTGTGGCGTGCCCGGTCCCGGCGATACCTCCGACAGCCTGATCGCGCACGCCGACGCGGCGCTGTACGAGGTCAAGGCCGCCGGGCGCGACGGCGTCAGCGTGGCGCCGGATCGGCGTGGGCTGCTCGTACCAGCCAGCGGATGAAATTCATCGCCGCCGGCCTTTCCTGGACCGACGGCGGCGCCACGACATAGAAGCTGCGGTCCGTGCGTCGGCTCGTCGCGCTTCAGCCCGGCAGCGGCGGCAGGTCGTTCATCGCCGGAGGTCAGCGCCGCCCGCCGAGAATCGATCCGAGCACGCCGCGCAGGATCTGCCGGCCGATTTCCCGGCCGACCGTCCCGGCAACCCCGCGCGCCGCACTCTTGGCGGCGGCTTCGATCACGCCCTCGCGGCGTCCGCCGCGCGGTCCGGTGGTGCCGCCGAGGATGCTGCCCAGGCTGCCGAACAGGCCGCCGTCGCTTTCGGCCGGGGCCGGTTCTGGGGCGGCGGCAGGTTGCGGACGCGGCGCGCTGGCCGGTCGGGCCGGTGCGCCGGGGGCGGCCGGTGCCGGAATTGCGCCCAGGCCGGTCTTCTTGGCGGCGGCTGGCTGGCCGCGCAGGATTTCGTAGGCCGACTCACGATCGACCGTCTCGCCGTAGGTGGCGAGCAGCGGCGAGGCTTCGATGTTGCCGCGCCGTTCGGCTTCGGTCAGCGGGCCGAGGCGCGACGCCGGCGGGAAGATGAACGCACGTTCGACGATGTTCGGCCGCCCCTTCTCGTCGAGGAAGGAGACCAGCGCCTCGCCGACGCCAAGTTCGGTGATGACTTCGGCGGCATTGAATTTCGGATTGGCGCGCATGGTCTGCGCGGCCGACTGCACCGCCTTCTGGTCGCGCGGCGTGAACGCGCGCAGCGCATGCTGGACGCGGTTGCCGAGCTGGCCGAGGATTTTTTCCGGGACATCGAGCGGGTTCTGGGTCACGAAAAACACGCCGACGCCCTTCGAGCGGATCAGCCGCACCACCTGCTCGACCTTGTCCACCAGCGCCGCCGGCGCACCGTCGAACAGCAGGTGCGCCTCGTCGAAGAAGAACACCAGCTTGGGCTGCTCCAGGTCGCCGGCTTCCGGCAACTGCTCGAACAATTCGGCCAGCAGCCAGAGCAGGAAGGTCGAATACAACGCCGGGGCGTGGATCAGCTTCTCGGCGGCGAGCACGTTGATGACGCCGCGGCCGTTGCTGTCGACCTGCATCAGGTCGTTGATGTCGAGCATCGGCTCGCCGAAGAAGACATCGCCGCCCTGCTCTTCCAGCGTCAGCAGGCCGCGCTGGATGGCGCCGATCGACGCCGTCGACACGTTGCCGTACTCGGTCTTGAACTGCGCTGCGTTATCGCCCACGTACTGGACCATCGCCCGCAGATCCTTGAGATCGAGCAGCAGCAGGCCCTGGTCGTCGGCGATCTTGAACACCAGCTGCAGCACGCCGGCCTGGGTGTCGTTGAGGTTGAGCAGGCGCGCCAGCAGCAGCGGCCCCATGTCGGAAATGGTCGCCCGCACCGGAATGCCGTTCTCGCCGAACACATCCCAGAACGCCACGGTGTTGGCGTAATTGGCATAGCCCTCCAGGCCCAGCTCGTCGATGCGTTTCTGCAGCTTCGGCGACACCGTACCGGCCGCGCCCATGCCCGACAGGTCGCCCTTCACGTCAGCCATGAACACCGGCACGCCGATGTAAGACAGGCGCTCGGCCAGCGTTTGCAGCGTCACCGTTTTGCCGGTCCCGGTCGCCCCGGTGATCAGGCCGTGGCGATTGGTCATCTGCGGCAGCAGCGCGGGAAAATCGTCGGCGGACTTGGCCAGGTAGAGCGGTTCGGACATGGTACGGTGACTCCGGAAAGGATCAGATGGCGGCATTCTAGCGCTGCGGCGGCGGGCTGGTGTTAAGGAGGGTAAAGCGGGGCTGGACAATAGGTGGTGAGATATGTACATTAAGACGTACATGTACGGAGGCTTGAAATGGATGCAATGACCTACACCACGCTGCGCGCGAATCTCGCCAGCACCATGGATCGCGTTTGTGACGACCACGAAGCCCTGATCATCACCCGAAACGGCGACCAAGCCGTGGTCATGCTGTCGCTCGAAGACTACAAGGCGCTGGAGGAAACCGCCTACCTCCTGCGCACCCCGGCCAACGCCAAACGACTGCTCTCGGCTGCCGCGCAACTGAATGCCGGCAAAGGCACGGAACGGGAACTCGCCGCGTGAAGCTGGTCTTCGCCGACGAGGCATGGGAGGACTATCTCTACTGGCAGAAGCAGGACAGACGCATGGTCGAACGGATCAATAAACTGATCCGCGAAACGCAGCGCGACCCCTTTGCCGGGGTGGGAAAGCCGGAAGCGCTGAAACATGCGCTGTCCGGGTTCTGGTCACGGCGGATAACCGATGAACACCGCATGGTTTATCGGGTGGAAGGGGATGCGCTGTTGATTGCGCAGTTGCGGTTTCACTATTGAGGCGATAGAGGCTTGAGTTAAGCCGGTGTTGGCTTCTCTCGCCTCATGATGTACGAACCAAGCCACTCATTACTGCCGCAGCTAAGCCAACGATGACGAATGGGGCCAAAAGGCTAACGAACCAGAGGATTCTGGCTGCACCACCAACGCGCCAGTATGCGAATGATGTAGCAAAGGCACTACCGAGAAATAGGCCCAAAGCTCCGTCACCCTCTAACTCTCGAGCCGTGGAATGAAATAGAGCCGCAATTCCAATGGCTGCACCAACATAATTTGTCATTGCATTCAGTGCAACCGATCGGGCTTCCGCACTCGGTAATGCAAACTTAGCTACCCGCAGGTTGGCCCCCAGATAGATAGCCGTCAGTATGAGCAAGTGTGAAAGGCCGTCTGGAACATGAACGAACAACCGCTCCAACAACCATTGAAGCTGGCCGGCGATGTACGTCTGATAGAAGGAAACAGCGTCGCTAACAAAGCCTTTCCAGCGAAATATAGTTTCCGACAAACTGGCGATTGAGCCAGAAGCTAGGAAAGCCGAGAGTGCCAAGTATGTCTTTATCTGCCAAGATGACTGCCGCCAGACTCTGGCAACCTCATGGAAATCGCCCTTCAACCCCATTCTTCGGTTCCCCTATGTTGCCGATTTGTGGCTACGAAAATCATTGGTTGAATATGAGAAAAGGGTTCTAGCGTGCCCTAAGGCACTGTGCCACATGTTTTAGTCGAACGAGAGCTGCTCTGGTTTCGAGCGGGATTGGCCCGCATTTCTCCGGGGATGGATGGCGCATAAATACGGCACTTTTCTAGGGTAGGCGGCGTGTCTGCCTGATATTCCGGTCGTTTGCCGTATACGCTGCTCATCATCGCGCCTAGTCCCCTGTTGCGCCTGTTGCAAATCATTTGTCACAGGCGGTCAGCATAACGAGCGGGCGATTTGATGTCGAGTGGATGTTGTTGTCGCTGAGTTCAGCCCCAGCCTGCCGGCAGTGTCGGTGGCATCAGGCGCGGTGCGCTGCCATCGCCGACTGGTCCGAAGCGCGGGTTGCCGTTTTCCCACTGCCGTTGTGCTTCGGCGATGCTGGCGCGGTCGCCAGCGACGAAGTTCCACCACATCTGGAGCGGTGCCGTGAACGGTTCGCCGCCGAGCAGCAGGACTTTGCTGCCGGCGGGCAGCTTGAGTTGCAGGTGGTCGCGGCCGGGTTCGAGGTAGAGGAATTCGTCGCTGCCCAGGGTTTCGCCGGCGGCGGTGATTTGGCCGAGCAGGGGGAGCAGGCCGTATTCGAATTCGGTTTGCAGCGGCAGGTCGAGTGTCGCGTCGGCGGTGGCGGCGATGTCCAGGCCGAGCAGCGGGGTGTGGATGCGGGTGGGGGCGCGCTTGTTCTGGTAATCGCCGGCGAGCAGCGTGAACTGGGCGCCGTCGGTGGTCCAGGTTGGCAGGTCGGGGTAGTGGGCGAAGTCGGGCGGGCAGTCGCGTTGTTCGGGCGGCAGGGCGATCCACAGTTGGGCGGCGTGCAGGTGCTGGCCGGGTTGCGGGGAGTCTTCGGTGTGGGCGATGCCGTGGCCGGCAGTCATCAGGTTGACCTGGCCGGGGCGGATCAGTTGTTCGTTGCCCAGGCTGTCGCGGTGCAGGATTTCGCCGGCCACCGGCCAGGTGAAGGTTTGCAGGCCGATGTGCGGGTGGGCGCCGACATGCAGGCCGGCGTCCGGGGCGAAGTCGATCGGGCCGATGTGGTCGAGGAAGCACCAGGCGCCGACCATGCGCCGATGGCGGGTGGGCAGGGCGCGGCGGATGCTCAGGCCGGCGCCGAGTTCGGTTTCGCGGGTGGCGATGCGCTGGATGGCGGACATGGTTTCCCTTTCTGGCGGATGTTGGCGTCAGCCTGCCACAGGTGGTGGCGAAAGGGGAATCGGCGATTGCCGGGGGCGCCGGCTTGTCTGCTTTGCGACAAGCCGGCGCGTTTCAGTCCGCCTTGTTGTGGGCGGCGCTGAGGACTTCGGAGACGTATTCGCCGCGCGCGGTTGAGTTGTTCTCCTGCCGGTTGGCGGCGCACCAGGCGGCGAAGGCGGCGGGGTCGATCTGGCATTCCAGGGCCATCACGCCGGAGCGCTGGAAATTGCGGCGGGCCGCCACGGCCATGGTTTTCCATTTGTCGAAGCTGTCTTCGAAGCATTCCGGATCGGTGGCCGTTGCCTTGACCGCGGCCCAGCTTTCCGGGGTGTACCAGGTCACGCCGATGACCAGTTGCTGGCTGCGCCGTTTGGCTTTCAGGCTTTGGTAGAGGGTGGGTTTTCGCATCGGGCTTGTCGTTTCGGGCGGGAAAAAAGGGTTTCGAAGCAACAAGCAGACCCGCCAGGCGGGTCAATGCACGCCGGCCTGACGGGAAAACGCCGGACGGGTAAAATCTCGCCTTCTTCGTTATTCGCATTCAGGAAAAGAGCATGGCAGGTCATTCCAAGTGGGCCAACATCCAGCACCGTAAAGGTCGTCAGGACGAAAAGCGTGGTGCGGCTTTCTCCAAGATCGCCAAGGAAATCACCGTGGCGGCCAAGATGGGCGGGGGTGATCCCGGCTTCAATCCGCGTCTGCGCGTTGCGGTCGACAAGGCCAAGGGCGTGAACATGCCCAAGGACAAGATCGATACTGCCATCAAGAAAGGTACCGGCGAGCTCGAAGGCGTCGATTACGTCGAGGTCCGCTACGAGGGCTACGGCATCGGCGGCGCGGCGATCATGGTTGACTGCCTGACCGACAACAAGACCCGCACCGTGGCCGAAGTGCGCCATGCCTTCAACAAGTACGGCGGCAACATGGGCACCGACGGTTGCGTGGCCTTCCAGTTCAAGCACTGCGGCCAGATGCTGTTCGCCCCGGGCACCGACGAAGCGGCGCTGATGGATGCCGCCATCGAGGCCGGCGCCGAGGACGTGGCGACCAACGACGACGGTTCGATCGAAGTCATCACCGCAGCTGCCGACTATGTTGCCGTCAAGGACGCGCTCGAAGCCGCCGGGTTCACGCCGGAATTCGGCGAAGTGACGATGAAGCCGGAAGGCGAGAACGTGTTCACGGGCGACGACGCGGTGAAGATGCAGAAGCTGCTCGACGCGCTCGAAGGCCTGGACGACGTCCAGGAAATCTACACCACGGCGGTCATCGAGGAGTGACCGCCAGCCGGCCACCGGAGCTGCCCGCGATCATCGACATCGAAGCCTCGGGCTTCGGTGCGGGCAGCTACCCGATCGAGGTCGGCTATTACCTGCCGGGCGGCGAGATGTATTGCTCGCTGATCCGGCCGGAACCCGGCTGGACCCACTGGGACAGCGGCGCCGAGAAGGTGCACGGCGTCAGCCGGGAAATTCTGCAGCAGCATGGCAAGCCGGCCGCCGAGGTGGCCGGCCACCTGAACCAGAAATTTCGCGGCCAGACGCTCTACAGCGACGCCTGGGGCGCCGACTACGCCTGGCTCGGCCGGCTTTACGACGCGGTCGATCTGGTGCCCAGCTTCCGCCTCAAGGACCTGCGCGAAATCCTCGGCGACTGCGAAATGACCAACTGGCACGCCACCCGCGCGGCCGTCGAACTGCGCCTGCAACTGCGCCGCCACCGCGCCAGCGGCGATGCGCGCACCCTGTTCGAAACCTTTGCTGAAACGCGCAAGCGCTGCCGGCCGGACTGGAACATCTGAGCCGCGATGCAGCGCGCCTATCCCCTGCTCTTCGTCTTCCTGTGGAGTACCGGTTTCATCGGTGCCAAGTTCGGCCTGCCCTACGCCGAACCGCTGTCTTTTCTGCTCACCCGCTACGGGCTGGTGATCGGCCTGATGCTGGCGATTGCGCTGATCATGCGCGCGCCGTGGCCGAAAGACCCGGCGCAGTGGCTGCACATCGGCGTTTCCGGCGTGCTCGTGCATGCCTTCTATCTCGGCGGCGTCTTCGTCGCCATCGCCCACGGCCTGCCGGCCGGGATCACCGCGCTGGTCGTCGGCATGCAGCCCTTGCTGACGGCGTGCAGCGCCGGCTGGTTGCTCGGCGAGAAAGTGAGCGCTCGCCAGTGGGGCGGGCTGGCGCTCGGTTTCGTCGGCGTCGGTCTGGTCGTTTCCGGCAAGTTCGGCGATGCCGCGCTCGGGCCGATGCTGTGGCCGGCCGTCGTCGCGCTGCTGGCGATCACCGCCGGCACGCTCTACCAGAAACGTTTCTGCGCCCGTTTCGACCTGCGCACCGGTTCGGTCATCCAGTTCGTGCCGACAGCCATCGTGACGGCCATCGCCGTTGCGCTGTTCGAGGATTACCGCATCGACTGGAGCGGCGAATTCCTGTTCGCGCTCGGCTGGCTGGTGCTGGTCCTGTCGCTCGGCGCGATCAGCCTGCTCAACCTGCTGATCCGCAGCGGCAGCGCGGTCAATGTCGCCAGCCTGTTCTACCTGACGCCGCCGACGACGGCGCTGATCGCCTGGGCGGTGTTCGGCGAGACGCTGGCGCCGGTCGCGGTGGTCGGCATGGCCGTCGCGGTGGCTGGTGTGTATTTGGTGGCGAGGCCGGCGAAATGAGCGGCGTGCGCATCCTCGGCATCGACCCCGGCCTGCGCGTGACCGGCTTTGGCGTCATCGAGAAACACGGCAACCAGCTGATCTATGTCGCCAGCGGCTGCATCAAGTCGAACGACAAGCAGTCGCTGCCGGAGCGCATCGGCACGCTGTTTGCCGGCATTGGTGAGGTGATCGCGACCTACCGGCCGGACCAGTCGGCAATCGAGAAGGTGTTCGTGAACGTCAATCCGCAGTCCACGCTGCTGCTCGGCCAGGCGCGCGGGGCGGCGATGTCGGCGCTGGTGCATGGTGGCCTGCCGGTCGCCGAATACACCGCGCTGCAGGTCAAGCAGGCGGTGGTCGGGCACGGCAAGGCGGCCAAGGAGCAGGTGCAGGAGATGGTCGTCCGCCTCTTGAACTTGCCCGGCGCACCGACGGCGGATGCCGCCGACGCGCTCGCCTGCGCGATTGCCCACGCGCACGGCGGACAGGGTTTGGGGGCGCTGGCGACGGCGGGGTATCGCGTTCGCGGCGGGCGGCTGATAGGATGAGAACCTGTTTGGACATACAGTATCGGATTGCCCCATGATTGGAAGACTCACCGGCTTCGTCGTCGAAAAGAACCCGCCGCAGATCGTGCTTGACGTAAACGGCGTCGGCTACGAGCTGGACGTGCCGATGAGCACCTTCTACAACCTGCCCTCGGTCGGCGAAAAGGTGACGCTGCTGACCCATTTCGCGGTGCGCGAGGACGGGCATTTCCTCTACGGTTTCCTCGGCGAGGCCGAGCGCTTCGCCTTCCGCCAGTTGCTCAAGGTCTCCGGGATCGGCGCCCGCACGGCGCTGTCGGTGCTTTCCGGGCTGTCGGTCAATGATCTGGCGGCGGCCGTCGCGCAGCAGGAGCTGGGGCGCCTGATCAAGGTGCCCGGGATCGGCAAGAAGACCGCCGAGCGCCTGTTGCTTGAACTCAAGGGCAAGCTGGCCGATGCCACCGGGGTGACGCTGAACATCGCCGTCGACGACGCCCGCGCCGACATTTCCAACGCGCTGCTGGCGCTCGGCTACAACGAGAAGGAAGCCGCCGCCGCGATGAAGCAGTTGCCGGCCGACGTCGGCACCTCCGACGGCATCCGCCAGGCGCTCAAACTGTTGTCCAAGGCCTGATGCTGAACGACAGCGATACCCGGCGACTGGCGCAGATTGCGCTGGTGGTGCTGCTGATTGTCGGCTGCATCGCCGTGCTGCTGCCTTTCGTCGGCGCGCTGCTGTTCGCGCTGATCATCTGGGTGTGCAGTTGGGAGAGTTACCGCGATCACCTGCTGCCGCGCCTGGGTGGGCGCGATTCGCTGGGCGCTTCGCTGATGGTCGTGCTGCTAATCGTCGTCCTGCTGGTGCCGACGATCTTCCTGGCCGGTGCGCTGGTCAGCGGCGCCGATCATGTGATCGAGCTGGTCCGGCCCTATTTCGAGGAAGGCCTGCCGGCCGAGCCGCCGGCGTGGTTTGCCGGCATTCCGCTGTTTGCCGACGAGATCATCGATTTCTGGCACGAGGTGGCGAGCAGCCGCGAAGCGCTCAACGCCCTGCTCGTCCAGGGCATCGCGCCGGCCCGGGAACTCCTGCTGGCGGCCGGCGCGGTTGCCGCCAACGGCATGCTGCAACTGGCGCTGGTGCTGTTCGTGGTGTTCTTCCTCTACCGTGACGGCGAGGTCGTTGCCAAGGCGCTGTACGGCGGTGCCCGCAAGCTCGGCGGCGAACTCGGCGAAGGCCTGGTCGACAAGGCGCGCGGCACGGTTTTCGGGGTCATGCTCGGCATCGTCGGCACGGCGGCGGCACAAGGCTCGGTGGCGATGATCGGTTTCTTCATCGCCGGGGCGCCGGCGCCGGTCTTGCTCGGCTTTGCCACCTTCTTCCTGTCGATGATCCCGGTCGGCCCGCCGCTGGTCTGGGGCGGCGCGGCGCTGTGGCTGTACGGCGACGGCCAGACCGGCTGGGCCATTTTCATGGCGCTTTACGGTCTGTTCATCATCAGCAGCATCGACAACGTCGTCAAACCGCTGCTCATGGCGCGCGGCGCCGGGCTGTCGGTGCTCATCGTCGCCCTGGGGGTGTTCGGCGGCGTGCTGGTGTTCGGCTTCATCGGCATCTTTCTCGGGCCGGTGCTGCTGGCGCTCGGCCACATGCTCCTGACCCGCTGGTTGCGCGAGGAATCTCCATCATGATCGAAACCGACAAGCTTGCGCCGCTGGAGCGCATCATCGCGCCGCAGAGCAAATCGGCGCAGGAAGAAGCGCTGGAACGCGCGCTGCGCCCGAAGCGGCTGGCCGATTACACCGGTCAGCAGAAAATTCGCGAGCAACTGGAAATCTTCATCCAGGCCGCCCGCAACCGCAGCGAATCGCTCGACCATGTGCTGCTGTTCGGCCCGCCCGGCCTGGGCAAGACGACGCTGGCGCACATCGTTGCCGCCGAAATGGGCGTCAACCTGCGCCAGACTTCCGGCCCGGTGCTCGAACGCGCCGGCGATCTGGCGGCGATCCTGACCAATCTCGAACCGCACGACGTGCTGTTCATCGACGAAATCCACCGCCTGTCACCCGTCGTCGAGGAAATCCTCTACCCGGCGCTGGAGGATTTCCAGATCGACATCATGATCGGCGAAGGCCCGGCGGCGCGTTCGGTCAAGCTCGACCTGCCGCCGTTCACGCTGGTCGGCGCGACCACCCGCGCCGGCATGCTGACCAATCCGCTGCGCGACCGCTTCGGCATCGTTGCCCGCCTGGAGTTCTACAACGCCGAGGAATTGCAGAGCATCGTCACCCGTTCGGCGACGCTCCTGAACGCGCCGATCGATCCGGCCGGTGCGCTGGAAATCGCCAGGCGCTCGCGCGGCACGCCGCGTATCGCCAACCGCCTGTTGCGCCGGGTGCGCGACTACGCCGAAGTGAAGGGCGACGGCAGCATCGGCCGCGACATTGCCGACCGGGCGCTGCACATGCTCGACGTCGATCCGGCCGGTCTCGACCTGATGGACCGCAAGCTGCTGCACGCCGTCATCGACAAGTTCGGTGGTGGTCCGGTCGGTGTGGACAATCTGGCGGCGGCCATCGGCGAAGCGCGCGACACGATCGAGGATGTGCTCGAACCCTACCTGATCCAGCAGGGTTACCTGCAACGGACCTTGCGCGGGCGGATTGCCACGCCGGCCATCTACCGCCATCTCGGCCTGGCCGAACCGCCTGGCGCGGCGGCGCGCGACCTGCTCTCCGACGTCTGATCAGCCCAGTGGCGGGGCCGCCGAGACCTGGTTGCGGCCGGCCCGCTTGGCCGCATACAGCGCATCGTCGGCCCGGCTGATGGCGTGGTCGGCGGTTTCGTTGTCGTCGAGTTCGCTGACGCCCAGGCTCAGGGTGATGCGGATGGTCGGTTCGCCCGGCGCCAGCTGGGTGCTGGCAATGGCGTGACGCAGCTTCTCGGCGACGGCGAGCGCTTCGTTGAGCGGGCAGCCCGGCAGGACCATCAGGAACTCTTCCCCACCCCAGCGGACGGCAAAATCGGCCTCGCGCAGCGTTGCGCTGAGGCGTTGGGCGATGTTGCTCAGCACCTCGTCGCCGATGCGGTGGCCGTGGCGGTCGTTGATGTCCTTGAAATGATCGATGTCGGCGAGCAGGAAGCTGATCGGACGCGGCGCCCGGCGATTGTTGGCCAGCAGCTTGTCGATCAGGATGCCGAAGGCGTGGCGGTTGAGCAGGCCGGTCAGCTTGTCGGTCGATGCCATCTTCTCGATCCGCGACTGGTAGCTGCCCAGCGTCAGGTAGGCGAGGAAGGTGACGATCAACGTCACCACCATGCTGATCACCAGATTGACGTAGAGGGTCTTGCGGATGCCGGCGAGCGCGACATCCTCGTTCTGTTCGACGAACAGGTACCACTTCAGCTCGGGCAGGTAATTGACGTTGAGGATGTGGTTGTCGCCGCCGTCCTCGAACTGGTAGAAGCCGGTGCGCTCGAGCAGGATGCGTTCGAGCTGTTGCGCCAGTCCGGGGCGCTGGCGCAAGTCCGGGGCGGTTTCGCCACCGTGGACGACAACCTTGCCGGTGGCGTCGGTGAAATAGATGGTGCGCTGGAAGCGCGCCTGGTAGTCGCGGATCAGCCGGCGCACCGAGTCCACGGTCAGGCCGATGCCGGTGGCGCCGATGTAGCGCTGGTCGAAATCGAAGACCCGGTAGTTGATGAAGATGGTCAGTGCGTCGCGGTTGGCGAGATCGGGGTCGACGTTGATCTCGTAATCGTCGTGCAACTTGCGCACCCGGTAATACCAGGCGTCGCGCGGCTCGTCCTCGCGCACCTGCTTGAGTATGCCTTCGCCGGTGTAGTAATTGCTGCTGTAGTCGGAAACGAAGAAACTGCTGAAGGCGCCGTGGCGCTGCCTGATTTCGGCCAGGTAGCGCGACAT
Organism: uncultured Azonexus sp.; assembly: GCF_937982035.1. Classification (NCBI taxonomy): domain Bacteria; kingdom Pseudomonadati; phylum Pseudomonadota; class Betaproteobacteria; order Rhodocyclales; family Azonexaceae; genus Azonexus; species uncultured Azonexus sp. The sequence continues at coordinate 221,226 of NZ_CALJNI010000004.1, forward strand.
CTCGCTGACTTCGTTTTCGCCGCGCAGGACCCAGTCGCGCAGGAAGGTATCGTGGGCCATGGTCGAGGAAATCAGCACCGGCCGGACCAGATCCTTCTGGATTTCCGAGTAAATGTTGCTTGAGGTCAGCGGCAGGTCCTGGCCGATGATGGCGCTGCGGATCGCCTCTTTGGAAACGAAATAGCCGAACAGTGTGGTTGCGAAGAAACCGCTGCTGAGCAGCAGGCCGAGCAGCAGGATCAGGCTGCGGCGATCGAAGATGCGGATGGACCGGGTCATGTGGCGATTATGCGGTAGCCCGGCAGCGAAAGCCAGTCACCCAATTTGGCAAAAGGAAACAGGCCGTTACACATCGTTGTTGCGGCGCAAGGTAAAATCCCGGGATGACTGAGATTGCCCATGCCAACGCCTTTTCCATTCCGGTCCGCGTCTATTACGAGGATACGGATGCCGGTGGCGTCGTGTACTACGCCAATTACCTGCGTTTCTTCGAGCGCTGCCGCACCGAATGGATGCGGCACGCCGGTTACGGCCAGGCGCAACTGGCCAGCGAATCCGGTATCGGCTTCGTTGCCCGCAAGGCGAGTTGCGAATACCTGAAGCCGGCCCGTCTCGACGACGCGCTGAGCATCGGGCTCGAAGTCGAGAAACTGACCCGGGTGCGGGTGATCTTCCGCCAGTGGGCACGTCGCGGTGACGATGTTCTGGTCACCGGCAACGTCGAGATTGCCTGCGTGAACATGGCGACGATGAGCCCCGCACCGATTCCCGATTACCTCCATGCCAAGCTGGAAGCACTGAAATGAACGTCACCCAGGACATGTCCATCCTCCACCTCATCCTCGAGGCCAGCGCCGTCGTGCAACTGGTCATGGCGCTGCTTGCCGGCGTCTCGCTGATGTCGTGGTACTACATCGCGATGAAGTGGTTCGCGGTCAAGCAGTCTCAGCGCAAGACCGAGGAATTCGAGCGCGATTTCTGGTCCGGCGGCGATCTCAACAATCTTTACCAGAGCGCGATCAACGACCGCCACAACGCCGGTTCGATGGAACGCATCTTCGAGGCCGGTTTCCGCGAATTCACCAAGCTGCGCGGCCAGAAGAACCTGGATTCCAAGGATGTGGTCGACGGTTCGCGTCGCGCCATGCGCGCCACCTACCAGCGCGAGATGGACGCGCTGGAAGCCCACCTGGCCTTCCTCGCCTCGGTCGGTTCGGTGTCGCCTTACATCGGCCTGTTCGGTACCGTCTGGGGCATCATGCACGCCTTCCGGGCGCTCGGTAACGTCGGTCAGGCCACGCTCGCCTCGGTCGCCCCGGGTATCGCCGAGGCCCTGGTCGCCACCGCCATCGGCCTGTTCGCGGCGATTCCGGCGGTGCTTGCCTACAACCGCTTCTCGCACGACATCGACCGCATCGCCGTGCGCTACGAGTCGTTCATGGAGGAATTCTCGAACATCCTCCAGCGCCAGATGAGGTAAGGCCATGCGCCAGCGCCGTCTGAAAAATGAAATCAACGTCGTCCCCTACATCGACGTGATGCTGGTGCTGCTCGTCATCTTCATGGTGGCGACGCCGATGATGAGTACCGGTGCCATCGAATTGCCGAGTGCCGGTACCGCGCCGGAGAAGCCGGAAAAGTACCTCCGCGTCCAGGTGGACAAGGAGGGGGCTTTGTCCTTGTTCAATGCCGATGGGCAGGAGAGCAAGCTCGACGGTGTGCGTGGCTTGCGCAGCAGCCTGGCGAGCGAACGGGCGCGGACGCCTGAAATCGCCGTCCTCGTCGCGGCCGACAAGGAAGTCCCGTACCGCAGCGTGATCGAGACGCTCGATGAAGTGAAGAAGCAGGGTTTCTCCCGGGTTGCCCTGGAAACCTCGGTGCACTGATCCGATGATTCCTGATCGTCCGCCCGAACCCGGCAAGAAGAAGGCCATGCTGTTCACGCTGGCCGTGCACCTGCTGCTGATCGGCGGCCTGTTCCTGGGCGTCCAGTGGAAGCGCAGCGAACCCGAGGCGATGCAGGTCGAACTGTGGTCGCCGACGCCGGTCAAGGCAACCCGGGTGGCGCCGCCGGTCGAGCCGCCGAAGCCGGTCGAAGCGCCACCGAAACCGCCGGAGCCAGTGCCCGTGCCGGTGAAGGTCGAGGCGCCGAAGAAACCGGATATCGTCGTCAAGGAAGAAAAAAAGGCGCCGGAGCCGAAGAAACCCGAACCGCCGAAACCCGAGCCGAAAAAGCCGGAGCCGGTGAAGCCGGAACCGAAGCCGGCACCCAAGGTCGATCCGTTCAAGGAAATGCTTGAACGCGAAACCCGCGAGCGCCAGGCGGTGGCCGAGCAGAACCGGCTGGCGGCCCTGGCCGAGAAGGAGCAGCGGGCCGCCGCCAACCGGCGCGGGCTGGAGAGCTACGCGAGCAAGATCCGTATCGCCATCCGCAACAAGATTGTTTTGCCGCCGGGCATTCAGGGTAATCCCGAGGCCATTTTCGAGGTCAACCAATTGCCCGGGGGCGACGTTCTATCCGTACGCATGAAACGCTCGAGCGGCGTGCCGGCGCTCGATGCGGCGATCGAGCGCGCGATCCGCAGCGCATCGCCATTGCCGAAGCCGGACGATCCGGCTTTGTTCCAGCGCGTCCTCGAAATCAAATACAAGCCGTTTGAAGAGTAAAATCGCGCCAATTTCACCGAAGATGAACGCCATGTCCAGAATTTCCCGTCGTATTTTCCTGCTCTGCGGCCTGCTGACCGCAGGTCTGGCCCAGGCGCAGCTGTCGATCGAGATCACCGGCGCCGGCGCCAGCCGCATTCCGGTGGCGATTGCCGACTTTGCCGGCGATCCGACGCTGTCGCGCATCGTGGTCGGGACCGTGCGTGCCGACCTGGAGCGCAGCGGCCTGTTCCGGCTGGTCGATCCGGCCGGTGCCGCGCTCGACGAGAACACCCCGGTCGATCTGCCCGCGTGGAAGTCCCGCGGCGCCGACGCGCTGGCGGCCGGCAGCATTACCCGCGCCGCCGACGGCCGGGTCGAGGCGCGTTTCCGTCTGTACGACGCGCAGAAGGGCGAAACCCTGGGCGGCGCGGCGTTCGTGACCCAGAACGCCCAGTTGCGCATGGCCGGCCACCGGATTGCCGACTACATCTACGAAAAGCTGACCGGCGAGCCCGGCGTTTTCTCGACCCGCATCGCCTATGTCGTCAAGTCGCGCGGCCAGTTCCTGCTGCAGATTGCCGATGCCGACGGCCAGGGCGCGGCGACTGCGCTGACCTCGACCGAGCCGATCATTTCGCCGGTGTGGTCGCCGGACGGTTCGCGCCTGGCCTACGTCTCCTTCGAGAAGAAGAAGCCGGTGATCTACGTGCATTCGCTGGCCTCGGGCCAGCGCCACATCGTCGCCAATTTCAAGGGTTCCAATTCGGCGCCGGCCTGGTCGCCGGACGGCCGCAAGCTGGCCGTGGTTCTGTCCAAGGACGGCAATTCGCAGCTCTACACGGTTAATGCTGACGGCAGCGGCTTGCAGCGCCTTGCCTCGTCGCCCGGCATCGATACCGAGCCGCGTTACTCGGCCGACGGCGCGCACATCTATTTCACCTCGGATCGGGGCGGCAGCCCGCAGATCTACCGCGTCGATGCCAGCGGGGGTGCCGCCCAGCGCGTGACCTTCGACGGCAGCTACAACGTTTCCCCGCGGCCGTCGCCGGATGGCCGCAGCCTCGCTTTCATCACCCGCCGCGAAGGCCGTTTCCAGCTGGCGGTGATGGACCTGGCCAGTCGCCAGGTACAGGTGCTGACCGATTCGCACCGTGATGAGTCGCCCAGTTTTGCACCAAACAGCCGAATGATCCTGTTCGCCACCGAAATTGGCGGACGCGGCGTGCTTTCAGCCGTGTCAGTTGACGGCCGGATCAAACAACGTCTTTCCATTGCCGCGGGCGATGTTCGCGAACCGGCATGGGGCCCCTTCCTCAAGTAACTCCCTCGGAGAAAAAACCATCATGAAAAAAATCCTGTCCCTCAGCCTGTTCATCGCCGTGCTCGCCGGTTGCAGCACCACCCCGGTACCCGACGAAAACGCCGGTGCCCCGGTTGAAAGCCGCAGCGGTACCGACGTCAAGCCGGTGGTCGCCGGCGGTCTCGACGCCAGCGGCCTGCCGCGCGAACTGACCGATCCGAAGAGCCAGCTGTCGCAGCGCAGCATCTACTTCGACGTCGACAAGTACGAGGTCAAGGGTGAGTACCAGGCGCTGGTCGCCGCCCACGCCAAGTTCCTGGTCGCCAACCGCGGTTTCAAGGTCCTGATCCAGGGCAACACCGACGAAACCGGTTCGCGCGAATACAACCTGTCGCTCGGCCAGAAGCGTGCCGATGCGGTCAAGCGTGCGCTGGTCCTGCTCGGCGCCCAGGAAAACCAGGTCGAATCGGTCAGCCTCGGCGAAGAAAAGCCGCGCAACCCGGGTCGTGACGAAGCGGCCTTTGCCGAAAACCGTCGCGCCGACGTCCTCTACCGCGCTGCTGACGGCCGCGGCGAGTTCTGAGCATGCGTCGCCTGCCGCTGCTTTTCCTGATCGCCAGCCTGGGCAGCGGCTCTGCCTGGGCTTTCTTCGACGACAAGGAAGCGCGTCGCCAGATCGCGGATCAGAAGATCCAGACCGACGCGCGCTTCGATCAGCAGGCGCGCGCCCAGCTCGAACTGTCGGCATTGATCCAGCGCCAGGCGGAAGAGATCGCGCGTTTGCGCGGTCAGATCGAGACGTTGAACTGGGAGCTGGAGCAGGCGAAAAAGCGCCAGCAGGACTTCTACCTCGATCTCGACAGCCGGCTCCGGCGGTTTGAGCCGCAGGTCGCCGAACAGCCCGCGGCGGCTGCCGATCCGGCGGCCGGCCCGGCGGCGGCGATTGGCGGCACGGCCAATCCGGCTCAGGAGACGGCGGCCTACGACGCCGCGCTCGAATTGTTCAAGGCGACCAAATACAAGGAAGCCGCGGCGGCCTTTGCCGGTTTCGTCGAGAAATTCCCGAACGGCTCGCTGGCCGCCAATGCCCAGTACTGGCTGGGCAATGCCTGGTATGCGCAGCGTAATTGCGCCAAGGCGATCGAGGCCCAGAGCCAGGTGGTCAGCCGTTATCCGACGAGCGACAAGGTGCCGGACGCCATGTTGTCGATCGCCACCTGCCAGCAGGAAATGGGTAATCGCAAGGCGGCCAGTCAGACGATGGCCAGCCTGATCGAGAAACACCCCAGTTCGCCGGCTGCCGACAAGGCCCGCGAACGCCTGAAGAAGAAGTAGGAATTGGATCTCCGCATCACCGAAATCTTTCACTCCTTGCAGGGTGAAGCGTCGCGCGTCGGCTTGCCGACGGTGTTCATTCGTCTGACCGGTTGCCCGTTACGCTGTACCTGGTGCGATACCACCTACAGTTTCACCGGCGGCGAGATGCGCACGCAGGCCGAGGTGCTGGCCGAAGTCGCCAAGCATCCGGTCCGTCAGGTGTGCGTCACCGGCGGCGAGCCGCTGGCCCAGAAGGCTTGCCTGCCGCTGCTGACGGCCCTGTGCGATGCCGGTTACGACGTCTCGCTGGAAACCTCGGGAGCGTTCGACATCGCCCCGGTCGACCCGCGCGTTGCCTGCATCATGGACCTGAAGGCGCCGGATTCCGGCGAGTCGGGCAAGAACCTGTGGGCCAACCTGGCGCATCTCAAGCCCAAGGACGAGATCAAGATCGTCATTGCCTCGCGCGAGGACTACGAATGGGCGCGCGAGGTACTCCAGGCACATCAACTGGACAGCCGTTGTGCGGTGCTGTTTTCGCCGGCACAGGGCAGCATCGAACCGGCGGCGCTGGCCGGCTGGATACTCGAAGACGGCCTGCCGGTGCGCTTCCAGTTGCAGTTGCACAAGCTGCTTTGGGGTAACATGCAAGGCAAATGAGTCCGAGGAGACGACCATGAGCGAAAATCGCCGGCAGTTCACCCGTATCAGCTTCCAGAGCCCGGGCCGCCTGTTTCTTGCCGATGGCGAGCATGCGGTCGAAATCCTCGATGTTTCGCTCAAGGGCGCACTGATCCGCCCGGTCCAGCCGATGTTCGTCAAGATCGGCAGCAATGGCGTGCTGCACCTGCGGCTCGATAGCGGCGGAACGGACATCCGCACCGGCGTCACCGTGGTTCACCATCAGGGCGAAAGCTACGGCTTGGCCAATCACGAAATCGACCTCGACAGCGCCACCCACCTGCGTCGCCTGGTTGAACTGAATCTCGGCGACGAAAGCCTGCTCGAGCGCGAAATCAGCCTGCTCTCCCACGGCTGAAAATACGACGGACGGTGTTGAAATCGGCATATGCCTTAGGGCATACTGCCGATAACCATGCCTCAGACATGGATACTGGTGTAACGATAGCTGGCATGTGGGAGTGTCATGTCAAATCACTTGAATCCGGAGGCCGGCCACCGGGGCGTCGATGGCGACGGGTGGAATCAGGAGTTCCTGCTTGATCACGTTGGCGCAGCGGTACTGCTGACCGATGCGCAGCAGTGCATCCGTCGGGTCAATGCCGCGTTCTGCCGTTTGACGGGTTATCGTCCGGAAGAGGTCGTCGGCAAGACGCCAAGAATTCTGGCTTCCGGTCGGCAAAGCCCGGGTTTTTACGCCCGGATGTGGGACGCCCTGCGCGAACACGACACCTGGGAAGGCGAAATCTGGAATCGCCGGAAGTCCGGCGAAATCTACCCGGAATGGTTGATCATCAATGCGCTGCGCGATGATGCCGGCGAGGTCAGCGGCTATGTGGCGACTTTTGCCGACATCAGCAAGCTCAAGCATGCCGAGTCGGAGGTTCAGCACCTGGCCTTCTACGACCCGCTGACCGCGCTGCCCAACCGCCGCCTGCTGCTCGACCGCCTGGAACAGGCCCGGATGTCCGGCAAGCGCAAGGCCGAGCACGGGGCCTTGCTGATCATCGACATCGATAATTTCAAGATTCTCAACGATACGCTCGGGCACGATATCGGCGACCATCTGCTGATCGAGGTCGCCTGCCGCTTGAAACAGTGCGTCCGTGAATCCGACACGGCGGCTCGTCAGGGGGGCGACGAGTTCGCGGTATTGATCGGCGCGCTGGATCCTCATCCGCAGATGGCCGCGATCAGTGCCGAGAGCATCGCCGAGAAATTGCGTCTGGAACTGGCGCGCCCGGTAATTCTGGCCCAGGGTCAGGAGTACTACTGTACCGCCAGCATCGGTGTCACACTCTTCCACGGGCAGGACAAGACCGTGGATACCCTGCTCAAGCAGGCGGATATCGCGCTGTACAAGGCCAAGGAGGCCGGGCGGAATGCGATCCGCTTCTTCGACCAGGCGATGCAGACCACGCTCGATCGACGGGCGAGACTGGAAGCGGGTTTGCGCCATGCCCTGGCGCGCGATGAGTTTGTCCTGCATGCCCAGCCGCTGGTTGACCGGGACAGCGGCCTGGTCGGTGCCGAACTGTTGCTGCGCTGGCAGCCGGAAGGGCAGAAACTGGTGCCGCCCGACGATTTCATTCCTCTGGCCGAAGATAGCGGCCTGATCGTTCCGATCGGCTTGTGGGTGCTCGACCAGGCGTGCGCCACCCTGCGTCGCTGGGACGGCGATCCACGCATGCGCGAGCTCTACCTGGCGGTCAATGTCAGCGCGCGCCAGTTCCGTCAGCCGGATTTCGTCGACCAGGTCAGCGCCGCGCTGGCCCGGCACGGAGCCGATCCCCGCCGGCTCAAGCTGGAGCTGACGGAAAGCCTGCTGCTCGACAAGGTGGACGAAGTCGTATTCAAGATGCGGGCACTGCGCCTGCTCGGCGTGCGCTTTTCACTGGATGATTTCGGGACTGGTTACGCTTCGCTGTCCTACCTGAAGAAGTTTCCGTTCGACCAGCTCAAGGTCGATCGCTCCTTCGTCCGCGACATCATGACCGACCCCGACGACGCGGCGATCATCCGGGCGATCATCGCCATGGGGCGTTCGCTGCGCCTGAGCGTGGTCGCCGAGGGGGTCGAGAGCGAGGAACAGTACGCTTACCTGATCGAGCACGGCTGCACCCTGTTCCAGGGGTACATGTTTGGCCGGCCGCAAGCCCTGCCGCAGTTCGAGTCGATGCTCGACGAGCGCTCAGATGCCCAGGTAGCGATGCCAGATGCCGTGATCGGCGTCCAGTTCGGCTGAACTGCCGCGCCACACGACCTGACCGCGCTCGATCACGGTATGCCGGTCGGCCAGGGCGATCAGCTTTTCCACGTACTTGTCGACCACCAGCACGCTCTGCCCGGCCGCCCGCAAGGCTGACAGGCAGGCCCAGATCTCGTCGCGGATCAACGGCGCCAGGCCTTCGGTCGCTTCGTCGAGCACCAGCAGGCGGGGATTGGTGACCAGCGCCCGGCCGATGGCGAGCATCTGCTGTTCGCCGCCGGAGAGCTGGTTGCCGAGATTGCGCTTGCGCTCGGCCAGGCGCGGAAACAGCGCATAGACGCGGGCCGGCGTCCATGGCTCGGCGACCTGGCGGCGGTTGGCGAAGAAGGCGACCAGGTGCTCGTCGACCGTCAGATTGGGGAAGCACTGGCGGCCTTCCGGCACCAGCGCGATGCCGGCGCGGCCGATCCGGTCGGGACGCCAGCCGGTGATGTCCTCGCCCAGGAAGCGGATGCTGCCGGCGCGCACCGGCTCCAGCCCGCACAGCGCGCGCAGCGTGGTGGTCTTGCCCATGCCGTTGCGGCCGAGCAGGGTGGCGGCTTCGCCTTCGGCCATCGCCAGGTCGATGCCGAACAGCACCTGGCTGGCCCCGTAGGCGACTTCCAGGCCGCGGATTTCGAGCAGGCTGCTCACAGGTGGTCTCCCAGGTAGGCACGGCGCACTTCGGCGTCCTGGCGGACCTCGTCGGGCAGGCCGGTGCAGATCAGGCGACCGTTGACCAGCACCGAAATGCGGTCGGCCAGGCGGAACACCGCATCCATGTCGTGCTCGACCAGCAGGATGGTGACGTGGCGCGCCAGATGCTCGATCAACTCGACCATGCGCGCCGATTCCTCCGGGCCGGTGCCGGCCATCGGCTCGTCGAGCAGCAGCAGTTGCGGCCGGGTGGCCAGCGCCATCGCCAGTTCCAGTGCCCGCTGTTCGCCGTGCGACAGGTGGCCGGCCAGCTGCCCGGCCTGGTCGCCCAGGCCGACTTGTTCGAGGAAAGCGACGGCCTCGTCGAACAGGCGCCGCTCGGCTGCCACCGGGCGCCAGAAGCGGAAGCTGCTGCCGGCATCGGGGCGGCCCTGGACGGCCAGCGCGACATTGTCGAGCGCGGTCTGGCCGGCGAAGACATTGGTGATCTGGTAGGAGCGCGCCATGCCGGCGCGTACCCGCTCGTGCATGGACAGGCGCGTCACGTCGCGGCCGGCGAAGTGGATGCTGCCGCTGTCCGGGCGTAGCGCGCCCGAGACATGGTGGATGAAGGTGGTCTTGCCGGCGCCGTTGGGGCCGATCAGCGCGTGCACTTCGCCAGGCGTCACCGAAAAATTGACGTCCTGCAGCGCATCGACGGCGGCGAAACGGCGCGATAGTGCGCGGACTTCGAGCAGTGCGTCAGCCATGGTGTTTCCCGAACAGGGCGGCGACACCGCGCGGGGCGAAGAGGACGATGCCGATCAGCAACAGGCCGAGCGCGATGTGCCAGTGCTCGAACCAGGCGAGCAGGAATTCCTCGAGCAGGAGCAGGACGACGGCGCCGACCAGGCCGCCCCACAGATAGCCGACGCCGCCGATGATGACCATCACCAGCAGGGTGCCCGATTGCGTCCATTGCAGCAGGTTGGGGCTGGCCATCCCGGTCAGGTTGGCGAGCAGGGCGCCGGCCAGTCCGGCGACGGCCCCGCCGAGCGCGAAGCAGACCAGGCGGTAACGGAACACCGGGTAGCCGAGCGCTTCCATGCGTGTCTCGTTTTCCCGGATCGCCTGCACGGTGCGCCCGAAGCGGGCCTGGGCGAGGCGGGCGAAAAGCAGCATGCACAGCGCGAGCACGCCGAGTGCCAGGTAATACAAGGCCTCGTCGGCGAGCAGGCTGAGACCGGCAAACCGCATGCGCTCATAGATCGGCATGCCGTCGTCGCCGCCCCAGGCGCGGGCGGAAATGAACAGGTAATAGGTCATCTGGGCGAAGGCCAGCGTGATCATGATGAAATAGACGCCGCGCGTACGCAGGCTGATGGCGCCGATCAGCAGCGCAAACAGTCCGGCGACGAGTGCCGCCAGCGGCAGCACCAGCAGGCCTTCATGGATCCCGGCGTCGTAGCAGATCGCCGCGACATAGGCGCCGACGCCAAAGAAGGCGGCATGACCGAGCGAGACCATGCCGCCGAAGCCGAGTATCAGGTTGAGGCTGCTCGCCGCCAGCGCGAAGATCAGCACGCGGGTGGCGAAGCCGGTGTAATAGCTCTGGTCGAGGGCGGTCAGCAGGCTCGGCAGGACGAGCAGCAGGGCCAGCGTGACGATGACGGCAGCGTTCTGCCAGCGGGCGGGTCGGTAGAACGCCATCACGCCCTCGCCGGGAACAGGCCTTGCGGCTTGAAGAAGAGGATCGCCGCCATCAGCAGGTAGATGAGGATGGACGCCAGCGCCGGGCCGAGCGTGGCGGCGGCGTCCGCCGGCAGCGTGGCGCGCAGCAGGGTCGGCAGCAGCGCCCGGCCGAGCGTATCGACCGTGCCGACGATCAGCGCGCCGACCAGGGCGCCACGGATCGAGCCGATGCCGCCGATGATGATGACGACGAAAGCCAGGATCAGCACGCTTTCGCCCATGCCGACCTGAACCGCCAGCAGCGGCCCGAGCAGGCCGCCGGCCAGCGCACACAAGGCAGCACCGAACACGAACACGGCGGTGAACAAGCCGCGCACGTTGATGCCCAGTGCTTCGGTCATCTCGCGATTGGCGGCACCGGCGCGCACCCACATGCCGACCCGGCTTTTCGCCACGAGCAGGTAGAGCAGCGCGGCGACGACCAGGCCGACGCCGATGATCACCAGCCGGTAGGCCGGGTAGAAGAAGCCGGCAATCTCGACCGGCCCGGCCAGCGATTCGGGCGGGTTGAGCATCAGCGGTGCCGGCCCCCAGATCAGGCGTACGCTTTCGTTGGCGATCAGGATCAGGGCGAACGTGGCAAGCACCTGCGACAGGTGGTCGCGCCGGTACAACTGGCGGAACAGCGACAGTTCGAGCAGCAGGCCGAGCACGGCGGTGCCGGCGATGCCGGCGCCGAGGCCGAGCCAGAAAGAGTCGGCAGCCTGCGCTGCGGCGGCGACGAAATAGGCGCCGACCATGTACAGCGAACCGTGGGCCAGGTTGATGCAGTCCATGATGCCGAAGACGAGCGTCAACCCGGCGGCCAGCAGGAACAGCATGAGGCCGAACTGCAGGCCGTTGAGGGCCTGCTCCAGAACCAGCTGGGTCACTTCATCTTGCACTGAGCCGCGTAGGCGTCAGCATGATTGGTGAAGATGGTGCCCATGGTCTTGTTGGTGACGCGGCCCTGAGCGTCCTTGCCGATGGCGCGAAGGTAGTAGTTCTGCACCGGGTAGTGGTTGCTGTTGAACTTGAATTCGCCGCGCACCGACTTGAAGCGCTTGGCTTCCAGCGCCTTCTGCAGCGCCTTCTTGTCGGCGACATTGCCCTTCACGTCGCGCACCGCGGCGTCGATCATCAGCGCCGCGTCGTAGCCCTGCGAGGCGTACAGCGACGGCAAGCGGCCGTAGGCCTTCTGGAAGTCAGCGACGAAACGCTTGTTCTCGGCGTTGTCCATGTCGTGCGCCCAGTGCGAGGAGTTGAACATGCCCATCATCGGCTCGCCGACGGCCTTGATCACGTCCTCGTCGGCCGAGAAGCCGGGGGCGAACAACTGGGTGTCGCGCGACAGGCCGGCAGCGACAAACTGCTTGACGAAGTTGATGCCCATGCCGCCCGGCAGGAAGAAGAACAGTGCATCGGGCTTGGCGGCGCGGATCTGCGCCAGTTCGGCGGCGTAATCCAGCTGGCCGAGCTTGGTGTACATCTCCTCGGTCTTGCCCTTGTAGAAGCGCTTGAAGCCCGACACCGCATCCTTGCCACCGGGGTAGTTGGGGGTGACGATCATCACGTTCTTGAAACCCTTGTCCTGCACCACCTTGCCGACGGCTTCGTGCAGGTTGTCGTTCTGCCAGGCGACGTTGAAGAAGAAGGGGTTGCACTGTTCGCCGGCGTATTGCGAGGGGCCGGCGTTGGCCGAGATGTAGAAGGTCTGGTTCTGGAACACCGCCGGGCCGACGGCCAGCATGATGTTGGAGAAGACGATGCCGGTCATGAAATCGACCTTGTCGCGCTTGAGGAAGCGGTCGGTTGCCTGCTTGGCGACGTCCGGGTTCTGCTGGTCGTCGGCGATCAGGACTTCGGCCGGCAGGCCGCCGAGTTTGCCGCCCAGGTGCTGCATGCCGAGGTTGAAGCCGTCGCGGATGTCGACGCCGAGGCCGGCGCCGGGGCCGGACAGGGTGGAGACGAAGCCGACCTTGATCGGACCGGCAGCGTGAACGGAACCGGCGAGCATCAAGGCAGCGGCGAGGGCAGTCAGGCGGATCGACATCTTGTTCTCCGTGGAAATGGGGTCAAGCGGCAAATTGTAGCGCAGGAACAAGCAGATACCGTCGCGGAGATGGGGCAAATTCGGGTATATTCGCGCCCCATGAATGAAAAAGCCGTGGTTCTTCTCTCCGGCGGGCTCGATTCCGCGACCTGCCTGGCCATTGCCCGCAATCGGGGGTTCGACTGCTACTGCCTGTCCTTCGATTACGGTCAGCGGCACAGCGCCGAATTGCAGGCCGCTGACCGCGTCGTCAAGGCGCTGGGTGCGGTCGAGCATCGGGTGATCAACTTCGGCCTGGCGCAATTCGGCGGTTCGGCGCTCACCGACACCTCAATCGCCGTGCCGGTCGACGGCGTGCAGGCCGGCATCCCGGTCACCTATGTGCCGGCGCGCAACACCATCATGCTGTCGCTGGCCCTGGCCTGGGCGGAAGTGCTCGGCAGCCGGGACATCTTCGTCGGCGTCAATGCCGTCGATTACTCCGGCTACCCGGATTGCCGCCCGGAGTACATCGCCGCCTTCGAAACCATGGCCAACCTCGCCACCAAGGCCGGGGTCGAGGGGCAGAAACTGCACATCCACGCGCCGCTGATCAATTTGTCCAAGGCCGAAATCATCCGCACCGGCCATGCACTCGGCGTCGATTACGGCCTGACCGTTTCCTGCTACCAGGCCGATGAACTTGGGCGCGCCTGCGCTGTCTGTGACTCCTGCCGTTTGCGCGCCGAAGGTTTCGCCGCCGCCGGCATCCCCGATCCCACGCCTTACCGGACCTGACATGGAAGCTGACGTCTCCCCCAACCTCGTGCTCTGGCTGACCTTCGCGCTGGCCTTCGTCTTCGGCGCCATCGGTCAGAAGACCCATTTCTGCACCATGGGTGCGGTGTCCGACATCCTCAACATGGGCGACTGGAGCCGCATGCGCATGTGGCTGCTGGCCATGGGCGTGGCCGTGCTCGGCGCCGGTGCGCTGCACGGTGCCGGACTGATCGACCTCGACAAGTCGATCTACCGGACCACCAGCCTGACCTGGCTGTCCTACATCCTCGGCGGTTTCAGCTTCGGTGTCGGCATGGTGCTGGCTTCCGGCTGCGGCTCGAAGACGCTGATCCGCATCGGCGCCGGCAACCTCAAGTCGCTGGTCGTCTTCCTCGTTCTCGGCCTGTTCGCCTACATGACCATGCGCGGCGTCTTCGGCGTCTTCCGCGTCGCCTATCTCGACCCGGTCGCCATTGCCATGCCGGAAGGGCAGGACATTCCCTCGCTGCTCGCCGGATTCGGCGTCGACGAGGCAACGGCATCGACCCTGGCCGTCATCGCCATCGGCGGGGGCCTGACCGCCTTCTGCCTGCTGCGCCGCGACTTCTGGACCCTGGACAATCTGCTCGGCGGCATCGGCACCGGCCTGCTGGTCGTGTTCGCCTGGTATGTGAGCGGTCACCTCGGTTACATCGCCGAACATCCGGATACGCTGGAAGAAGCTTTCCTGAGAACGAACAGCGGGCGCATGGAATCGCTGACCTTCGTCGCGCCGGTTGCCTACACGCTGGAGTTGTTCATGCTCTGGTCGGACAGCAGCCGTGTCGTCACCGTCGCCATTGCCGCCGTGTTCGGTGTCATCGCCGGTTCGGCGGCCTGGTCGCTGGCGACCCGCTCGTTCCGCTGGGAAGGTTTTGCCAATGTCGAAGACACGGCGACCCACCTGATCGGCGCGGCACTGATGGGTTTCGGCGGCGTGCTGGCCTTCGGCTGTACGGTCGGCCAGGGGATTACCGGCATCTCGACGCTGGCACTTGGTTCCTTCATCACCCTGGCGGCCATCCTGGCCGGCTCGGTCGTGGCGATGAAGGTCCAGTACTGGCGGATGATGCGCGAGGCCTAAGCGTCCTCGCCGGCCTTCAGCCTGGCAATCACCAGCGGGAAGGCGCCGGAACCGATCAGCGCCACCGCCGAGACAATGAAGGCCAGCCCGGCCATCGGATCGTCGAGTACCGGGTGGATCAGTGCGCCGAAGCCAAACAGGCTGACCAGGCCGGGAATGGCGCAGAGGATGCCGAGCGCCGTGAGAATCAGGAAGGAAAGCGGATAGCGGTGCATGGCGGGGAGTGTAGACGAACGGCCGGTTCGGCGCGAAGATAGGCACCTATTTTAATAAACAAGGAGACACTGATGAACCGCCGCCACTTCCTTCGTTCGCTGGCTGCCGCCGGAGTCGTCGGTGCTGCCGAATTCGCGCCCTGGCATGCGGTCAGTGCCTTCGCCAACGACCTCGACAATTTCGTCCGTGGTCCGGCGGTCAAGGATCACCCGCTGCGCCAGTTGTCGAAACATGTGTGGATGATCTTCTCCCCCGACGGTTTCCCGACCCCGGAAAACCAGGGGATGATGTGCAACCTGACCTTCATCGACACGCCCAGGGGCCTGGTCGCCATCGATACCGGCGCTTCGGTGCAGATCGGCGAAATGGCCATCCGCCAGTTGAAGCAGAAGCTGAACAAGCCGGTCGTGGCGATCATCAACACCCACTATCACGGCGATCATTTCCTCGGTAACCAGGCCTTCGTCGAAGCCTACGGCGACATGCCGATCCACGCCCACGCCGGCACGATCAAGGAAATCCAGGGCATGCAGGGCAACATGTGGCGGACCTTGATGGAACAATGGACCAACCAGGCCACCGTCGGCACCAGGATCGTTGCCCCTAACGTTGCTGTCGACCACGGTCAGGAACTGAAATTCGGCGATGTCGTGCTGCGTCTGCATCACTACGGCCAGGCACATACGCCTTACGACATCTGCGTCGAGGTCGTCGGCGACGGTCTGACCTGTGTCGGCGATGTCGCCATGAACGGCCGCATCGCCAACATGGACGACGGCTCCTACGTCGGCACGCTGAAAACCTACGCGGCGCTCGAAAAGAACGCGCCGTCGAAAATCTGGCTGCCCGGCCACGGCGAACCCGGGGCCAATGTCCTGGCCTGGAACCGCAGCCTGTTCGAGGGCATCTACGAAAGCTGCGTCAAGGCGGTCCAGGCCGGCCAGCCGATGGAGGAAGCCAAGGAACTGGTCCTGCGCGACCCGCGCGTCGCCAGCCGGGCACGCACGACCAAGGGCTTCGACAGCAACATCGGCAAGTACGTCAGCCTGGCTTACCTGGAAGCCGAAGCCGCCGCCTTCTGAAACGGAAAACGCATGAAAAAGCTCGATCATCAACGCCTCGACCAGGTCGTCGCCGCCGCCCGCAAGGCCGCCGACGAACGCGAAAAGGGCTACCGCGAACGGGCGCTGAAGATGTATCCGTGGATTTGCGGCCGTTGTGCCCGCGAATTCACGCACGTCAACCTGCGCGAGCTGACCGTACATCACCGCGACCACAACCACGACAACAACCCGGTCGACGGCAGCAACTGGGAGTTGTTGTGCCTGTACTGCCACGACAACGAACACCAGAAGCAGATCGAGGCTGACCGCGGCTATACCGACAGCCGCAACAACGCCTCGATGGCCACCCATTCGCCGTTTGCCGCGCTGAAATCGCTGCTCGACAAAGACAAGTAAGCGATGCAGCGCCCGCAACGCCCTAGCCCGGCAGCCACCGACCGGGGCACCCGTATCGCCCTGCTGTTCGCGCTGGTCGCCCAGCGCCTCGACAGCTACTACGAACACGGCCAGGAATTCACCCCGGCCCAGGGCGCCACCCTCGCCGCCGACTGGCTCGCCCGCAGCAGGCGCAGCCTAGCGCAGGAAGACCGCCTCCATCTCTCCCGCCTGAGCGACGACATGGCGCGCGCCATGCGCAGCACGCTCTCCCGCGAGGCCGGCCTGTTCACCGCCCACGAAATGATGCAGGCACTCGATCCCAACTACCATTCGGAACTGGCCCAGCAGCTGATGATCGAATGCGAGCGGCTGCTCGACAGCGACTGAAGCACGGCAAGCTGCCAAGGAGTGCCGAAGAACGGCACCAATTCACGGACAGGCTGGTCCGAGCTTTTGTTGCCGAATGGAGAAACGCATGAACAACGAAAAACCCCTGCTCATCGAAGTCGTTTCCGACGTCGTCTGTCCCTGGTGCTTCATCGGCCAGCGCCGGTTGGCACGCGCCATCGATCTCGTCCGCGCCGAGGTGCCCGACTTCCGGCACGAAATCCGCTGGCGCCCCTTCTTCCTCAACCCCGACACGCCGCCGGCAGGCGAACCCTACCTGCCCTTCCTCGTGCAGAAATTCGGCAGCCGGGCGCAAGTCGAAGGCATCTGGCAGCGCATCCGCGAAATCGGCGTCCCGCTGGGCATCGACTACCGCTTCGAGAAAATCGAGGTGCGTGCCAACACGCTAGCGGCTCACCGCCTGATCCACTGGGCGCAACAACACGGCGACGCCGCCGGGCTGGTCGAAGAATTGTTCAAGGCCCAGTTCGAACAGGGCGAAAACGTCGGCGACCCAGAAGTCCTCGCCCGGGTCGCCGCTGCCTGCGGTCACGACCGGGCCAGCGTGCTCGCCTACCTCGGATCCGGTGAGGACGCCGCTACCGTCCGGCAAATGGAACGCGAATCCCGAAGCTGGGGCGTCAGCTCCGTACCGACCTTCGTCTTCGCCCGCCAGTCCGGTATTCAGGGGGCGGAGGAACCGCGGGTGCTGGCGGATGGGATTCGGCAGGCGTGGGCTGCGATGGCAGGGTGAATCGGTTCGAGGTCGGCCGACAGGCAACAAAAAGGCCGGCAGGGTTGCCCCGGCCGGCCTTGGCGTGAAATTTTCCGCTTACTGAACCTGCTGAATCCCGGCGATCACCCAGCCACGGCTGCCGTCGGTCGGCTTGGTCATGTGCCAGATTTCCGAGAAGTTCTCGGCCGGGCCGTTGCGTTCTTCGCGGATCTGGCCGCTGAAATGCACGCTGACGACGTAACGGCCGGCTTCCTCGGCGACGTCGATGACCTGGGCGTTGAGTTGGACGACATCGGTTTCCTGTGCCGCACCGTTGCGCTCGGCGATGGCCATCTTGATCTCGGCGAACATTTCCGGCGAGGTGAATTCGCGGATGTCGTCGAGGTTGCCGGCGTCGTTGGCGGCCTGCAGGCGGATGAAGTTGACCTTGGCGTTGCGCACGAAGCCCTCGGCGTCGAAATCGGCCGGGATGTTGCCGCTACCCGTCGATTCAAGCGCTTCGGCTGCCGGCGTGAAGGCAGCAGAACCGCCGGCCGGGGTGAAGTCCGGACGGGCGACATTGCCCGGCTGGCCACCGTAGTTGGCGCCGGCAGCCGCGTACTGCATGCCGCCTTGTGCCTGGGCGCCGGCTTTCTTGCGCATGAAGAAAGCGATGGCGCCGATGACGACCATGGCGAGCAGGGCGATCATCATGAAATTGGCCAGCTCTTCGCCGAAACCGAGGTGCGAGGCCAGGGCGGCCAGGCCGAGGCCGGCGGCCAGACCGGCGACCGGGCCCATCCAGGAACGCTTCGGCTGGGCTTGCGGGGCTGCGGCCGGTTGCTGGCGCTGGGCCTGGTTGAAATTGTTGCTCGGCGGCGTGGCCTGGCGTTGCATGCCGGTCGAGCCACCGCCCCCGAGGCGCTTGGCTTCCGCATCGTTGATGTTCAGCGTGAAGCCGAGAACGACGGCTGCCGCCATTGCAATGAACTTGTTCATGTTTGTCTCCTTCGGACAGTGATGTTCCGCGATTGTACGCAGCCGAAGCATCCAGTAAAAACAACGTGTCGCTGCAGTATGTTTCGAAAAAAATTGACGGTCAGGCTTGCAGCAGGGCCGCTGCCACCGCCGGATCGGCGGGGAAATAGAAATGCACGTAGGAGGCGGTCAGCCGTTGGCGGCGGTAGATGGCCTCGCCCTCGCGGCCGTCGGCAGTGACGGCGCGGCAGAGCGGCGGCAGCGGTGTTTCGCTCTTCGAGTAATGGAAGGTATGGCCGGCCAGCCGGCCTTCGGGCAGTTCGGCGAATTGCGTGCCGAGCGCTGCCAGCCGCTGCTGCATGACCGCCCGTCCGGGCAGCAAGCCGGCGAAGCGGTGGGATTGGCCGGCCTTGTCGACCACTTCCTCGAACAGGCTCATCATGCCGCCGCATTCGGCGAGCAGCGGCTTGCCGGCGTCGACGTGGGCGTGCAATGCCTGCCACAGGCCGGCGTTGGCGCTCAGTGCGGCGGCGTGCAGTTCCGGGTAGCCGCCGGGCAGCCAGGCGGCGTCGCATTCGGGCAGCGGGTCGCCGGCGACCGGCGAAAAGAAGCGCAGCTCGGCGCCAAGCGCCTGCAGGGTTTCCAGGTTGGCCGGGTAGATGAAGCCGTAGGCGGCGTCGCGGGCGATGGCGATGCGTCGGCCGGCAAGCAGCGGCGGAAGGGTCGGCGGCGATGCATCGCCGAAAGACACCGGTGCCGGCAGGTCGACCGTGGCACTCTCGGCCAGCGCGTCGGCCAGGCGGTCGAGGCGGCCTGCGAGATCGTCGATCTCGGCCGCCTGGAGCAGGCCGAGGTGGCGTTCGGGCAGGCTGTCGCCGCTTTTCGGCAGGGCGCCGAACCAGCCCACGCCGGGCGCCAGGCATTCCTTGAGCATCTCGGCGTGGCGTGCGCCGGCAACGCGGTTGGCCAGCACCCCGGCAAACGGCAGGCCGGGCCGGTAGGTGGCCAGCCCGTGAGCCACCGCGCCGAAGGTCTGGGCCATGGAGCCGGCGTCGATCAGCGCCAGCACCGGAATGCCGAAACGTTCGGCGATGTCGGCCGCCGACGGTTTGCCGTCGAACAGACCCATCACGCCTTCGATCAGGATCAGGTCCGATTCGGCTGCCGCCCGTGCCAGGCGCCAGCGCGCGTCGGCTTCGCCGCACATGCCGAGGTCGAGGTTCTGGCACGGCCGGCCGCTGGCGAAGGCATGAATCTGCGGATCGAGGAAATCTGGTCCGCACTTGAACACGGTGACGCGCCGCCCCTGGCGGGCATGCAGGCGGGCCAGCGCGGCGGTGACGGTAGTCTTGCCCTGGCCGGAAGCGGGGGCGGCGACGAGCAGGGCGGGACAGTTGGGCATCAGTATTCCAGCCCCGGCATTGCCTTGACCCCGGCCTGGAAGGCGTGTTTTTCCATGCCGATGTCGCTGACCGTGTCGGCCGCATCGCGTAGTGCCTGCGGTGCGGCTCGGCCGGTGACGATGACGTGCTGCATGGCCGGGCGCGAAAGCAGCCTGGCGATGACCGCGTCGAGGTCGAGCCAGCCGTACTTGAATGCATAGGTCATTTCGTCGAGGACGACCAGGCCGATTTCCGGATTCGCCAGATGCCGGCAGGCGACCTCCCAGGCGGCCTGGGCGGCCTTGGCGTCGCGCTCCTTGTCCTGGGTTTCCCAGGTGAAGCCTTCGCCGCCGACATGCCAGGCGACGTTCGGCTGCTGGCGGAAAAAGGCTTCCTCGCCGGTATCCGAGCGGCCCTTGACGAACTGGACGACGCCGACCTTTAGACCGTGACCGAGCGCCCGGGCGACGACGCCGAAAGCGGCCGACGACTTGCCTTTGCCGTTGCCGGTGTTGATCACCAGCACGCCGCGTTCCTGCTGGGCGGCGTCGATCTTGCCGTCGATCACGGCCTTCTTTTTCTGCATGCGTTGTTCGTGGCTGATCGTCATGAGGTTTTACTCCGGGATGAAACAGCGGTGGCCGCGATCTTCGATCTGCCGCAGGCCGTGGCCGTAGAGTTCGGACAGCGTTGCCGCTGTCAGGATGTCGTTGACGGCCCCTTGTTCGCAGCGACCGTCGCCGTAGACCAGCAGTGCCCGGTCGCAGAAGCGGTGCGCCAGTGCCGGGTCGTGCAGGACCATGACGACAGCGGCGCCGCAGTCACGGGCGGTGCCGGCGAACAGCTCGAGGACGGCCATCTGGTGGTTGAGGTCGAGGTGCGACAGGGGTTCGTCGAGCAGGTAGAGCGTTGCCGCCTGCGTCAGCAAGGTAGCGATGGCCAGGCGCTGACGTTCGCCGCCGGACAGTGTGTGTACCTGGCGGGCTTCCATGCCGGCCAGACCGAGGGCTTTCAGGGCGCTCCTCGCCAGTTCGGCATCGTGCTTCGATTCCCAGTCCCAGCGACCGAGATGGGGATGGCGACCGGTGAGTGCGGTTTCGAGGACGGTCGAGCCGAACGGATCGTTCTGGAACTGACCGAGCCAGGCCCGGCGCAGTGCCGCCTGGCGCGGCGGCAGCAAGGCGCAGTCCTCGCCGTCGAGCAGCACGGCCCCGGCCTGCGGCGGACGCAGGCCGGCCAGTGTTGACAGCAGCGTCGACTTGCCGGCGCCGTTACGGCCGAGGATGGCCAGCCGTTCGCCCGGCTGCAGGCTGAGGTTGAGGCAGTCGACGACGGTTTTGCCGCCGATGTCGACGCGGAGCTGGCGGGCTTCGAGCAAGGGGGCGCTCATTTCGGTTGCCTCGACAGCAGGAACAGGAAAACCGGCACGCCGATCAGCGCGGTGAGTACGCCGACCGGCAGTTGCAGGGGCGCGATCACCGTGCGGGCGGCGGTATCGGCCAGCACCAGCAGCGAACCGCCGGCGAGTACGGTGGCCGGCAGCAACAGGCGTTGATCGTTGCCGGTGGCGAGTCGGACCAGGTGCGGGACGACCAGACCGACGAAACCGATTGAGCCGGCCGTGGTCACCGAGGCGGCGGTGGCCACCGAAGCCAGCAGATAAACCGTGTAGCGTAGCCGCCCCACCGCCACGCCCAGCGCCTGGGCCTGCATCAGGCCGCGCGACAGCAGGTTGAGTTCGCGGGCGAACGGCATCGCGCAGGCCAGTGCGACCACCAGCGCCAGTGCCGCCGGCCACCAGGTGAAGGTCTGCCCAAGGTCGCCCATCAGCCAGAACAGCATGCCGTGCAGCTTGCCTTCGTCGGCAATCGACAGCATCAGGGCAATCAGCGCGCCGCAGCCGGCGGCGACGATGACGCCGGTGAGCAGCAGGCGGGTCTGCGTCCAGCTACCGTCGCCATGCGCCAGCCCGAAGACCAGGAACATGGCACCGAGCGCGCCGGCAAAGGCGAGTCCGTCGACGGCCAGCAGCGGCAGCCCGATCAGGATGCCGAACATGGCGCCGACGCCGGCCCCGCCCGAGATACCGAGCACGTAAGGATCGGCCAGCGGATTGCGCAGCAGCACCTGCATCAGCGCCCCGGCCAGCGCCAGCAAGCCGCCGCAGGCGAAGCCGGCGAGTGCCCGTGGCAGGCGCAATTGCACGACCATGTCGGCCGCTCCGTCACCGCGCCCGAAAAGCGCGGCGACGATGTCGAGCAACGGTACCTTCAGGCTGCCCGCCGACAAGGCCAGCGCGAAGCTCACCAGCGCCAGCAGGCTGAGCGCGGTGAGGATCAGGAAGGCACGGCGGCGGGTGGGCATGGATTACTTCGGACTGTAGCGGATGCCGATGAAGGCATTGCGCCCCGGGGTGGCGTAGGTATCGGCGAGTATATAGTCCCGGTCGAAGAGGTTGTTGACGCGGGCAAAAATGCTCCATTCCGGGGCAAAACGGTAGGCAGCGTAGAGATTGGTCAGCGCGTAGCCGTCCAGTTCCACTCTGGTCGTTCCGGAATACTCGTAGCGCTTGCCGCTACCCAGCATTTCGGCACGCCAGTCCCAGCGGTCCAGCGTCTGGCCGACCGAGATGGCGGCCGAGTGCCGGGCACGCCTGGCAAGCTGACGGTCGTTGCGACGGTCAATCGCGTCAAGCCAGTCGTAGCTGGCCTGAAGATCCAGGCTGCTGAGCTTGCCCTGCCAGCTGAGTGTCGCACCCTCAAGTCTGGCGGAATCGATGTTCGTGGGCTGGTTCAGGGCGCCGACCCGGGTCCAGGCAATCATGTCCTTGACCCGGTTCAGGTACCAGGTCAACGAGATGGCCTGATTCCCGGCTTCATAGTGAATCGACAGCTCGCGATTGATCGCCGACTCGGGCTGCACGGCCGGGTTGCCGACGAAGGTTCCGGTCAGCGGGTAGTACAGTTCGTTGAAGGTCGGCGCCTTGAAGGCGGTGCCAACGCTCGCGCTGGCTCGCCAGTTGTTCGAGAAACGATAGCCATAGGCCAGCGAGCCGGTGGTCTTGTCACCGAACAGCGAGTCGTCGTCGTAGCGGGTGCTGGCCTGTAGGCGATGGGCGCCGAATCCACGGTTCCAGCCCAGCTGGACCGCGTCGTTGCGGCGTTGGGTTTTGGGGTAATTGCCCGAGGTATTGATGGCTTGCTCGGTACGCTCGAAGCCGATCAGGAAATTGCCCAGGCTGCCGCTCAGATCGTTCTGCCAGGCGTACATATCCTGCTCGGTGTTGAATTGACTGTTGCGCAGACCATTGCGCAGATTTTTCGAGTGATCGATGCTGCGCCCGACGGTCAATGTGCTGTTCCAGGCGCTGGTCAGCCGGTTTTTCAGTACCAGCGAGGCGTTGCCGTTTCTGGTCTGATTGACCCAGTCGACCGTCACGCCGGTGCCGTCGTAGCTGTTGCGACCTTCGGCGTGCAGGGCGGAAAGCATCAGTTCGTGTCCGGGGGCGAAGGTATAGCCGAGCCGTGCTGAGGTCGCCTGGTTGCGGAAACCGTCCTTGTCGGGATTGGCTGTCGCCGTCCACGGGCGACTGTTGAAGCCGTCGGTCGTCTCATGCGAAAGGGTCACGCCGTACTGCCAGCCGTTGCGCTTCCCGGACAAGCTGGCGCTGCCATTGCGCGTGCCGTAGCTGCCGGCTCCGGCTTCGGCAGAAAGATGAAGGGCTTCCTCGCTGCGCCGGGTGAAGATCTGGACCACGCCCCCGATGGCGTCGCTGCCGTACATTGCGGAGGCTGGGCCGCGGATGATTTCGATGCGCTCGATCTGGGCGACCGGAATGCGTGACCAGGTGGGTTCGCCCGACGTGGCCGAGCCCACCCGCATGCCATCGACCAGCAGCAGCACATGTTTGGCGTTGGTGCCGCGGATGAGCAACGAGGAATTGGCACCCCAACTGCCGTTGGCGACGATCTGTATGCCCGGCTGAGCGGCCAGGATCTGTTCGAGATTGGTGTGGCCGGCGGCTTCGATCTCGTTGCGCTCGATCACGCTGACATCGGTCAGCACTTCGCTGACCCGCATCGGCTGGCGTGTCGCGGTGACCACCATGGTGTCGAGGCTGGCAAGCTGTTCCGTGGCCTGCAGCGGTTGGCAAAAAGCGAGCGGTAGCAATACCGCCAGCGGCTTGAGGCGTGAATTCATGGATTTCCCCTTCCCGGCAGGCGTCCCCGCATGCCGGAATGCATTGACAAGAAAGTCCGCAGGGGAGAGGGCTGGTCTGGAACCGGCACCACCACCCCGTGGTACTTCCGCTAGGTGTGCAAGGCCGGTATCCGGGCTCGCAAGTCTTGACGTATCGCCTTCCCAGGTTTCCCCAGTGGCTTCGTGATACGCCCGCACTTGCTTACCGTTGCGGGGGCAGCAGCGGCTTGGTCTCGTTGGAGACGCACCGCTTTCCCGTTTAACTGCGCTTGGTGAAAACCGCGCGCAGCACCTGACACGGCGCGCATTCTAGCGCGCCTGGCCGGGAGATGCGAATGCCAATGGCGTCGACAGCCGATAAAACACTTTGAAAATAGCTGCTTAGTCCTTGACCGGGCAGTATTTGTCCCTCTATAGTGCGCGCCATGAATAGCGAATTCGAAGCGCTCGAAGCCAAGATCGATCAGGTCGTCGCCCTGGTGCACCAGTTGCGTGCCGAGAACGAGGTCCTGAAGAACCAGATAGCCACGGCCGAGGCCGAGCGTCTGCACTTGCGCTCGACGATGACGGCTGCCCGCGAGCGGCTGGAAGGCCTGATGGACAAGCTGCCCGAGGATGCCTGAGATGAGTGCCGAGCAGAATTTCCTCGACGTCAAGATCATGGGCCGCGAATACCGCGTTGCCTGCCGGCCGGAGGAGCGCGATGCGCTGCTGGCGGCGGTCGATCTGGTCGACAACAAGATGCGCGAAATCGCCCAGAAGACCAAGAGCACCATTGCCGAACGCGTGGCGGTGATGGCCGCGCTGAACATCGCCCACGAACGCCTGGCGGCGCCGGCTGGCGAGGCTGCCGAAGAAGCGCTTGCGTCGACCGACACGAAGCGTAGAATCGAAGACATGGGAGCACGGCTCGATGCCGTGCTGGCACCCCAGCAGCAACTGGATCTCTGAGTCGCTGCGGGATTGCCCGCCGAGTGTTCCCTGCGGTGTTTGTTAAGGCCATATATTCCTTGAACCAATGCTGATTGGCATCGGTTGCGGACCAAGACTCCGCTGTTGTGCGCGTTCTTCGTCGAATGTGCCTGATGCGGAAGGAAAGCAGCCACTCTGAACCCAGGTTCAGGATGCCGGCCTGACGGCACTCGCGGGGACTTTTACCAAACAGGTGGCAGCTTCTGCCACCTGTTTTCATTTGCAGGGTGGTGATGGAAATCGAGTGGCTGCTGGCCTATCTGCTGTTGGGCGCGTTTGTCGGGTTTTTTGCCGGTCTGCTCGGCGTGGGTGGCGGCGGCATCATGGTCCCCGTATTGACCACCCTGTTTGCCGCGCAAGGCTTTCCCCGCGAGCATCTGGTTCATGTTGCGCTGGGGACGTCGATGGCGGCCATTGTGATGACTTCGATTTCCAGTCTGCGTGCGCATCATGCCCATGGTGCGGTGCGTTGGGACATCGTGCGCGGCATTACGCCGGGTGTCCTGCTCGGTACTTTCGGCGGCACCTTCATCGCCTCGCGCGTGGATAGCGTGCCGCTGGCGATTTTCTTTGGCTGCTTCATGGCCTATGTGTCGCTGCAGATGATCCTCAACGTCAAACCCAAGCCGACCCGGGAACTGCCCGGTCAGGCCGGCATGGTCGGCGTCGGTGGCGGCATCGGCCTGGTCTCGGCGCTGGTGGCGATCGGCGGCGGCTCGCTGTCGGTGCCGTTCATGACCTGGTGCAACGTCAAGATGCAGCACGCCATCGGTACTTCGGCGGCGATCGGCTTGCCGATTGCGCTGGCCGGGGCGCTCGGTTACCTGATCAACGGCTGGGGCAGCAGCGGCCTGCCGGACTGGTCCATCGGTTACGTCTATCTGCCGGCACTGGTGCTGGTCAGCGCCGTGTCGACGTTCACCGCGCCGCTGGGCGCCCGCCTGGCGCATCGGCTGCCGGTGGCAACCCTGAAGAAGGTGTTTGCCGGTGTGCTGATCCTGCTCTCGGCGAAGATGCTGCACACCGTTTTCGGTAGCTGATCAGCGCGCCTTGAACACCGGTTTGCGCTTTTCCAGGAAAGCCGCCAGCCCTTCCCGGTAGTCCTCGGTGTCGAGGAAGGCGAAGGACGCGGTTTTTTCTTCGTCGGTCAACGGGCGGCCGTCGAGCAGGCGGTGGATCCATTGCTTGTGCCAGGCAGCGACCAGCGGGGCGCCGTGGCCGATGCGGCGGGCTGTGGCATAGGCTTCGTCGATGACCTGCGGGTCGGCGACAACGCGCGTCAGCAGGCCTTTTTCATAGGCTTCGCGGGCGTTCAGGATGCGCCCTTCGAGCAGGATTTCCTTGACCACCGCCGGCCCGGCAAGACGTAGCAGGCCTTCCATTTCGCCCGGGTACATCGAGAAGCCGAGCTTGTTGATCGGTGCGCCGAAGCGCGCGCTTTCGCCGGCGATGCGCAGGTCGCAGGCGCCGGCGATTTCCAGGCCGCCACCGATGCAGGCGCCCTGGATCAAGGCCACGGTCGGGTGCGGGCAATCAGCAATGGCATTGAGGGCGGCGGCGACCTCGCCGTGATAGTGGAGCGCCTGTGCCAGTGTTGCCCGGGCCGTGACGAACTCTTCCAGGTCGCCGCCGGCGGCGAAGGCTTCGTTGCCGGCACCGCGGATGACCACGCAGCGGATGCCAGGATCGGCGGCCAGTTCGCGCATGTACTGGCTCAGCGTCTGCCACATCAACAGGTCGATGGCGTTGAGTTTCCCCGGGTTGTCCAGGGTCAGGGTGGCGATTTCCCCATCTATGGTTCGATTGATCTTGCCCATCAATGTTCTCCGGCTTGCGGCATTTAGTTCGAAAGTCTTACATGCCGTCAGGTTGTTAGGTCTTATATAAGATACAATGCTGCCGCCGATTTGCATCGGTAATTATTAATTAATAAGGAGAACAGAATGAGCAGCGTTATGTATGAGCGGATGCGGGAAAATCCCAAATTCCGTGAGCTGGTCGCCAAGAGGGGACGTTTCGCCTGGACCTTGGCAGCCATCGTCCTGACCATGTTCTACGGCTTCGTGATGGTCGTGGCCTTTGCGCCCGAATCGCTGGGCCAGCCGATTGCCGAAGGGTCCCGCTGGACCGTCGGCCTGGTCGCCGAACTTTTCATGTTTATCTTCTTCTGGGTGCTGACGGCCGTTTATGTCCGCAAGGCCAACACCGAGTTCGACGCGCTCTCGCAAGAGATCGTTCGTGAAGCCTGGAAGGAGAACAAGTAATGCGCAAGATCGTTTCCGCACTCGGGCTGCTGAGCCTGTGTACCCTCGCCATCGCCGCCGACGCGGTTGGTGCGACCGAAAAGCAGGCGACCAACTGGCACGCCATCATCATGTTCTGCATCTTCGTGACGCTGACCATGGGCATCACCTACTGGGCGGCCAGCCGCACCAAGTCGACGTCGGACTTCTACACGGCCGGCGGCGGTATCACCGGTTTCCAGAACGGTCTGGCGATTGCCGGTGACTACATGTCGGCCGCCACGCTGCTCGGTCTGACCGCCATGGTCTACATGCAGGGTTACGACGGCTACATCTACATGCTGTGCTTCTTCGCCGGCTGGCCGATCATCCTGTTCCTGATGGCTGAACGCCTGCGCAACCTGGGCAAGTTCACCTTCTCCGACATCACTGCCTATCGCCTCGATCAGGGCAAGGTGCGCACGATGGCCGCGATCTCCTCGCTGACCGTCGTCTGCTTCTACCTGATCGCCCAGATGGTCGGTGCCGGTCAGCTGATCAAGCTGCTCTTCGGTCTGGACTACAACGTCGCCATCTTCGCCGTCGGCATCCTGATGATGGTTTACGTCACGTTCGGTGGCATGGTCGCGACGACCTGGGTGCAGATCATCAAGGCCGTCATGCTGCTGTCCGGCGGTACGCTGGTCATGTTCCTGGCGATGTCCTACTTCAACTTCTCCTTTACCAACGTGATGGACCAGGCGATGTCGGTGCACAAGCTGGGTGAGAAGCTGATGCATCCGGGCAGCCTGCTCGCCGATCCGATTACCGCCATCTCGCTGGGTCTCGGCCTGATGTTCGGTACTGCCGGCCTGCCGCACATCCTGATGCGTTTCTTCACCGTGACCGACGCCAAGGAAGCCCGCAAGTCGGTGCTCTACGCTTCCGGTTTCGTGGCTTACTTCTTCAACGTCATCTTCCTGATGGGTCTGACCGCGATCATCATCGTCGGCCAGAACCCGGATTTCTTCGAAGGCGGCGAAATCGGCAAGAAGCTGATCGGTGGCGGCAACATGGTTGCCATGCACCTGGCCAAGGCGGTCGGCGGCGACATGCTGCTCGGCTTCCTGGCTGCCGTGGCCTTCGCCACCATCCTGGCCGTCGTTTCGGGTCTGGCGCTGGCTGGTGCTTCGGCGATCTCGCACGACATCTACGCCCGCGTGATCAAGAAGGGTACGGCTTCGGAAGCGGCTGAAATCCGCGTTTCCAAGATCGCCACGATCTGCCTCGGCTTCGTTGCCATCGTTCTCGGCATCGCCTTTGAAAAGCAGAACATCGCCTTCATGGTCGGCCTGGCCTTCGGTGTTGCCGCAGCTGCCAACTTCCCGGTGCTGATCCTGTCGATGTACTGGAAGGGCCTGACCACCCGCGGCGCGCTGTGGGGCGGTTACGGCGGTCTGGTTTCCGCCGTGCTGTTCGTGCTCTTCTCGAAGTCGGTGTGGGTCGACGTGCTGGGCAATGCCGCCCCGCTGTTCCCCTACACCCAGCCGGCCCTGTTCGCCATGCCGATCGCCTTCCTGCTGGCCTGGATCGGTTCGACGAGCGACGCCAGCGTTCGCGCGCAGGCCGAGAAGGAAGCCTTCGGCGACCAGTATGTGCGTGCCCAGACCGGTTTCGGTGCAGC
Source organism: uncultured Azonexus sp. (assembly GCF_937982035.1). Lineage (NCBI taxonomy): Bacteria > Pseudomonadati > Pseudomonadota > Betaproteobacteria > Rhodocyclales > Azonexaceae > Azonexus > uncultured Azonexus sp. The sequence continues at coordinate 249,921 of NZ_CALJNI010000004.1, forward strand.
CTCTGCATCCAACCACTAAGCGGTACTGAAAGTAGAAACCCCCTGACGAGTTGCCTCGTCAGGGGGTTTTGTTTTTGTATCAGGTGTTTTTCAGGTCAAGCGCTTTTCAGGTTCTGCGCATCCATGCGCGCCAGCGCTTCGCGGCCGGACAGCAGGTGATCGTGCATTTCGCGCTCGGCCTTGGCGGCGTCGCCGGAGAGCATGCTGGCCAGGATGGCCCGGTGCTCGTCGAGCGACTGCTGCAGGCGACCTTCCAGCGACAGCGAGTGCAGGCGCGACAGTTTCAGCACCTTGCGCAGGTCCTGGATGACCGAGAGCAGCCAGCGGTTGCCGGACAATTCCTGGATTTTCTTGTGAAATTCCTGGTTGGCTTCGAAAAAGGCGTCGATGCGACCGTCGCGAGCAGCCGACTCCAGCTTTTCGTGAATCGCCTTGAGTGCCGCCAGATCGGCCGTCTTGGCCCGCTTCACGGCCTCGAAGGCACAGCGGCCTTCAAGCATGGCCATCAGGGGGAAGATGTCGTCGAGATCCTGGCGGGAAATCTCAGTCACGTAGCAGCCGCGGCGCGGCTTGAGTTCGACCAGCCCTTCGGAGGCCAGGACTTTCAACGCCTCGCGTAGCGGGGTACGCGAAATGCCATATTGTTCGGCGAGCTTCTGCTCGTCGATCCACATGCCTGGCGTCAGTTCGTGGGCGAAGATGCGTTGTCGCAGTCGTTCGGCGACTTCCTGGTAAAGCGCGGTGGGTGCAATACGGTTCATTGTGGTGATGTGGTCTCGGTGGGCAGATCGGTACGTTGCCGACTTGCTTCCATAATTATGGATACAGTATTATGTAGGGCTGGCTATGTCAAGCCGGGTGCGAAAGCGTAGAATTTTGAATTCTGCATCATCGGCCCGAAAAAATCGAATCGGCGAGAGGTGTTTCATGTCTGAAAAGTTCTTTGATTCCAATAACCTGGATGTCTGGGAAAAGGCTGCGGCAAAGCAGTCCCCGGGTGGCGACGTCAACAACCTGGTGTGGAATACCCCCGAAGGCCTTGCGGTCAAGGCCCTGTACACGAAGAAGGATGTCGAAAGCCTCGAGTTTGCCGACACCCTGCCGGGCGTTGCCCCCTACCTGCGCGGCCCGCAGCCGACCATGTACGCGGTCAAGCCTTGGACCATCCGCCAGTACGCCGGCTTCTCCACCGCCGAAGCTTCCAACGCCTTCTACCGCAAGGCGCTCGCCGCCGGCGGCCAGGGCGTTTCGGTGGCTTTCGACCTGGCCACGCACCGCGGCTACGACTCGGACAATGCCCGCGTCACCGGCGATGTCGGCAAGGCCGGCGTGGCGATCGACTCGGTCGAGGACATGAAGATTCTCTTCGACGGCATCCCGCTCGACAAGATTTCCGTGTCGATGACGATGAACGGCGCCGTGCTGCCCATCCTCGCCGGCTACATCGTCGCCGCCGAGGAACAGGGCGTGAAGCAGGAACAGCTGTCCGGCACGATCCAGAACGACATCCTCAAAGAGTTCATGGTGCGGAACACCTACATCTATCCGCCCAAGCCGTCGATGAAGATCATCGCCGACATCTTCGCTTACACGGCGCAGAACATGCCGAAGTTCAACTCGATCTCGATTTCGGGTTACCACATCCAGGAAGCCGGCGCCAACCAGGCGATCGAGCTGGCCTTCACGCTGGCCGACGGCATGGAATACGTGCGCACCGGCATCGCTTCCGGCATGGACGTCGACACCTTTGCCGGCCGCCTGTCCTTCTTCTGGGCGGTCGGGATGAACTTCTATCTCGAAATCGCCAAGATGCGCGCCGCGCGTCTGTTGTGGCACCGCATCATGTCCGGCTTCAACGCCAAGAGCCCGAAGTCGATGATGCTGCGCACGCACAGCCAGACTTCCGGCTGGTCGCTGACCGAGCAGGATCCGTACAACAACGTCGTCCGCACCACCATCGAAGCGATGGCGGCGGTCTTCGGCGGCACCCAGTCGCTGCACACCAACGCGCTCGACGAAGCGATTGCGCTGCCGACCGAGTTCTCGGCCCGCATCGCCCGCAACACGCAGCTGATCATCCAGGAAGAGACGCACATCACCAACGTCATCGACCCCTGGGCCGGTTCCTACATGATGGAAAAGCTGACCCAGGACATGGCCGACAAGGCCTGGGGCATCATCCAGGAAATCGAGGCGATGGGCGGCATGACCAAAGCCGTCGAATCCGGCTGGGCCAAGATGCAGGTCGAGACCTGCGCCGCCGACAAGCAGGCGCGCATCGACTCGGGCAAGGATGTCATCGTCGGCGTCAACAAGTACAAGCTGGCAAAGGAAGACGCGATCGACATCCTCGACATCGACAACCACGCCGTCCGCGAAGCGCAGATTGCCCGTCTCAAGCAGATTCGCGCCACCCGTGACACGGCTGCCGTCAATGCTGCGCTCGACGCGCTGACGAAGGCCGCCGAAAGCGGTGACGGCAACCTGCTCGACCTGACCGTCAAGGCGATCCGCCTGCGCGCCACGGTCGGCGAAGTGTCGGATGCGCTGGAAAAGGTCTACGGCCGTTTCCGCGCCAACAACCAGACCATTTCGGGCGTTTACGGAGGTGTCGTGGAAGGTCAGGAAAGCTGGGAACAGATCAAGGCCGACGTCGCCAGGTTTGCCGAAGAAGAAGGCCGTCGTCCGCGCATCATGATTGCCAAGCTTGGCCAGGACGGCCATGACCGCGGCGCCAAGGTCGTCGCCACGGCCTACGCCGACCTCGGTTTCGACATCGACATGGGCCCGCTCTTCCAGACCCCGGAAGAAGCTGCCCGCCAGGCGATCGAGAACGACGTCCACGCCATCGGGTGCTCGTCGCTGGCCGCCGGTCACAAGACGCTGGTGCCGCAGATCATCCAGTGCCTGAAGGACCAGGGCGCCGACGACATCATCGTCTTCGCCGGTGGCGTGATTCCGGCGCAGGACTACGATGCGTTGTACGCGGCCGGCGCCAAGGCGATCTTCGGCCCGGGCACCCGGATCGAGGATTCGGCCAAGCGCGTGCTTGAAGAAATCCGCAAGGCGCGCGGCTAAGGCCGGGATGAAACTGGACGAGGCGCCGGTGAAGGCGAATCTCCTCTCGGATGCCGACCGGCAACTGGTCGATGGCGTGAGCCAGGGTCAGCGCCGGGCGCTGGCCAAGGCGATCACGCTGATCGAATCGACCCGTGCAGATCACCAGCAGCGCGCGCAGCAGGTGCTGACCGCGCTGCTGCCGAAGACCGGCAACGCGATCCGGGTCGGCATCTCGGGCGTGCCCGGTGCCGGCAAGTCCACTTTCATCGAAGCCCTCGGTGTCTGGCTGATCGCGCAGGGCAAGAAGCTCGCCGTGCTCGCCGTCGACCCTTCGTCGTCAGTCTCTGGCGGTTCCATCCTCGGCGACAAGACGCGCATGGAGTTGCTCAGCCAGCGCGAGGAAGCCTTCATCCGTCCCAGTCCGTCGGCCGGTTCGCTCGGCGGCGTCGCCGAGAAGACGCGTGAAGCCATGCTGCTCTGCGAAGCGGCGGGCTACGACGTGATCATCATCGAGACGGTCGGCGTCGGCCAGTCGGAAACGACGGTGGCCGGCATGGTCGACATGTTCTGCCTGCTGCAGTTGCCGAACGCCGGCGACGACCTGCAGGCGATCAAGAAGGGCATCGTCGAGATCGCCGACATGGTGGTCATCAACAAGGCCGACATCGACAAGCAGGCGACTGCGGTCGTCCGCGCCCAGTGGCGTAATGCGCTGCACATGCTGCGCCCGGCCTCGCCCAACTGGGCCCCGCCGGTGATCGCGCTGTCGGCGCTGCACAAGCAGGGCATCGCCGAGTTCTGGGCCGAAGTCGAGAAATTCCAGGCTGCGCTCAAGCCGACCGGTGAGTTCGACGCCAAGCGCCAGCACCAGTCACTGGCCTGGATGTGGCAACTGATCGACGCCGGCCTGCGCCAACATTTCCGCAATCATCCGCGCGTGCAGGAAAATCTGCCCGCGCTGACCCGTTCCGTCGAGTCGGGGCATACGACGCCGGCTGCCGCCGCGTATGCGCTGCTCGACTATCTGAAACACTGATCACCCGTTCCATTTTGGGAGTTTTCTATGCATGACATCATCCGCCAGCTGGAAAAAAAGCGTGAAATGGCCCGCCTCGGCGGTGGCCAGAAGCGCATCGACAGCCAGCACAAGAAGGGTAAGCTGACTGCCCGCGAACGCATCGAGCTGCTGCTCGATCCCGGTTCCTTCGAGGAATGGGACATGTTCAAGGAACACCGCTGCGTCGATTTCGGCATGGATCAGGCGGAAAAGACCCCGGGTGACGGTGTCGTCATCGGCTACGGCACGATCAACGGCCGTCTGGTCTTCGTCTTTTCGCAGGACTTCACCGTGTTCGGCGGCTCGCTGTCGGAAACCCACGCCGAGAAGATCTGCAAGGTCATGGACCAGGCGATGAAGGTTGGCGCCCCGGTGATCGGCCTCAACGATTCGGGCGGCGCCCGTATCCAGGAAGGTGTTGCCTCGCTCGGCGGCTACGCCGACGTCTTCCAGCGCAACGTGATGGCCTCCGGCGTCGTGCCGCAGATCTCGATGATCATGGGCCCCTGCGCCGGCGGCGCGGTGTATTCGCCGTCGATGACCGACTTCATCTTCATGGTCAAGGACTCGTCCTACATGTTCGTGACCGGTCCGGAAGTGGTCAAGACCGTGACCCACGAAGACGTGACCGCCGAGGAACTGGGCGGTGCCGTGACCCACACCAGCAAGTCCGGTGTCGCCGACCTGGCTTTCGAGAACGACGTTGAAGCGCTGTCCATGCTGCGCCGCTTCATGAACTTCATCCCGGCCAACAACAAGGAAAAGCCGCCGGTCACGCCGACCAACGATCCGGTCGACCGCTTCGACTACTCGCTCGACACCCTGGTGCCGGACAACGCGAACAAGCCGTACGACATGAAGGAGCTGATCATCAAGGTCGTCGATGACAACGACTTCTTCGAGATCCAGCCCGACTACGCCAAGAACATCATCATCGGCTTCGGTCGCATGGACGGCCATCCGGTCGGCATCGTCGCCAACCAGCCGCTGGTCCTGGCCGGCTGCCTGGACATCAAATCGTCGATCAAGGCCGCCCGCTTCGTCCGCTTCTGCGACGCCTTCAACATCCCGGTCGTCACCTTCGTCGATGTCCCGGGCTTCATGCCGGGTACCGCCCAGGAATACGGCGGCATCATCAAGCACGGCGCCAAGCTGCTCTACGCCTACGCCGAGTGCACCGTGCCCAAGGTCACCATCATCACCCGCAAGGCCTACGGTGGCGCCTACGACGTGATGTCGTCCAAGCACCTGCGCGGCGACGTCAACCTCGCCTGGCCGTCGGCCGAAATCGCCGTCATGGGCCCGAAGGGCGCGGTCGAGATCATCTTCCGCGAGGAAAAGAACGATCCGGCCAAGCTCGCCCAGCGCGAAGCCGAGTACAAGGAAAAGTTCGCCAATCCGTTCGTCGCCGGCGCCCGTGGCTTCATCGACGACGTGATCATGCCGCACGCCACCCGCAAGCGGATCGCCCGCTCGCTGGCCATGCTGCGCGACAAGAAACTCGAAAATCCGTGGCGCAAGCACGGCAACATCCCGCTGTAAGCGTCAGGAAGGAATAGAAACATGTTCAAGAAGATTCTGATTGCCAACCGCGGTGAAATCGCCTGCCGCGTCATCAAGACCGCCCGCAAGATGGGCATCAAGACCGTCGCCGTCTACTCCGAGGCCGACAAGGACGCCCTGTTCGTCGACCTCGCTGACGAAGCCGTCTGCATCGGCCCGGCCGCGTCGAAGGAGTCCTACCTGGTCGCCGACAAGATCATCGCCGCCTGCAAGCAGACCGGCGCTGAAGCGGTCCACCCGGGCTACGGCTTCCTGTCGGAAAACGCCGAGTTCTCGCGCCGTCTGGAAGAAGAAGGCATCAAGTTCATCGGTCCCAAGCACTACTCGATCGCCAAGATGGGCGACAAGATCGAGTCCAAGAAGCTGGCCATCGAAGCCAAGGTCAATACCATCCCCGGCCACAACGACGCCATCGACGGCCCGGACGCCGCCGTGGAAATCGCCAGGAAGATCGGCTATCCGGTGATGATCAAGGCCTCCGCCGGCGGCGGCGGCAAGGGTCTGCGCGTGGCCTACAACGACGCCGAAGCCCATGAAGGCTTCTCGTCCTGCGTCAACGAAGCCCGCAACTCCTTCGGTGACGACCGCGTCTTCATCGAGAAGTACGTGCTTGAACCGCGTCACATCGAAATCCAGGTGCTTGGCGACAGCCACGGCAACTACGTGTACCTGAACGAGCGCGATTGCTCGATCCAGCGCCGTCACCAGAAGGTCATCGAAGAGGCGCCGAGCCCGTTCGTCGATCCGGAAATGCGCAAGGCGATGGGTGAACAGGCCGTGGCCCTGGCCCGTGCGGTGAACTACGAATCGGCCGGTACGGTCGAATTCGTCGTCTCCGGTGCGACCAAGGAGTTTTACTTCCTGGAAATGAACACCCGTCTGCAGGTCGAACACCCGGTTACCGAACTGATCACCGGCCTCGATCTGGTCGAGCAGATGATCCGCGTCGCCTACGGCGAAAAGCTGCCGCTGACCCAGGCCGACGTCAAGATCAACGGCTGGTCGATGGAATGCCGGATCAACGCCGAAGACCCGTTCCGTGGCTTCCTGCCCTCCACCGGCCGCCTGGTCAAGTTCCTGCCGCCGGCCGAGACGACCGACGCCCAGGGCACGACCCGCGTCGATACCGGCGTCTACGACGGCGGCGAAATCTCGATGTTCTACGATTCGATGATCGCCAAGCTGATCGTGCACGGCAAGGATCGCAACGCCGCCATCGCCCGCATGCGCGATGCGCTGAACGCCTTCGTGATCCGCGGCATTTCCTCGAACATTCCGTTCCAGGCCGCGCTCATGCAGCACCCGGTGTTCCACTCCGGCATCTTCGACACCGGTTTCATCCCCAAGCACTACCCGACCGGCTTCGACGCCTCGATGGTGCCGCACGACGATCCGGCGCTGCTGGTCTCGGTTGCTGCCTACGTGTACCGTGCCTTCACCGACCGCTCCGCCTCGATCAGCGGCCAGCTGCAAGGCCATGAGCGCATCGTCGGCGATCAGTGGATGGTCGTCCGCCTGAACGGTGACCAGAAGGAAAACCACCCGGTGACGGCCCGTCCGATCCCCGGTGGCTACCACGTCGAGTACAACGGCCAGCCCTACGAAATCCTGTCGGACTGGAAGCTGGGCGAGTCGCTGTTCGTCGGTACCTGCAACGGTCAGGAATTCACGCTGCAGGTCGAGCGTCACAAGACCAAGTACTCGCTGTTCCACTGGGGTACGCGCGCCGACTTCATGGTCATGAGCGCCCGCGCCGCGGAACTGCTGGCACTGATGCCGGAGAAGCCGGCGCCCGACCTGTCGAAGTTCCTGCTGTCGCCGATGCCCGGCCTGCTGCGCGATATCGCGGTCAGCGTCGGTCAGGAAGTGAAGGCGGGCGAGAAGCTGGCGGTCATCGAAGCGATGAAGATGGAAAACATCCTCAAGGCCGAGCAGGATTGCAAGGTCAAGAAGATTTCCGCCGCCGTCGGCGAAAGCCTGTCGGTCGACCAGATCATCATCGAGTTCGAATAAGCGCCGGTTCCCGGCAAAAAGCAAAAAGGCCTGTTTTCGAACAGGCCTTTTTTTTCGCGCTTGCGCCGGCGTTCGGCGCAATGCACGGGGTTCAGCCGTCGGCGTTGATCCGGGCGATCAAGGCCTGCAAGGTCGTTTCTGCCTGGTCGTTGGCAACCTGACAGGTGCCGGCCGCCTGATGGCCGCCGCCGCCGTACTGCAGCATCAGTTCGCCGACATTGGTCTTGCTGCTGCGGTCGAGGATGGATTTGCCGGTGGCGAATACCGTGTTCTGCTTCTGCATGCCCCACATCACGTGGATCGAGATGTTGGTCTGCGGGAACATGGCGTAGATGGTGAAACGGTTGGTGGCGTAGATCGTTTCCTCGTTGCGCAGGTCGAGGACGACCAGGTTGCCGTACACCCTGGCGCAGCGCTGGATCTGTTCCTTGGCCTTGTCGGCATGCTCGAAGTACAGGTCGACGCGTTCGCGCACGTCGGGGAGCGCCAGGATGTCGGCGATATCGTGATCGCGGCAGTACTTGATCAGGTCCATCATCAGCGCGTAGTTGCTGATGCGGAATTCGCGGAAACGGCCGAGGCCGGTACGTGCGTCCATCAGGTAGTTGAGCAGCACCCAGTCGGCCGGTTCGAGGATTTCCTCGCGCGAGAACTGGGCGGCGTCGGCCTTGTCGACGGCTTCCATCATCGCGTCGCTGATCCGCGGGAAGGCTTTCTTGCCGCCGTAGTAGTCGTAGACGACACGGGCTGCCGACGGGGCTTCCGGATGGATGATGTGGTTCTTGCGCTCGCCGGTGTTGCGGATGGTTTCCGACAGGTGGTGGTCGAACGCCAGATGCGCCGCGGGGACGTAGGGCAGGTTGGTGGTGATGTCGCGGCCGGTGATGTCCACCTTGCCATCCTGCATGTCCTTGGGGTGAACGAACTTGATGTCGTCGATCAGGTCGAGTTCGTTCAGCAGGACGGCGCAGACGAGGCCGTCAAAGTCGCTGCGGGTGACGAGGCGGAATTTTTCCTGGGTCATGCGTGAGTCTCCGGTTGTTTGGGCGGTAAGCTTTTCTTGCAAGCATACCGCCTTCCCGGCGCGGAGACATCACTTCGCCTGTTTCATCTGCTCGATCCCGGCGCGCAGCATCTGGTCCAGCTCGGAACCCGGCTCGACCTGAGGCAGCAGGGCTTCCCAGTAGGCGATGGCGTTTTTCGCATCGCCCGCTTCCATGGCGGCGGCGCCGGCCAGGAACAGGGTGTGGGCGTGCTTGGGATCGAGTTTGAGGGCCTTGTCGATCTGTTCCTTGGCCTTGCCGGTCAGGCCCTTGCCGCTGGCCATGGCCAGGGTTTCCGCATAGCTGGCGAGCAGTTCCGGATCCTGATCGATCAGGGTCTCGGCTTTGCCGTAGGCGGCCACGGCCTCGTCGTAACGGCCCAGCATCTTGTACGAACGACCGAGCATGGCCCAACCGTTCAGGTCGTCCGGGTTGGTTTCCATGCGGGCCGCCAGTCTGGCTACCATGGCATTGATGTCGTCCGCGGTCATCTGCTTCTGCGGCGCGGTATTGGCCGGGTCCAGTGCCTTCGGGTTGCCCAGCAACAGATAGCCGAGAATGGCCGCCAGGGGTAGCAGCAGAAGCAGCGCAACGGCCGTCGGCCGGCTGGTCGGGCGCCAGGCTGCCGCCCGGTCGTCGGTTTCCCCATCGACTTCCTCGAGCAGGCGTCGCTTCAATTCGGTGTGCGCCTGTTCGAACTCCTCCTGCGAGATGACTTCTTCCTTGAATTCGCGCTCAAGGTCGGCAAGCTGGTCGCGGAAGATGGCCAGATTGGCCTCCTTGCGGTCGGCGGCGGTGGCTTTGTTGCGCTTGCCGAACCAGAGCACGGGCAGTAGCAGCACAAGGGCCGCGAAGACGACCAGGGCAGCGTAGATGGCGAACTGGGTCATTTGTCGTTCATTTCCTTGAGCAGGGTTTCCGCACGCCGGGTTTCATCGGCGGAGAGCGGACGGCTGGCGTTGGCCACCTGGGTGCTGCGACGTTTCAGATAGCTGCGCATGGCGAGGATGCCGATCAGCAGCAGCGCCAGCGGGCCGATCCAGAGCAGCAGCGTGATGCCTTTGACCGGCGGCCGGTAGAGCACGAAGTCGCCGTAGCGGGTGACCATGAAATCGAGGATTTCGTTGTCGGAGCGTCCGTCGCGGATCATGCCGCGGATTTCGCGACGCAGGTCGACGGCCAACTCGGCATTGGAATCGGCAATCGTCTCGTTCTGGCAGACCAGGCAACGCAGTTCCTTGGACAGTTCCTGCAGGCGCTTCTCCGCAACCGGGTCTTCGGCCAGTGCCGCTTCGTTGGTGGCAGAAGCAAAGGCCGGTCCGGCGATCAGGCCGAGGACCAGAAAGAGGCTGGAAAGGAAAGGCTTCATTTGTTCAGCTCCGCGACCAGGGGCAGGATCTTGTCGTTGAGGATCTGCGGACTGACCGGTCCGGTATGCTTCATGCGGATGATTCCGGTCTTGTCGATGACATAGGTTTCCGGCACGCCATAGACGCCGTAGTCGATACCGACCCGGCCGTCGATGTCCATGACCGTCAGCAGGTAGGGGTCGCCGTGCGTCTTCAGCCAGCCGCTGGCACGTTCCAGGGCGAGCGGCACTTCCTGTTCGGCCGGAACGCGGCGCATGTCGATGGCGCCGTCGCCGCGCAGTTCCTTGTAATTCAGGCCGACGATCGGCGTGCCGTTGCCGCGCCGGGCGAAGTCGACCAGCACCGGGTGTTCCTGGCGGCAGGAGACGCACCATGAGGCCCACACGTTGAGCAGCCAGACCTTGCCCTTGAGGTCTTCCGGGCCCATGGTCTGGCCATCCTGGCCAAGCACGGCCAGGCGGAATGCCGGTGCCGGCTTGCCGACCAGCGGCGACGGCACTTCGCGGGGGTTGAGGCTGAGGCCGACGGCGAGCAGCACGACCAGTGCGATGAAGGCACCGAGTACCCAGAAATAACGATTCATGCCTGCTTGCCTCCCGCCTTGCGCCGGCTGCGATAACGACGGTCGAACATGGCGATCAGGCCGCCCAGCGACATGATCACGCAGCCGCCCCAGATCCAGTCGACGAAGGGTTTGTAATAGACGCGGACGGCCCATTCGCCTTCCGGTTGGTCGGGGTTGATCGGCTCACCCAGCGAGACGTAGACGTCGCGCCACAGGCCGGCATCGATGGCGGCTTCGGTCATCGGCATCGACGACGAGAAGTAGTTGCGCTTTTCCGGGTTCAGCTTGCGGATGAAGCGGCCGTCCATGGACAGGTCGAATTCGCCTTGCGCGGCCTGGTAATTCGGCCCCTGGACCGCCTGCACGCCGTTGAAGGTGAAGCTGTAGCCGCTGACCTCGACGGTTTCACCCGGCGCCATCTTGACGTCCTTTTCCTCCTCATAGGACGAGACCATGGCGACACCGACGACGAAGACGGCGACACCGATGTGTGCCAGATGCATGCCGGTGAAGCTGGCCGGCTGGCTGAAGACCGAAGCGAGCAGGCTGCGCTCGCCGCGGGTGGCGCTGACCCGCTGGAAGAAATTCAAGCCGGCGGTGAACAGGATCCAGGCAGCGAGCAGGATGCCGAGCGCGGTCAGGGTCTTCCATTCGCCGTAAATCAGCGGCAGGGCGATGGCGACAATGGCGGCGGCGCCCAGCGCCCAGCGTACCGCACGCTGGATTTCCGGCAGCGAGGCTTCCTTCCAGCGGGCGAAGGGCGCGATCCCCATCAGGAAGAGGACCGGGACCATGACCGGGACGAAGACCGCATCGAAGTACGGTGGGCCGACCGAAATCTTGCCCAGGCCGAGCGCGTCGATCAGCAGCGGGTAGAGTGTGCCGAGCAGGACGGTGGCGCAGGAAACGACGAGCAGGACGTTGTTGGTCAGCAGCAGCGATTCGCGGGAGACCAGGCCGAACTTGCCGCCCAGGCCGACCGACGGCGCGCGCCAGGCGAACAGGGCGAGCGAGGTGCCGACGACGGCGACCAGGAAGATCAGGATGAAGATGCCGCGGGTCGGGTCGGTGGCGAAGGCATGCACCGAGGTCAGCACGCCGGAACGGACCAGGAAGGTGCCGAGCAGCGACAGCGAGAAGGCGGAAATGGCCAGCAGCACCGTCCAGTTCTTGAAGCTGCCGCGTTTTTCGGTAGCCGCCAGCGAGTGCATCAGCGCGGTACCGATCAGCCAGGGCATGAACGAGGCGTTTTCGACCGGATCCCAGAACCACCAGCCGCCCCAGCCCAGTTCGTAATAGGCCCACCACGAACCCATGGCGATACCCAGGGTCAGGAACACCCAGGCGGCCGTCGTCCATGGCCGCGACCAGCGCGCCCAGGCGGCGTCGAGCTTGCCCGAGAGCAGTGCGGCGATGGCGAAGGCGTAGGCGACCGAGAAGCCGACGTAACCCATGTACAGCAGCGGCGGGTGGATGATCAGGCCGGGATCCTGCAGCAGCGGGTTGAGGTCGCGTCCTTCGGCCACGCCGGGCAGCAGGCGTTCGAAGGGATTGGAGGTGAACAGGATGAACAGCAGGAAGCCGAAACAGACCAGGCCGAGCGTACCGAGCACGCGGGCCAGCATGACCTCCGGCAGTTGCTTGGAGAACAGACGGACCGCCAGGGCCCACCAGGACATCATCAGCATCCACAGCAGCAGCGAGCCTTCATGGCCGCCCCAGACGGCCGAGATGCGGTACTCGATCGGCAGCAGGGTATTCGAATGCTGGGCGACATAGACCACCGAGAAGTCGTTGGCGACGAAAGCCCAGGTCAGGCACAGGAAGGAGAAGGTGACCAGCAGCGCGAATACGTCGGTGGCCGGGCGGGCCAGCGCAATCCAGGCCGGACGGCCCTGATGGGCGCCGATCAGCGGCAGGGTGCCGAGCAGCAGGGCGACGATGGCGGAGAAGATCAGGGCGAAATGGCCAAGTTCGGGAATCATGCTCAGTAGCTCGCTTTCGGTTGTGCTGCCTTGGCCGCTTCTTCTTCGGCCTGACGTTGGACGCCGCGGACATGGGCGTCGTTGAGCGCCTTGGCGGCTTCCGGCGGCATGTAGTTTTCGTCGTGCTTGGCCAGCACTTCCTGGGCCTTGAACGTGCCATCCGGCAGCAGGCGGCCCTGGGCGACGGCGCCCTTGCCTTCCATGAACAGGTCGGGAAGGATGCCGACGTAGTCGACCGTGATGTCGGATTCCGAATCGGTGATGGCGAAGCGGATGGTCACGCCGTCGGCCTGGCGCTGGATGCTGCCTTCCTTGACCAGCCCGCCGATGCGGAACAGCTTCTCCTGCGGGGCTTTACCCTGGGCGACGTCGGTCGGCGAGATGTACAGCGCGATGTTGCTGTTCAGGGCGTTCAGCACCAGCGCGGCGATGATGCCGACGAGCGCGATCGCCCCGCCGATCAGGGCGAGTTTCTTGTGGCGTGACTTCATGCTTCGGTACTCCGGGATTCTGCGCGCAACTGGCGCTTCAGACGGGCGACGGTGGTCTTGCGCTGGCGCGCGACGGCGATCGGTTCGATCACCATGATCAGTGCCGTGACGCCAAAGGAGCCCCAGACGTAGAGCCCGTAACCACCCATGGCGAGGAAATCGGAAAAACTGTTCCAGTGGATCATGCCTTGCCTCCCGTCAGTTCGGCCCGGACCCAGTCGGTATGGCACTCCCGTTCAAGAATGATGGTGCGCACCCGGGCCAGGGCCACGGCGATCGAATACATCCAGAAGGCCAGGGCCATCAGCAACATGCCCCAGAGCATGATTTCGGCCATCGACGACTTGGTCAGGTTGACGCTGGAGCCTTGGTGCAGGGTGTTCCACCACTTCACCGAGAAATAGATGATGGGAATATTGACCACGCCGACCAGCAGCAGGATGCCGCCGGCCTTGTCGGCGCGGCGGGCGTCGTCGATGGCGGCGACCAGCGCCATGTAGCCGATGTAGAGGAAGAGCAGGATCAGTTCCGAAGTCAGGCGGGCATCCCAGACCCACCAGGTGCCCCACATCGGCTTGCCCCACAGCGCGCCGGTCCATAGCGAGAGGAAGGCCATCAGCGCGCCGGTCGGGGCCAGGGCCTGCGCCATCATGCCCGACAGGCGGGTGTTGAAGGCCAGCCCGATGGCGGCCCAGAAGGCCATCACCAGATAGATGAACATGCTCATCCATGAGGTCGGGACATGCACGAAGATGATCCGGTAGCCCTCGCCCTGCTGGAAGTCGGTCGGCGCGACGAGCATGCCGATGTACAGGCCGGCCAGCCCGAACAGGGTGCCGGCGGCGATGAACCAGGGGATCATTTTCCCGGCCAGCGGGTAGAAGGTGGCCGGAGACGAGAAGCGGTAGAGGTTGAAGCGGTCGTTCATTCGAGGGCGATCTTCAGGGCCGCAGCCGACGCCCAGGGGGCGAAACCGATTGCAGCGATGGTCATTGCAGCGAGCAGTGATAGATGTCCTTCCCCCCCGAGACCGGACACCGTCGCGTCAACTGCGCCAGCCCCGAATATTAGCACCGGAATGTAGAGCGGGAGAACAAGTAAGGACAAAAGTACACCGCCGCCGCGCAGGCCCAGCGTCAGCGCTGCGCCGATGGCGCCGATGCCGGACAGCGCCGGCGTGCCGAGCAGGATGGCGCCGGTGAGCACGAGCAGGGCTTCGCCGGAAAGGTCGAACTGGATACCGAGGACGGGCGCGATCAGGGCCAGCGGCAGGCCGGAAACCAGCCAGTGAGCGATTACTTTCCCGGTAACCACCAGGCCAAGCGGGTGTGGCGACAGCGCCAGTTGTTCGAGTGTGCCGTCGCGATGATCGTCGGCGAACAGCCGGGGCAGCGACAGCATGGTTGCCAGCAATGCCGCGACCCATAGCACGCCGGGGGCGAGCTGGCGCAGCAGGTCGAGTTCGGGGCCGATGCCGAGCGGGAACAGGCTGACGACGATGATGAAGAAGAACAGCGCCGAGACGATGTCGGCCTGGCGGCGCATGGCCAGTTTCAGGTCGCGGGCAATGACGGAGAAGACGATGTTGGACATGGATTCCGTTCTCAGCCGATGCGTAGTTCGCGGACCGTGCCGGCGGGAATGGCAACCGGCTGGTGGGTGGTCATCACAGCCATGCCGCCGCGTTGCAGGTGGCCGGAGATGATGCCGGCCAGCCAGTCGACGGCGGCGACGTCGAGGGCGACGAAGGGTTCGTCGAGGATCCACAGCGGCCGCCGGTCGATCACCAGGCGGGCCAGTGCCACCCGGCGTTTCTGGCCTTGCGACAGGTATTTGCAGGCCAGGTCCTCGCGCCCGGCGAGACCGACCTGTTCGAGTGCGTCGATGGCATCGTCCTCGGACAAGGCTTCGCCGGCTAGGCGGGCGGCGGCGAGCAGGTTCTCGAGCGGCGTCAATTCTTCTTTGATGGCGTTCAGGTGGCCGAGGTAACAAAGGGCGGCGTGGTACTCGTCCGCCTGCTTGCGGATGGGTTTGCCGTGCCAGCGGATTTCGCCGGTTTCCGGGGGCAGCAGCCCGATCAGCATGCGCAGCAGGCTGGTCTTGCCGGCGCCGTTGCGGCCCTGCAGGTAAAGGAGTTCGCCTGCGTCCAGCGTGAAGCCGAGGCCTGAGAACAGGCGGCGCTCGCCGCGCACGCATTCCAGATTGTCAGCTTCCAGCATGTTGGATACCCGGGAAAATCAGGTGCAGATTATGGACGCGCAAGTGTACCGACAGATTGAGGTGAATCAAACAGGAAAAAAACGGGGGCCGAAGCCCCCGAAAATAGAGAGGTAGGACGACCGGTCAGTTGAACGGCGTCGGACGCGGGGTCGAATCCGAAGACGGCGGCAGGATCGGCAGCATGAAGGTCGGCTGGTCGCCGGTCAGGGTCTTCAGGAAGGCGACGATCTTGGCGTTTTCGTCCTTGGTGAACTTCTTGCCCAGTTGCAGGCGGCCCATGACGTCGACGGCTTCGGTCAGCGTGTTGGCGGCACCGTCGTGGAAGTACGGATAGGTGAGTTCGACGTTGCGCAGGGTCGGTACCTTGAAGTTGAAGCGGTCGGCATCCTTGCCGGTCACTGCAGCGCGACCGTCAGGCATGTTGCCCTTGTACGGCTCGACCAGGCCCATCTTCTGGAAGGAATTGCCGCCGACGGCCTCGCCGTTGTGGCAGGCGATGCAACCGACATCCTTGAACAGCTTGTAGCCTTCCTGTTCTTCCTTGGTCAGTGCCGTCTTGTTGCCGAGCAGCCACTGGTCGAAGCGGGAGTTCGGCGTGACCAGGGTCTTTTCGAATTCGGCGATGGCGGTGGTGACCTGGTCGATGTCGATCTTGTCCTTGCCGAAGACCAGCTTGAACTCGCGGACATAGGCCGGGATCGATTCGAGGACGTTGATGGCCAGGGTGTGCGTGAAGGCCATTTCGCCCGGGTTGGCGATCGGGCCGCCGGCCTGGGCCTTGAGGTCGGCTGCGCGGCCGTCCCAGAACTGGGCCAGGTTCAGGCTGGAGTTGAGTACGGTCGGTGCGTTGATCGGACCTTGCTGCCACTTGTCACCGACCGAGGTCGGGATGTTGTCGGTACCGCCCATCGACAGGTTGTGGCAGGTGTTGCAGGACATGATCCCGGACTTGGACAGGCGCGGATCGAAATAGAGCTTCTTGCCCAGTTCGACCATGCCGATGTTGATGCTTGCCGGCGGCTTGATCGGCTGGATCGGTTCGTCGGCAGCAGCCAGTGCAGCGGACTGAATGGCGATGCCGGATACCAGGGCGACGGCTGTCGACAGAATGGTATGTTTCATCGTGTTTCTCCCTCGTTGATAAAAGTTGTCAGGTCATTGTCCCGATGCTCGATATGCCAGGTTTGATCCAAGTCAATGTTTTTCATGGGTTTCAACTATAGTGGTCATAGGTAGACCCTATAAGCGATGAGGGTATGATCCATGCCCGGAGGATGTGAAACGGATGACCTTGACCGAATTGCGCTACATCGTGGCTCTTGCCCAGGAAAAGAATTTCAGCCGTGCTGCCGAACGTTGTTCGGTCAGTCAGCCGACGCTCAGCGTGGCCATCGCCCGCCTGGAAGACGAGCTCGGTGTACAGTTGTTCGAACGGGGCAAGGGCTTCGTCAGCCCCAGCCTGGTCGGTGCCCGGGTCGTCGAACAGGCGCAACTGGCGCTGGAGGAAGCCGAGAAAGTTCGCCAGATCGCCCAGCGCGGCCGCGACCAGCTCGACGGTACGTTGCGGCTTGGCGTCATCCATACCATCGGCCCCTACCTGCTGCCGCAATTGATCCACTCGCTCAAGGCGGTGGCGCCCAACATGCCGCTGGTGATCGAGGAAAACATGACGGCCAACCTGGCCGACATGCTGCGCGACAACGATATCGACGTGGCCATCCTGGCCCTGCCCTTCGATCTGCCCGGCGTACTCACCCGGCCCCTCTACGACGAGGTGTTCAAGGTCATCGTACCGCGCGGCCACGTCTGGGAGACGCGCTCGGCGATCGCGCCGGAGGAAGTGGCCGGCGACGAAGTGCTGCTGCTCAAGGCCGGCAACTGCTTTCGCGATCAGGTGCTGGGCGCCTGTCCGCAGGTCAGCAGTCCGGAAACCGACATCCGCCTCGGCCACTCGATCGGCACCATCCGCTGCATGGTGGCGTCGGGTCTGGGGGTGTCAGTGCTGCCCGACGGTGCGCTCCAGCATCCCTACAGCAACGACATGATCAGCGTCATCCCGTTTACGCCGCCCGAGCCGTCGCGCCGGGTGGCCCTGGCCTGGCGCAGCTGCTTCGTCCGGCCGAAGGCCATCGATGCCCTGCTGGCCGCCGTCCGCGGGCTGGATTCGCCGGCTTACCGCCTTCTGGTCTGAGCGCCGAGCAGGATTTCCGCCTGCAGTTCCTGCAGCAGGTGCGCCAGTTCGCCGCTGGCTTCCCTGAGTTTCTCCAGCAGCTCCGGGATGGCTTCGGGCAGGCCGGCCTGTCTGGCGTTGAGGATGTGCCTGGCCATTTCGTGCAGACGGTGATGTGTTGCGTTGATCTGCGCGAAAACCGGGATGTGTCCGTAGCGTCGTGTGCCGGCGCCGTGATACCAGCGGCCGAAACCGCAGGCTCGTTCGTCCAGTTCCGGGATCGGCAGCAGGCCGCTGTCGTCGGCCAGGTGGCTGTCCAGGGTTTTCAGCCAGCGGCGGTGGTCGACTTCGGCGATCAGCAGCGGCAGGTCTTCGCGCGACCAGGCAAAGGACGAAGCTGAACTCCACAGGTCGTCGGGCCGGAAATTCCCGATCCAGTCAGGTAGTTCGCTTGCCGGCATGGGGCGGGCGATGCCGAAGCCCTGGGCCAGGTCGCAACCGAGTAGCAGCAGGACCAGTCCGTGTTCGACGCTTTCCACGCCTTCGGCGATCACCTGGCGGCGGAAGGCCCGGGTCAGGCCGATGACGCCTTCGACGATGGCCAGATCCTCCGGGTCGTCGAGCATGTCACGGACGAAGGACTGGTCGATCTTGAGCATTTCGGCCGGCAGGCGGCGGAAATAGGTCAGCGAGGAATAGCCGGTGCCGAAGTCGTCGAGGGCGAAACTGACGCCGAGTTTGCGGCAGGTTTCGAACAGTTCGGCGGCCCGGCCGACATCCTCGATGGCGGCGGTTTCGAGGACTTCCAGCTCAAGGCGTTCGGGGAGCACTTCGGGGTGGGCGGCGAGTTCGGCGGCCAGCATGTCGGCAAATTCCGGGTGCTGCAGATGTTCGCCGGCAATATTGATGCTCAGCGCCAGATCGAGGCCGGCCTGTGCCCAATGGGCAAGCTGATCGAGGGCGGTGCGGATGACCCAGTTGCCGAGATCGATGGCCAGCTCGCTGCCTTCGACCGTCGGCAGGAAGTCCTGCGGCAGCAGCAGGCCGCGTTCCGGGTGTTGCCAGCGGATCAGGGCTTCGGCGCCGATCACCCGGCCCTGGCGCATGTCGACCTTGGGCTGGTAATGCAGGGTGAATTCACCGCTCGCGAGCGCTTCACCGATACGGGTGATGTCCTCCCGACGCTGCCTGGCGCGCCGGTCGTTCTCCGGGTCGAACAGGTGGTGGCGGTTGCGTCCGGCCTGCTTGGCTACGTACATGGCCTGGTCGGCGTGGCGCAGCAGGGTATCGGCATCGGAGCCGTCGTTGGGGTAAAGCGTGACGCCGATGCTGGCGGAAATGCTTGCCTCGCCGCCGGGAACGGCAAAGGGGCGGGTCAAGGTCGTGGCAATCCGGTTCAGGGCCTGGTCGCATTCGTGGATGTCGCCGAGCCCGGCCAGCAGCAGCACGAATTCGTCGCCACCCAGGCGGGCAACCGTGTCGCCGCCGCGCACGCAACTCTTGAGCCGTTGTCCGACCTCGATCAGCAGGCGGTCGCCGGCGGCATGGCCGTACTGGTCGTTGACCGGCTTGAAACCGTCGAGGTCGAGATAGCAGACCGCCAACAGTCCGTGCGTGCGTGCCGCCTGGGCCATGGCCAGTTGCAGGCGGTCGGCGAGCAGCATGCGGTTGGGCAACTGGGTCAGGGCATCGAAATGCGCCAGGTGTTCGAGCCGCTGCTGGTGTTCCTTGAGCACCGTGATGTCGGAAAAAATGCCGACAAAGTGCGTGATCGTCGAGTCCGGGCTGCGGACGGCGGAGATGGTCAGCAGTTCGACGAAGATCTCGCCGGATTTCTTGCGGTTCCAGACTTCGCCGCGCCAGTGTCCGTGATGGCGAATGGCATGCCACATCTCGCGGTAGAAGGCGCTGTCGTGGTGACCGGAGTTGAGCAGGCCGGCGTTCTGGCCGATGGCTTCGTCCCGGCTGAAACCGGTCAGTTCGCTGAAGGTGGGGTTGACCTCGACGATGCGGCCGCTGACATCGGTGATCATGATGCCTTCGTGGGCGTTGGCGAAAACGCTGGCGGCCAGGCGCTGGCGTTCCTCCAGGACCTGGCGTTCGAGCGCCAGTGCGAATTGCCGGGCCATGGCCTGCACCGCCTGGCAATTGGCCTCGGAAATCTGCTCGGTATGGCGGCCGGCCAGGTTGAGGCAGGCAACTGCCTGACCGTCGACGACGATGGGCTGGATCAGCAGGCAGCGCAGGCCTTCCGCGCTGATGTACTCCGGCGCCAGCAGGCTGCAGTCCTCGTGCTGGCTGCAGCAGTGCCGGCAACTGCAGATGACCTTGTGCTCCTGGATCAGGCGTGCCTGACGGGAATCTGCCGGGTAATAGCGGATCTGCTCGATGAAATGCTCGGACAGACCGCGCTGGGCGAGCAATTCGTAAGCGCCGCCCGGCGCTTGCCAGTAGATGCCGCCGCAATCGAATTCGGGGAAACGCAGCGACAGGTCGAGCATGGTGGCCAGCAGCCCGGTATGGTCGCTGCCGGCGGCCAGGGCGTTGGCCAGGTCGCGCTCGATGCCCAGGCGCAGTTCTTCCGCACGGCTGGCACCGATATTGATGGCGCTGGCGATGACTGCCGCTTGCCCGGCGTAGCGGGTGGCAGTCATCTGGACGCGGATCAGGGTGATTTCGCCGGAGCGTGTGCGGCCCCAGTATTCGATGGCTTGCGGTTCACCGGCGGCGGCTGCGCGGATGGCCGCGGCCACTTCGCCGGGCGGATTCATGCCGGCGACGGCCATGTCGTCCGGCTTGCGACCGCGGAGTTCGGCACGGGGATAGCCGCACATCTGCTCGGCGGCCTGGTTGGCGTCGAGGAAATAGCCGTCGGCATCGAGCACGAACAAGGCATTGGCGACGGTTTCGAACAACTGGTGGAAGGTGTTCCGGCTGTTCTGCAATTCCGCCGACTGGCGCTGCTGGGCAATCAGCAGGGTGGCCAGCTGGCTGGCCTGATGTACCGTGGCGCGGATGCTTTCGGGCAGGCGCCCGCTGTTCTCTCGGTAGGCGGCAAACGTGCCGAGCAAGGTCTGATCCGGGCCGATCAGGGCCTCGGCCCAGCCCGAGCGGCCGCCGAACAGGCGGGCGAAGTCGCGGTAACGCTCGCCCTCCGGTTGGGCAAATACATCCTCGATGAAGGCTTCGCCACGGCGCCAGGCGGCGGTGCCGGAAACGCCGACGCCCTCGCCGATTTCCGCTGTCGCCAGAATTTGCTGGGCGGCTTCGGGCAGGCTGGGCGCAGCCGCCAGGCGCAAGGTCCTGCCGTCCGGGTTGGCCAGCATGATCGCGCACTTGATGCCGGGAACCTCGTGTTCGGCCGACAGGACGACCAGTTCGAGCAGGTTTTCCAGGCGTTCGCCGCGCAGCATGCCGGCCATGGCTGCGTTGCGGATCAGCAGGGCTTCGTCGTAGCGCGTCTGCAGGCCGCGTTGTTCGCTGACCGCTTCGTCGAGCAGGTCCATTTCCAGCGGCCGGATCAGGCTGTGCTCGGTGAGCAGGCCGATCAGGCGGTTGTCGCGGTCGACCACGGTCAGGTGGCGGATGCGGGCCTCCAGCATCATCGCCGCCGCATCGGCTGCCGAGGTCTCGGGACGAACGCTGGTCAGCGGCTGGGTCATCACCGCCTCGAGCGGCGGATTGCCCTCTTCGTTGAGGTAGAGCCGGACCACGTCGCGTTCGGTGACGATGCCGCAGGCCCGGGGGCCGTCCATGACGACGACGCTGGTCGCCTTGGCGGTTTCCATGGCCTCCAGTGCCTGGTTCAGGGTCGCGGTCCGCGGCAGTCGGGGAAAGACCCGTTCCATGAGGCCTTCGACGGTGTTCAGGTGGCGATAGAAGTCGAGCCCGAAGAAGCGCCGGAAATCGGTTTCGCTGACGATGCCGAGTAGGCTGTCGTCGTTGCCGGTGACGACCAGGTGGCGGATGCCCAGGCGCGTGGTCTGGCGGAAGGCGGCGCGGACGTCGGTGTCGTGCCGGACCGTATGCACCGGTGCGGTCATGAATTTCCGTACCGAGCGGCTGGAATCGTCGTGCTGGCGCATGGCGTGCAGCATGTCGCGCTCGGTCAGGATGCCGGCAATGCGTCCCCGGTCGACCACCACGACCGAGGAGATCCGGGACCGGATCATCATTGCGGCAGCAGTCGCCAGCGTGGCATCGGGGGCTACGCTGTCGGCGTGCAGCGTCATCAGGTCGGCAACGGTGGGCATGGCCGCGATTGTAGTCAAGCGCACGGTCCCTGTCTTGATCCAGCGCAAGTGCGGCGAATGCTCCGGCGGTGGGGCAATCCGGGATGGGTGGAATCAAGATATCCACTTATGGATTTCATGTTTCCACCTGAATGTCCGGATGCTCGGGCTTTCCGCGCGATGCATTTGTCAATTCGATGATTTGAAAGGGTAAATCCGGTTTCTCCTCCGATGGCACAGGCCTTGCGATGCGATCGCCACGCAAGTTCTGACCAACGGGGGGAAGCGCTGTGACCGAAACCTTTTACGATGTGCTGCGCCGCCAGGGAATTTCCCGGCGCAGCTTCCTGAAATTCTGCAGCCTGACCGCGACTTCGCTCGGCTTGGGTAGCGCCGCCGCGCCGCGCATTGCGCAGGCCATGGAAACCAAGCCGCGCACGCCGGTCCTGTGGTTGCACGGGCTGGAATGTACCTGCTGTACCGAATCCTTCATCCGCTCGGCGCACCCGCTGACCAAGGATGTCGTGCTGTCGATGCTGTCGCTCGATTACGACGATACGCTGATGGCCGCTGCCGGCCACCAGGCCGAGGAAATCCTCGAAGAGGTGAAGCGCAAGTACAAGGGCCAGTACATCGTCGCCGTCGAGGGCAATCCGCCGCTCAACGAGGACGGCATGTTCTGCATCCAGGGCGGTCGTCCCTTCATCGAGAAGCTGCGCGAGACCTGTGCCGACGCCAAGGCCATCATCTCCTGGGGGGCCTGCGCTTCCTACGGCTGCGTGCAGGCCGCCAAGCCGAACCCGACGCGCGCCACGCCGGTACACAAGGTGATTTCCGGCAAGCCGATCATCAATGTCCCGGGCTGCCCGCCGATCCCCGAAGTGATGACCGGTGTCGTCACCTACATGCTGACCTTCGACCGCATTCCCGAGCTTGATCGCCAGGGTCGGCCGAAGATGTTCTACGGCCAGCGCATCCACGACAAGTGCTATCGCCGTGGCCACTTCGACGCCGGCCAGTTCGCCGAAGCCTGGGACGACGAGGGTTCGCGCAAGGGCTACTGCCTGTACAAGATGGGCTGCAAGGGGCCGACCACCTATAACGCCTGCTCGTCGATGCGCTGGAACGGCGGCGTCAGCTGGCCGGTGCAATCCGGCCACGGCTGTATCGGCTGCTCCGAGGACGGCTTCTGGGACAAAGGCAGCTTCTACGACCGCGTCACCGACATCAACGCCTTTGGTGTCGAATCGAACGCCGATACCGTCGGCAAGGTGGCTGCCGGTACCGTCGGTGCGGCGATCGCCGCGCACGCGGCCGTGACCGCGCTGGCCCGCGCCCGCCAGAAGGCCGGCGAGACTGCAGAAGAGAAGGGAGAGAAGTAAGATGGCCGCCTACGAAACCCAGGGCTTCAAGCTCGACAACTCCGGCAAGCGCGTCGTCGTCGACCCGGTCTGCCGCATCGAGGGCCACCTGCGCGTGGAAGTGAACCTCGACAGCAACAACGTGATCCGCAACGCCGTGTCCACCGGCACCATGTGGCGCGGTCTCGAAGTCATCCTCAAGGGCCGCGATCCACGCGACGCCTGGGCCTTCACCGAGCGCATCTGCGGCGTGTGTACCGGCACCCATGCGCTGACTTCGGTGCGGGCGGTCGAGGATGCGCTGAACATCCAGATTCCCGAGAACGCCAACATCATCCGCAACCTGATGCAGCTGAATCTCTACATTCACGACCATCTGGTGCACTTCTACCACCTGCACGCGCTCGACTGGGTCGACGTGATTTCGGCGCTGAAGGCCGACCCGAAGAAGACCTCGGAACTGGCGCAGAGCATTTCCTCGTGGCCGCTGTCGTCGCCGGGCTACTTCCGCGACATCCAGAATCGCCTGAAGAAGTTCGTCGATTCCGGCCAGCTCGGCCCCTTCGCCAACGCCTACTGGGGTAATCCGGCGTACAAGCTGCCGCCGGAAGCCAACCTGATGGCGGTCACCCACTATCTCGAAGCCCTCGATTTCCAGAAGGAAATCGTCAAGGTGCACACCATCTTCGGCGGCAAGAACCCGCACCCGAACTGGCTGGTCGGCGGCGTACCCTGCGCGATCAACCTGGAGGGCGCCGGTGCCGTCGGCGCCATCAACATGGAGCGCCTGAACCTGGTCAAGAGCATCATCGACCGCTGCACCGAATTCGTCGAACAGGTCTACATCCCCGACCTGCTCGCCATCGGCTCCTTCTACAAGGGCTGGTTGTACGGCGGCGGCCTGTCGTCGAAGAACCTGCTGTCCTACGGCGACCTGCCCCTCAAGGCCAACGACTACTCGGCCGGCAACCTGATGCTGCCGCGCGGTGCGATCATCAACGGCAAGCTCGACGAGATCCACCCGGTCGACCTGCGCGATCCGGAACAGGTTCAGGAATACGTCGCCCACAGCTGGTACAAGTACCCGGACGAGAACCTCGGTCTGCATCCCTGGGACGGTGTCACCGAACCGAATTTTGTGCTCGGCCCGAACACCAAGGGGACCAAGACCAACATCAAGGAACTCGACGAAGGCGCCAAGTACTCCTGGATCAAGGCCCCGCGCTGGCGTGGCCACGCCATGGAAGTCGGCTGCCTGCCGCGGATGGTGCTCGGCTACCTGCAGCCCAAGCAGTACCCGGAAATCCACGGCCTGGTCGAAGGCGCGCTCAAGCACCTCGACGTGCCGGTCACCGCGCTGTTCTCGACGCTCGGCCGGACCGCCGCGCGCGGTCTGGAAACGGCCTACTGCGTCAAGCTGCAGGCGCGCGAATTCGACCGCCTGATGGCCAACCTCAAGGCCGGCGACCTGAATACCGCGAACATCGACAAGTGGGAACCGAAGACCTGGCCGACGGAAGCCAAGGGCGTCGGCTTCACCGAAGCCCCGCGCGGTGCGCTCGGTCACTGGATCAAGATCAAGGACACCAAGATCGACAACTACCAGTGCGTCGTGCCGACCACCTGGAACGGCGGTCCGCGTGACCACAAGGGCCAGATCGGCGCGTTCGAGGCCTCGCTGATGGACACTCCGGTGGCCAAGGCCGACGAGCCGCTGGAAATCCTGCGCACGCTGCATTCCTTCGATCCCTGCCTGGCCTGCTCGACGCACGTGATGAGCCCGGACGGACAGGAAATGACGACGGTCAAGGTCCGCTGAGCGGTCCGGAAAGGAGGCAATCATGCTTTCACAACAGGACATGCTGGAGGCCGAACGGCACGGCCGGCAGGTACGCTCGATCTATGTCTATGAGGCGCCGGTGCGTCTGTGGCACTGGATCAACGCGCTGTGCATGGTGGTGCTGGCGGTGACCGGCTATTTCATCGGCCTGCCGTTGCCATCCGTGCCCGGTGAGGCGGCGGAGAATTTCCTGATGGGCTACATCCGCTTTGCCCATTTCGCCGCTGCCTACATCTTCGCCATCGGTCTGCTCGGTCGCATCTACTGGGCGCTGGTCGGCAATCATCATGCGCGGCAGATCTTCAAGCTGCCGATCACCAACCGGGACTGGTGGAGCGAAGTCTTCTTCGAACTGCGCTGGTATCTCTTCCTCGAGAAGACGCCGAAAAAGTACGTCGGCCACAACCCGATGGCGCAGCTGATGATGTTCTTCTTCTTCACCGTGTTGTCGGTCGGCATGGTCCTCACCGGTTTCGCGCTGTACAGCGAAGGCACCGGGTTGGGCAGCTGGGCCGACAGCCTGTTCGGCTGGGTCATTCCGGCGCTCGGCGGGTCTATGCAGGTACACAACCTGCACCGGCTGGGCATGTGGATCATGATGACCTTCGCGGTCGTGCATATCTACGCGGCGATCCGTGAAGACATCATGAGCCGGCAGTCGTTGATCTCGACCATGGTCAGTGGCTGGCGGATGTTCAAGGACTGAGCGGACAAAGATTTACCTTGCGTTAGGTTCGCCCCGGTCAGCCTGGCTGCCCGGGGCATTTTTCCCCAGGGGAAAGCGAGAACAAGCGGATGAAAAAACGGATACTCGTACTCGGCATCGGCAACCTGCTGTGGGCCGACGAAGGTTTCGGCGTGCGTTGCGTCGAGGCGCTCAACGCCGGCTGGTGCTTCCCGGACAACGTCACGGTCATGGACGGCGGCACGCAGGGGCTCTACCTGCTGCCCTACGTGCAGGAGGCCGACTGCCTGCTGGTTTTCGACGCGGTCGATTACGGCGACACGCCGGGCGACCTGCGCGAGGTGGTCGGCGACCAGGTGCCGCGTTTCATGGGCGCCAAGAAGATGAGCCTGCACCAGACCGGTTTCCAGGAAGTGCTGGCGGCCGCAGCGTTGACCGGCAAACTGCCGGCCGAACTGGTGCTGATCGGCGTCCAGCCCGAAGAGCTCGAGGACTACGGCGGCAGCCTGCGCGACGTGGTCAAGGCGCAGATGGTGCCGGCGCTGAACCTGGCGCTCGACTGGCTGGAACGCTGGGGCGTCGTCGGCAGCATCCGCGAAGGCGCGGCCGAGGCGATCACCGACCGGGCGCTGGCCATGGACGTCTACGAAGCCGGCCGGCCGCCGGCCGACCAGGCCTATCGCCTGGGGGACGCCCGTTTCCTGAACGCGGAAGCCGCCTGATGTGCCTCGGCATACCCGTCGAGGTGCTGGCCTGCGGCGAGCATTTCGCCCGCTGCCGGGGGCGTGACGGCGAGGTCAGCATCGACATCCGCCTGGTCGGCGCGCAGCCGCCGGGCACCTGGCTGCTCTGCTTTCTCGACGCCGCCCGCGAGGTCATTCCGGCCGAGCGTGCCGCCGCCGTCAATGCCGCACTGTCGGCGCTGAGCGCGGTCAATGCCGGCGAGACCGATCTGTCCGCCTTCTTCGCCGACCTCGACCGCGAACCCCAACTCCCCGAATTCCTGAGGACATCCTGCCCATGATGCTCGAACTGAAAGCCGGCGCCACCTCGCTCGAACGCCTCGAAGGCGCCATTGCCCGGATGCAGCAGAAACACGGATTCGTCCGCGTCGCTGCCGACGCTCCGCAATTTCCCGCCGGCCTGGCCGCCCTGCTGCTCACCGACGATCCGCAGCGCAACCTGGAAGTGCTCGACGCCTGCGTGATCTTGCCCGAAGCGCTGAACGGCCTCGGCGCCGACGTCGCCCGCCTGGTCGCCGGTCCGGAAGCCAGTGCCGCGCTGATGCAGCGCTTCGCCGTGGCGCGTGCGCCGGCGGTCGTTTTCCTGCGCGATGGCGATTATCTCGGCAGCCTCAACGGCATCCGCGACTGGCAGGAATACCGCGACGAAGTCGCCCGCCTCGCCGCCGGCCCGGCCCGGCCGCGCCCGATTCCCATCCCGGTGCGTGACGCCGGAACCTCTGGAGCCTGCGCATGAATCCCGCTTCCTTACGTCCCTTCCCGATTCCCGTCGTTGCCCTCGGCCCCGGTTCGCAGGACGATGACGGCCCGGCCTACCTGGCCATGCCGCAAGGCATGCAGACCTTTTCGGCGCCCTATCTGCCCGACGGCGCCGCCCCCGATGCCGTTGCCGCCGTGCTCGGCCTGCTCGGCGATTTCGTCGACCAGGCGGCAGCGCGCGGTCTCGACGGTGCGGCCAGCATCGACCTGCTCGGCCTGGACCCGGCGGTTCGCGACCTGATCAACCAGTCGCTCGGTTTCGGCGAAGTCAGCGCCTTCACCACCGCGCCGCGTCACTGGCGCGTCCAGGAAACTGCTTTCGCCGGTTTCTGGCGCGTGCTCGAAATCGCCGACGACGGTCGTTTCCTCAGCGACCGCCTGCAGACCGGCGCCATTCCCGACGTCCTCGCGGCGACCATGAACGCTTGCGCCGGCAGCGAACTGGCCGCGCCCGACTACCCGGTCGGCTGCATGAACGCGCCGGCGCTGGTCGAGGAAATCCGCATGCAGGCCGCTGCCTGGCGGCCGGGGCAAGGTGCGCACGTGATCAACCTGAGCCTGCTGCCGGTCAGCGAGGCCGACCTCGACACGCTCTACGGCTGGCTCGGCCACCGCGAGGTGTCGATCCTGTCGCGCGGCTACGGCAACTGCCGGATCACCAGCACGCGCCTGAAGAACGTCTGGTGGGTGCAGTACTTCAACAGCATGGACGTGCTCATCCTCAACTCGATCGAGGTCGGCGGCATGCCCGAGGTGGCACTGGCAGCGCCCGAAGATTTCGCCGATTCGGTGCAGCGGCTGCAGGAATACCTCGAGATGATGGCCGAAAACGCGTGAGTGCAGCCATGAACGAGCGCATCTTCGAAGGCAGCTTCCGTGCCGTGCAAGCCGACGACCGCCTCGAATGCGGCATCTGCTGGTGGGTGTACGATCCGGCCGAAGGCGACGACGTGCGCGGCATTCCGGCCGGCACGCCCTTCGCCGGATTGCCCGACGACTGGTGCTGTCCCGGTTGCGACGCGCCCAAGCACAAGTTCATGGTCATCGCTGCGTGAAATTCTGGCCAGACGATCCGGCGGCCGACATCGAAGCCGTCTTTGCCGACATCGCGGCGACGCGCATGGCCGGCCTGCCGATCTGCAATCCGGCGCTGCAGGTCGAGGCCGTCGGCTTTCGCCTGGCCGGGCACGGTCACTGGACCGGCGCCCTGGTCACGCCGTGGGCGATCAACCTGCTCTGCCTGCCCGGCCACGCCGACTGGCCGGCGGCTGCTGCCGGCAGCCATTACGACTGGGCCTTTCCGTCCGGCGTCTATGAATTCATCGTCGCCGACGAGGCCCGGCTCGGCCGCTACCACCTCTGTTCGCTGTTCTCGCCAGCCGGCGAATTCGCCAGCCACGAGCAGGCCCGGCTGACCGCGCTGGCGGCGATCACCGCGCTGTTCAACGAGCCGCTCGCGGCGCCGCCGGAGCAGCCGGTGGACGTGCCACCGCCCAGTCGGCGCGCCTTTCTGGGATTGCGCGGATGAATCCGGCCGGCTCGCTGATCATCCGTGCCGCCTTCGCCGAAGGCGGCGTACACATCGACGCGGTCATTCTCGAACGGCCGGCGATGACGCGGCTGTTCGTCGGCCAGAACCCGGACGCCGCGGTCCGCCTGATCCCGCATCTTTACGCGCTGTGCGCTGAAGCACAGCGCGTCACCGCGCGTGCCGCCCTGGCCGCCGCCGAAGGGCGCAGCATCGTTTGCGATGCCACCGATAACCGCCTGCTGTGGCTGGAAGTGCTGCATGAAAACCTGTGGCGGCTGCTGCTCGACTGGCCGGTGGCCTGCGGCCTGCCGGCCGCGCGCGATGCCTTCATCGCCTGGCGCAGCGACCGTCTCGGCGTCGATGGCACGCTGGCGACCCGGCGGCTGATCGACGAAACTCTGTGCCCGTTGGTCGACCGCTGCCGGCGTATTCTTGATGATCGCGGCGTTGCGCCGAGCTGGCCGCAAGCCGATCCCGCCGCCTGGCTCGCCTGGTGGCAGGGCAGCGTATCGACCCGGCCCAGGACGCCGCCGCCGCACGACATTGCCGCCACCTACCTGGCCCGCGTCGCCGACGTCGCCCGGGCCGCCGCTGCGCTCGACGCCGGCCAGCCATTCCCGTTGCTCGCCGCCGGCGGCGACGGGCTGGGCGTGGCGCAGAGCGTCACCGCCCGGGGCATCCTGACGCACGCAATCGCCGTCGAGCAGGGGCGGGTGAAGCGGTATCATCTCGAAGCGCCGACCGACGCCTGTTTTGCCGGCCGCGAGGCGCTGGCGGCATTGCTCGCCGGGCGTCGTTTCGACGCCGCGGCAGCGGCCCGGATCGGCCTGGAAACAGCAATTCTGGCGCTCGATCCGTGCCTGCCCTACGAAGTGGAGTGGAAAGATGCATGAAATGTCGCTGGCCGAAGGCATCATCGAACTGGTCGAGGACACCGCGCGGCGCGAGAACGCCGCCCGGGTCGGCCTGGTCGTGCTCGAAATCGGCCAGCTGTCGTCGGTCGAACCGGAAGCGCTGCGCTTCTGCTTCGATGTTGTCACCAAGGGCGGCATCGCCGACGGCGCGGCGCTGGAAATCGTTGCCGTGCCCGGCGCCGGCTGGTGCATGCCGTGCGGGGCAACGGTGCCGATCAGCGAGCGTTACGGCGCCTGCCCGGTCTGCGGCAGCCATCAGGTGCAACCCACGGCCGGCACCGAGATGCGGGTGCGGGAAATCGCCATCGAATAAGAATCAGGAGACCCATGATGTGTACAGTTTGCGGCTGCGGTGACGGCGAAGTGAAAATCGAAGGCAGGGCGCACGCGCACCGCCATGTCCATGCCGACGGAACGGTGCACGAGCACGGCCACGCGCACGATCACGAGCATGCGCACAGCCACGACGGCGAAATTGCCGGCGCCCACGGCCACGCGCATACGCACGCCGACGGCACGACGCATGTGCACGAGCACGTCCACCACGGCGAGCATGCCCACGCACACGGTCATGACCACGATCACCACCACCACGGCGACCTCGACTACGGCAGCGGCCCGGCACGCGCCCACGTGCCCGGCATGAGCCAGGCACGCATGGTGCAGATCGAGCGCGACATCCTGTCCAAGAACGACGGCTACGCCGCCAAGAACCGCGCCTGGTTCGACGAGCACGGCGTCTTCGCGCTCAACCTGGTGTCCAGTCCGGGCTCGGGCAAGACGACGCTGCTGGTCAAGACCATCGAGGCGCTGCAGGCGCGGCTCGCCATCGCCGTCGTCGAAGGCGACCAGCAGACGACCAACGACGCCGAGCGCATCCGCGCGACCGGCGCCCCGGCGCTGCAGATCAACACCGGCAAGGGCTGCCACCTCGACGCGCACATGGTCGGCCACGCCATGGAACGCCTGCAGCCGGCCGACGGCTCGCTGTTCCTGATCGAGAACGTCGGCAACCTCGTCTGCCCGGCCGCCTTCGACCTCGGCGAGCAGCACAAGGTGGCCATCCTCTCGGTCACCGAGGGCGAGGACAAGCCGCTCAAGTACCCGGACATGTTCGCCGCCGCCGACGTGATGCTGCTCAACAAGTGCGACCTGCTGCCCTACCTGCAGTTCGACGCCGACCTCGCCGAAGCCAACGCCCGCCGCGTCAATCCGAAGCTGACGGTGTTCCGTGTTTCGGCGACCAGCGGTGAGGGCATGGCCGACTGGCTGGCCTGGATCGAAGCCGGCGTCGCCGCCCAGCGCGCCCGCCTGGCCGACAATGTCGCCGCGCTGAAGGCGCGCATCGCCGACCTGGAGCGACAGCTGGCGGCCAAGTGAGCGCTCGCCTGCTGCACATCCGCGGCCTCGTCCAGGGCGTCGGTTTCCGGCCCTACGTCTGGCGGCTGGCCGGCGAACTCGGCATCGCCGGCTGGGTGCGCAACGACGGCGACGGCGTCACGCTGCTTGCCGCCGGCGCGCGGCTGAACGACTTCCTCGCCCGGCTGCCGCGCGAAATCCCGCCGCTTGCCCGCATCGACGCCATCGACAGCGCGGCCAGCGACGAACGACCGATGCCTGGCTTCGTCATCCGCGACAGCGTCGCCGGCGCGGTGCGCACCGCCATCGGCCCGGACGCGGCGATCTGCCCGGACTGCATCGCCGACCTCTGTGACCCCAAGGGTCGCCGCTGGCGTTACGCCTTCACCACCTGCACCCATTGCGGTCCGCGCCATACCGTCAGCGCCGGCATTCCCTACGACCGCGCGCGGACCAGCCTGGCCGCTTTTCCGCTGTGCGCGCCGTGCACGAGCGAATACACCGACCCGGCCGACCGCCGCTTTCACGCCGAAACCACCTGCTGCCCGGATTGCGGACCGCAGTTGCAACTGCTCGATGAAAATGGCGCCGATCTTGCGGCCGGCGGTGACGATCCGATTGCCGCCACGCTCGCCCTGCTGCGCGCCGGCCGCATTGTCGCGATCATGGGCCTGGGCGGCTTTCACCTCGCCTGCGACGCGCGCAATGCCGACGCCGTCGCCGAACTGCGCCGACGCAAGGCGCGCGAGGCCAAGCCTTTCGCCGTGATGGGCCTCAACCCCGGCGCGCTCGCCGCTTTCGCCGAGCTCGGTGACGGCGAGCGGGCGCTGTTCGCCGATGTCGCCGCGCCCATCGTCCTCTGCCGCAAGGGCACCGCCGAACTGGCCGGCGTCGCCCCCGGCCTGCCCTGGCTTGGCGTCATGCGCCCGGCAACGCCTTTACACCTGCTGCTCTGGCACGAAGCCGCCGGTCGTCCGGCCAATACCGACTGGCTCGCCGAGGAAAACGAGCTGCTGCTGGTGATGACCAGCGCCAACCCGCAGGGCGAACCGCTGGTCACCGGCAACGCCGAAGCCTTGCAGCGCCTGAACGGCATCGCCGACGCCTTTCTGATGCACGACCGCGACATCGTCGTCCGCTGCGACGATTCGGTGGTCCGCGTGGCCGATGGCGCGCCGGCCTTCCTGCGCCGCGCCCGCGGTTACGTGCCGCTGCCGATTCCGCTCGCCGACGACGGCCCGCCGGTGCTGGCGCTCGGCGCCCACCTGAAGAACGCCGTCTGCGTGCTGCGCGGGCGTGAGGCCTTCGTCTCGCAGCACATCGGCAGCCTCGACAACGCGGCGACGCTGGCTTTCCTCGAAGAAACCGTCGCCCACCTGCTCGCCGTGCTCGACGTCAAACCGGCGCTGATCGTCCACGATCTGCACCCCGACTACGCGTCGACCGCGCTGGCCCTGCGTCTGGCCGGCGAACTCGGCGTGCCGTCGCGTGCCGTCGGCCATCATCACGCGCATGTTGGCGCGATCTGCGCCGAACATGGCGTCAACGGCCCGCTTTTGGCGCTGGCGCTCGACGGCGTCGGTCTCGGCCCCGACGGCGGCGCCTGGGGTGGCGAACTGCTGCGCGTCGACGGCGCTGACTGCCGTCGCCTCGGCCACTTGCGCCCGCTGGCGCTGCCCGGCGGCGACCGCGCGGCGCGCGAGCCGTGGCGGATGGCGATTGCCGCGCTGCACGGTGCTGGCCTCGGCGACCAGGTCGCCGGCTGGCTGGCGCGCACCTGGCCGGAACGCGAGGCCGGCCCGCTGCTGACGCTGCTCGACCGGCAACTGCGCTGCCCGCCGACTTCCAGCCTCGGCCGCTGGTTCGACGCCGCCGCCGGCCTGCTCGGCGTGCGCGATGTTTCGCTGTACGAAGGGCAGGCGGCGATGGAGCTCGAAGGCCGGGCGGCGGCGCACGGCCCGGTCGAACCCTTGGCCGGCGGCTGGCGGATAGCCGGCGATATCCTCGACTTCTCGCCGCTGCTACTGGCGCTGCTCGACTGCCGCGATGCCGGGCAAGGCGCCGCGCTGTTCCACGCCACCGTCGCTGCCGGCCTTGCCGAGTGGGCGATGTTTGCGGTCGACCGCGAAAAACTTGCGAAAATGGCGGTCGGCGGCGGCTGCGCGGCGAACGCAATCCTCCTAGACGCGCTGCGCCGCCGTTTGACGGCGGCCGGCATCGAAGTCCTCGAAGCGCGCGCCGTCCCCGCCGGCGACGGCGGCCTGGCGCTGGGTCAGGCCTGGGTCGCGCGGCGGATGCACGGAGAAAACGCATGAACGATCTGGCCAGCGCCGCCATCCACACCGACAATCCGGCGCCGTGCGTGCTCGCCCGTTACCGACGCTGGCAGGCCGCCCTGAACAGCGGCCACCCCGGTCTTTCGGTCGACATCGCCGGCTTCCGGCGCTATCGCGGCGACTGGATCGGCGCCGTCGTCACCCCGTGGTTCATCCACCTGCTGCTGCTCCCCGGCGGCGGCGAACTGTGGCGCGAACTGCCGTCCGAGCAGACGCTGCGTGTCGGCTTCCCGGCCGGCGATCTCGACCTGGTCAGCGAGCGCGGCGACGACCCGGACCTGCCGGCAAGCTTCTTCGTCCCCATCCTGGCGCCGGTCGACGAACTCGCCGATCAGGACGCTGCGCTGCGTACCGCGATGGACGCGCTGCATCTGCTTTTCGAACCGCCGGCCGCTGCGCCGGCGCCGACGAACCCCGAACCGTCGCCGGTTGACCGGCGCGGCTTCTTCCGCCGCCTGGCCGGGCGCGGTTGAACTCCTCCGAAAGGAAGCCCCATGTGTCTCGCTATTCCCGCCCAGGTCGTCGAACTGCGTGACGGCGACAACGCCGTCGTCGATCTTGCCGGCGTGCGCAAGGAAATCTCGCTGTCGCTGGTCGACGGCGTCGCCGTCGGCGACTACGTCATCGTCCATG
Source organism: uncultured Azonexus sp. (assembly GCF_937982035.1). Lineage (NCBI taxonomy): Bacteria > Pseudomonadati > Pseudomonadota > Betaproteobacteria > Rhodocyclales > Azonexaceae > Azonexus > uncultured Azonexus sp. The sequence goes on from NZ_CALJNI010000004.1 coordinate 283,851, forward strand.
TCGGCTACGCGCTGAACAAGCTCGACCCGGAAGAAGCCGAGCAGACGCTCAAGCTGTTTGCCGAAATGGGACAGCTGACCGCCGACGGCGACGGCCTGACGCTGCACTGATGAAATACATCGACGAATTCCGCGACGGCGAGGTGGCGCAGAAGATCGCCGCCAGCATCCGCGCCGAGGCCGACCCGAACCGCAACTACCATTTCATGGAATTCTGCGGCGGCCACACCCACGCCATCTCGCGCTACGGCGTCTCCGACCTGCTGCCGGCCAACGTGCACATGATCCACGGCCCCGGCTGCCCGGTCTGTGTGTTGCCGATCGGCCGCGTCGACCAGGCCATCCGCCTGGCGCTCGACGAGGGCGTGACCTTGTGCACCTACGGCGACTGCCTGCGCGTGCCGGCGTCCGACGGCTTGTCGCTGCTGAAAGCGAAGGCGAGGGGCGGCGACATCCGCATGGTCTACTCGAGCGCCGACGCCGTCACATTGGCGCAGAAAAACCCGGACAAACAGGTCGTCTTCTTCGCCATCGGCTTCGAAACGACGACGCCGCCTACCGCGGTGGCGATCAAGCAGGCCGCCGCGCTCGGCCTGAAGAACTTCTCGGTGCTCTGCTGCCACGTGCTGACGCCGTCGGCGATCTCCAGCATCCTCGAATCGCCGGAAGTGCGTCAGTGGGGCACCGTACCGCTCGACGGCTTCGTCGGCCCGGCGCACGTGTCGACGATCATCGGCAGCCGGCCCTACGAATTCTTCGCCGAGGAGTACCGCAAGCCCGTGGTCATCGCCGGTTTTGAGCCGCTTGACGTGATGCAGGCGATCCGCATGCTCATCCGCCAGGTCAACGAAGGCCGCGCCGAAGTCGAAAACGAGTTCTCGCGCGCCGTTGACCGCGACGGCAACCTGAAAGCGCAGGCCTTGGTCGCCGAGGTCTTCGAGATGCGCAAGCACTTCGAATGGCGGGGGTTAAACGTTTTACCGTACTCGGCGCTGCGCATTCGCGGCGCGTTCGCCGAATTTGACGCCGAAAGGCGTTTTTCCGTGAGCTATGCCTCTGTGCCGGATCACAAGGCCTGCGAATGCGGGGCGATCCTGCGCGGGGTCAAGCGGCCGCAGGACTGCAAGATCTTCGGAACGGTGTGCACGCCGGAGAATCCGGTGGGCTCGTGCATGGTCAGTTCGGAAGGCGCCTGTGCGGCGCATTACACCTATGGACGGTACAAGGATGTCTGAAACCCGCAAACCCTACATCCGCCCTCTCGACCTCAAGCACGGCCAGGTCGACCTGGCCCACGGTTCGGGCGGCCGGGCAATGGCGCAACTGATCGACGAGCTGTTCGCCCGCCATCTCGGCAACGAATACCTCGGCCAAGGCGACGACGGCGCCGTGCTGCCACTGCCGGGCGAGGGCCGGCTGGTCATGGCGACCGACGCTCACGTCGTCTCGCCGCTGTTCTTCCCGGGCGGCGACATCGGCTGCCTGTCGGTGCATGGCACGGTCAACGACGTTGCGGTGATGGGCGCCAGGCCGCTTTATCTGGCGGCCAGCTTCATCCTCGAGGAGGGCTTCCCGCTTGGCGACCTCGCCCGCATCGTGCAGAGCATGGCGGTGGCGGCGAGCGCCGCCGGGGTGCCGGTAGTGACCGGTGATACCAAGGTGGTCGAGCGCGGCAAGGGCGACGGGGTGTTCATCACCACCACCGGCGTCGGCGTCGTGCCGCCGGGGCGCGAGCTGTCCGGACGGCGGGCGCGGCCGGGCGATGTCATTCTGGTTTCCGGCACGCTCGGCGATCACGGCATGGCGATCATGGCCGAGCGCGAGAGCTTGGGTTTCGAGTCACCCATCGTCTCCGATACGGCGGCGCTGCATGGGTTGATCGAAACGCTGCTGGCCAGCGGCGTCGACCTGCGCGTGCTGCGCGACCCGACGCGCGGCGGGCTGGCGACGACGCTGAACGAGATTGCCCGCCAGTCGGGCGTCGGCATGATGCTGCAGGAGAAGGCGCTACCGGTGAAACCGGCGGTCAATGCCGCCTGCGAGTTGCTCGGGCTGGATCCGCTTTATGTCGCGAACGAAGGGAAACTGGTCGCCATCTGTGGCGAAAAAGATGCGGAAATGCTGCTATCGGTCATGCGCGCTCACCCGCTTGGGCAGGCGGCGGCCATCATCGGTCAGGTCGTCGCCGACGATCATCATTTTGTCCAGATGACCACGGCTTTCGGTGGGCGGCGAATGGTGGACTGGTTGTCCGGCGAGCAGTTGCCGCGGATCTGCTGAGGTGCTTTCAGTGTCGCTCGGCAAGCACCAGGCTGCGCACTTCGCCGACTTCGAGCAGCACCATCTCGCGGGCATCGGCAAGGTTGTCGGCGTTGCGGACATAGAAGAGGTCGCTGCGGCCATCGGGATAGCGGACGGCGGCGACATAGTCGACGCGTTGCCGGGGGGCGACGCGGGGGCGGGACGATTTGCGCTGAGTGGCGACCATGCTGGTGAACTCCCTGAAACATTTTTTCGCATCCTAGCGAAATGCAAGTGATTGAAAAATATAGCGAAGGTCATAGCTGTGCCCAAAATGAATAGGCGCTTGCCGGCAATCCCCGTGGTAGCGCCATTCACGCTTTTTGCCTCTTGGAAAAAAACCTACATAACATGCGGATATTATTCATAACGCACAGCTTCAACAGTCTGACGCAGCGCCTGTTCTGCGAATTGGCCGCGCGCGGACACGAGCTCAGCGTCGAGTTCGACATTGCTGACTCGGTGACCGAAGAGGCGGTGGCGCGCTTTCGGCCCGATCTTTTGCTGGCGCCGTTCCTCAAGCGGGCGATTCCGGCGTCGGTGTGGTCGGTGCTGCCCTGTTTCGTGGTGCATCCGGGCGTTCCCGGCGATCGCGGTCCGTCGGCGCTGGACTGGGCGATACAGCGCGGTGAACCGCACTGGGGCGTGACCGTGCTGCAGGCCGAGGCCGAAATGGATGCCGGCCCGGTCTGGGCCAGCGCGAGCTTTGCCATGCGCCCGGCGGCCAAGGCCTCCCTGTACCGCAACGAAGTCACCGAAGCGGCGGTGCGCGCCGTGCTGCAGGCGGTCGAACGTTTCGCCGCCGGCGACTTCGTCGCCCAACGTGTGCCCGGTGTGGCGCACCCCTTGATGGGCCAGGCCGACCGGAGAATCGACTGGAACACGCAGTCGACCGCCGATATCCTCGCCCGCCTGCACGCAGCCGACGGCTTTCCGGGCGTTGCCGACGAATTGTTCGGCGCGCCCTGCCACCTGTTTGATGCGCACCCGGAAAGTGAATTACGCGGCGCGCCGGGCGAGTTGCTGGCGCGGCGCGAGACGGCCGTCTGCCGGGCAACCGTCGACGGCGCAGTGTGGATCGGCCACGTCAAGCGCCCGGGTGGGATCAAGTTGCCGGCGACGCTGGCTTTTCCGGAAGCGGTCGGCTTGCCGGAAGTGACCCTGGCCGGCTGGCAGCGCGCGGTGCAGCCGACCTGGCAGGACATCGCCTGGTCGGCGGCCGACGGCGTCGGTTTCCTGTCCTTCGATTTCTACAACGGCGCGATGAGCACGGCACAGTGCAGGCGCCTGACCGAGGCATTCCGCTGGGCGACGACGCAGCCGGTGCGCGTCATCGTGCTGACCGGTGGCAGCGATTTCTGGTCGAACGGCATTCATCTGAACGTGATCGAATCCGCCGACAGTCCGCCGGACGAATCCTGGGCCAACATCAACGCCATCGACGATCTGGCCGAAGCCATCCTGCGCTGCACGACACAACTGACCGTCGCCGCCGTCGGAGGCAACACCGGGGCCGGCGGCTGTTTCCTGGCGCGCGCCTGCGATCGGGTGTGGGTGCGCGACAGCGTCATGCTCAATCCGCACTACAAGAACATGGGCAACTTGTTCGGTTCGGAGTTCTGGACCTATTTGCTGCCACCGCGCGTCGGTGCCGACGGCGCCGCGGCAATCATGCGCCATCGCCTGCCGATGGCGGCGGCCGAGGCGGTGCGTCTGGGCTTCTACGATGCCTGTCTGCCGGCGCCGGGCTTTGCCGTCGATGTCGCCCGCCGGGCCGTCGAACTGGCGCAGGATGCAGGTTTTGCGGGGCTGCTGACGGACAAGAATGCCCGCCGCGCCGCCGACGAGGCGGTCAAGCCGCTGGCGCAATACCGCGACGAGGAACTGGCGGCGATGCGCCGCAATTTCTACGGCTTCGACCCGGCCTATCACGTCGCGCGTTATCATTTCGTCCAGAAAAGCCCGCATTCGTGGACGCCGCGTCATCTGGCGCGGCACCGCGATCTCGACTGGAAGATTCCCGCATGAGCTTGCCCGTGTTGCGCCGCCTGCCCGCCGTCCTCGTCGTCGATGACGAGTTGCGCTCGCAGGAAGCCCTGCGGCGCACGCTGGAAGAGGATTTCGAGGTGTTCTGCGCGTCCAGCGCCGACGAGGGAATGGCGATCCTCGAAATGGAGGAAAGCACCGCCGGCATCCGCGTCATCCTCTGCGACCAGCGCATGCCCGGCACCACCGGCGTCCAGTTCCTCAAGGAAGTGCGCCAGCGCTGGCCGGACATCGTGCGCATCATCCTGTCCGGCTATACCGACGCCGAGGACATCATCAGCGGCGTGAACGAAGCCGGCATCTGGCAATACCTGCTCAAGCCCTGGCAGCCCGAACAACTGTTGCTGACCTTGCAGCGCGCCGCCGAGGTATGGCGTCTGCAGCAGGAAAACCAGCGCCTCAGCCTCGACCTGCGCACCGCCGAGCCGGTCCTGCGCCGCCGCGTCGACAGCAAGCAGGACAAGGCACGCAAGGTCTTCGGCCTGGCCGCGCTGGTGCGCGGGCCGGGCAGTCCGCTCGATCCGGTCTGCGATCTGGTCGGTCGCATCGCCCCGTACGACCTGTCGGTGATGGTCACTGGCGAATCCGGCACCGGCAAGGAAATGGTCGCCCGCGCCATCCACTACGAGAGCAATCGCGCCGACAAGCCCTTCATTACCGAGAACTGCGGTGCGGTGCCGGATACCCTGCTCGAATCGGAATTGTTCGGCTACAAGCGCGGCGCCTTCACCGGCGCCGTCGATGACCGCATCGGCCTGTTCCAGCAGGCCGACGGCGGCACCCTGTTCCTCGACGAGATCGGCGAAACCAGCCCGGCCTTCCAGGTCAAGTTGCTGCGCGCGCTGCAGGAAGGCGAGTTTCGCCCGCTCGGCAGCAACAAGTCGGTATCGGTCGATGTCCGGGTGATTGCCGCCACCAACCGCGACCTCGACGAGGATGTGCGGACCGGCCGCTTCCGCGAGGATCTCTACTACCGGCTGGCGACCATCCCGGTACATGTGCCGCCTTTGCGGCAGCGGCCGATGGATCTGCCGCTGCTGGCTGCGCGTATCCTGGAACAAAGCTGTGCCGCGCTGGGCAAGCCGGTGGCCGGGTTTGCCGCCGAGGTGCTAGCGGTGTTCGCGGCGTATTCCTGGCCGGGCAATGTGCGCGAACTGCAGAACGAAATCCTGCGCATGGTGGCGCTGGCCGATGGCCCGACCCTGGGCGCGGGATTGCTGTCGCCGCGCTTGCGCCAGGCGCCGGCAGTCGATGGCGGCAGCGTCGGCGCAAGCTGGACCGACGGCTTGTCCGGCAATCTGCGCGAGCGCATGGAACAACTCGAATTGCGCGTGCTGCAGGCTGCCATGCAGCGGCATCACGGCAACAAGTCGCGCGCCGCGCGTGAGCTCGGCCTGTCGCGCGTCGGCCTGCGCGCCAAGCTGGCGCGCTACGGTCTGGCTGACGAAGGGCAGGGGGACGAATGAAAGTCCTCTGGTTGCAAAGCGGCGGTTGCGGCGGCTGCACCCAGTCGCTGCTGTGCCACGAACCGCGGCCGCTCTTCGACGAGTTGCGCGACGCCGGCATCGACTTCGTCTGGCATCCGGCGCTGTCGGAAGCCAGCGGCGAAGAGGCATTGGCGGTACTGGAAGATTGCGCGGCCGGCCGGCGCGAATTCGATGTGCTTTGCGTCGAGGGGGCGATGCTGCGTGGGCCGAACGGTACTGGCAAGTTCCACCTGATGGCCGGCAGCGGCCGACCGTTGACCGAGTGGGTGCAGCGGCTGGCCGAGCAGGCGAAGTGGGTGTTCGCCATCGGTTCCTGCACCGCCTGGGGTGGGTTTTCGGCGAGCACGCCGGGTAATCCGCTGGAGGCCTGCGGCCTGCAGTACGACACCGACACGCCGGGCGGATTGCTCGGCAAGGGATTCATCTCCCGGGGCGGTCTGCCGGTGGTCAATATTGCCGGCTGTCCGACGCATCCGGGCTGGGTGGTCGATACCCTGGAAAAGCTGGCCATCGACGGCCTGCGCACCAGCGATCTCGACGAAATCGGCCGCCCGCTGTTGTACGCCGAGCAACTGGTCCATCACGGCTGCCCGCGCAACGAGTTCTACGAATTCAAGGCCAGCGCCGAAAAGCATTCCGACCTCGGCTGTCTGATGGAAAACCTCGGTTGCAAAGGTACGCAGGCGCACGCCGACTGCAACACGCGGGCCTGGAATGGCGCCGGTTCCTGCCTGAAGGGCGGCTACGCCTGCATCGCCTGTACCGAGCCAGGGTTCGAATCGCCCGGCCATGCCTTCCAGGAAACGCCAAAATTGGCCGGCATCCCGGTCGGCCTGCCGGTCGACATGCCGAAAGCCTGGTTCGTCGCACTCGCCGCGCTGTCCAAGTCGGCAACGCCGAAACGGGTGCGCGACAACGCCGTCGTCGACCACACCGTGGTCCGGCCGGGTGTGAAAAAGGGCGGCAAATGAAGCGCATCCAGGTCGGTCCGTTCAACCGTGTCGAAGGCGATCTGGAAATCGGTCTCGATATCGACGCCGGCCGGGTTGTCGCCGCGCGCGTCAATTCGCCGCTGTTCCGGGGCTTCGAGCAGATCCTCGTCGGCCGCGACCCGGCCGATGCCCTGGCCGTCGTGCCGCGCATCTGCGGCATCTGCTCGGTCGCCCAGTCGGCGGCGGCGGCCTCGGCACTGGCCGCGCTGGCCGGCGTGACGCCGCCGCCGAACGGGCAACTGGCGAGCCGGCTGGTGCTGGCGACGGAAAACCTGGCCGACCACCTGACGCATTTCCACCTGTTCTTCATGCCCGATTTTGCCCGTGCCGCCTATGCCGGGCGCCATTGGCACGATGAAGTCGCCCGGCGTTTCACCGCCCAGCAGGGCAGCGCCGTTGCTCCGTGGCTGCAGGCACGCGCCCGCTTTTTCAACCTGACCGGCTTCCTGGCCGGCCGCTGGCCGCACACCCTGGCGCTGCAGCCGGGTGGCAGCAGCAAGGCGATGACCGCCGCCGAACGCATCCGCATCCTGGCGCTGCTGCGCGAGTTCCGCGCTTTCCTCGAAGGCAGGCTGTTCGCCGATTCGCTTGAAGCCTTCGCCGGTCTTGCCGCCTTCGACGAGCTGCAGGCATGGGCGGCCAGTCGCGACGGCGATTTCGCCCTGTTCCTGCGCGCTGCCGGCGATCTCGGGCTGGAACGCTGCGGTCGCGCGGCCGACCGCTTCCTGTCCTACGGCGCCTACGGACTGTTTCCGGCCGGTCTGTGGCAACCCGATACGGGCGCTCAGGTGCTCGATCCGACAAAGATCGCCGAAGATGTCAGCCATTCGTGGCTATATGGCGACGTACCCTTGCCGCCGGCGCAGGGTGAAACCCGTGTCGATGCCGACAAGGCCGATGCCTATACCTGGTGCAAGGCCCCGCGCTACGGCGGTCAGGTGGTCGAAACCGGTGCTTTATCCCGACAACTCGTCGCCGGTCACCCCCTGTTGCGCGATCTGGTCGCCCGCCATGGCGGCAGCGTCACCGCCCGCATCGTCGCCCGCATGGTTGAAGTCGCTCGCATCGTTCCGGCGATGGAAAACTGGGTGCGCGCCATCGAGCCGGGCGAACCCTTCTGCCTGCCGGCGCCGCTACCCGACAGCGGCCAGGCCGTTGGCCTGGTCGAAGCCGCACGCGGCGGCCTGGGCCACTGGCTGAGCGTGAAGCGCGGTCGTATCGAGCGCTACCAGATCATCGCCCCGACCACCTGGAACTTCTCACCACGCGACGCCGCCGGCACACCCGGCGCCCTCGAACAGTCCCTGGTCGGCCTGCCTGCCGGCGACGATGCACCACCGACCGTGCAGCACGTGGTGCGCAGCTTCGACCCGTGCATGGTGTGCACGGTCCATTGATCACTGGCCGGGCTGACGTCCTTTCCTCAGCCACTTCAGCAACTTGGCGAACAATTCCTCCGGGGTGACCGGTTTCGGGATGAAATCATCCATGCCGGCTGCCAGGCATAGCGCGCGGTCCTCGGCGAAGGCGTTGGCGGTCATTGCCAGGATGGGGGTGTCGGCATATGCTGGATCCTGACGGATGGCCCGGGTTGCTTCGAGGCCGTTCATGCCGGGCATCTGAATGTCCATCAGGATCAATGCGAAATGCTGCCGGCTGCAGGCGGCGAGTGCCTGGATGCCGTCTTCGGCGACATCGACGATCAGGCCGGTATCGGCCAGCAGCATGATGCCGATTTCGCGGTTGATGGGTTCGTCCTCGACGAGCAGTATGCGCTGCCCGGCGAAACACTCGCCCAATTCCATTTCTGCCGAACTGTCCGGCAACAATGCCGTCGATTCCCGGGATGTCTTCCGGATGCGCAGGCGGACCGTCAGCCAGAAGTTGCTGCCCTGGCCGGGTACGCTGTCGACACCGGTCTCGCCGCCCATCATCATGGCCAGCTTGCGGGTGATGGCCAGGCCCAGCCCGGTGCCGCCATAGCGCCGGGTGGCCGAGTTGTCGGCCTGCTCGAAGGCGGTGAACAGGCGTGGCAGTGTGTCGGCGGGAATCCCGATGCCGGTGTCTTTGACCGTAAAGCGCAGCAGCGCAGCCTGTCGGGTCTGTTCAAGGATTTCGACATGGATGGAGATGCTGCCGGTCTCGGTGAATTTGACCGCGTTGGCCGCATAGTTGAGCAGCGCCTGCTGCAGCCGGGTCTGGTCGCCGAGCAGCGCGGGCAGTGCCGGTGGCAGGCTGATTTCCAGGTGCAGGCCTTTTTCCTGAAGCTTGTCCTGCAGGATGCTGGCAATGCTGTTGAGCATCGCCGGGATGTCCAGGCGGTTTTCCTCCAGGGAGAATTTTCCGGCTTCGATTTTTGACAGGTCGAGTACCGCGTTGATGATCTCCAGCAGGTGCCGGCTGGCGGTTTCGAGTTTGTCCAGTCGCTCGCTTTGCGGTTCGCTCAGTCCCGCCCGGCGGATCATGTAGGCCATGCCGGTGATCGCATTGAGCGGTGTGCGGATTTCATGCGACATGTTGGCGAGGAAGGCGCTCTTGGCCACGTTGGCGGCCTCGGCCGCTTCCTTGGCGCGCTGCAGGTCGCGGGTGCGTTGTTCAACCTGTTCTTCGAGATGCTGGCGATAACGCGCGAGTTCTTCGGCCGTGGCCTTTTCGCGGGTGATGTCGTAGCAGAAGCCGATGAAGCCGATGAATTCGCCTTTGCTATCGTAGCGCGGCGTACCGTCATCGCGTATCCAGCGATATTCCCCGTCGGCGTGACGCAGGCGATATTCCATCGAGAATGCTTGCCGGCGTTCGAAATGATCGACATAGACGGACAGGCAGTGCGTGAAATCGTCGGGATGCACGCCTTCTGCCCAACCATTCCCCAATTCGTGCGCCAGTGACTGCCCGGTGAAGTTCAGCCAGGTCGTATTGAAATAATTGCAGCCCTTGTCCAGGCCGGAGGTCCAGATCAGCGCGGAACCCGAGTTGGCCAGCGTGCGGAAATGCTGCTCGCTCTCGTGCAAGGCGGCTTCGGCCTGCTTGCGTTCGTTGATGTCGGCAATGATGCCGACCAGGCCAAGCACGCTGCCGTCCGGTGCATACAGTCGGCGGCCGGTCAGATGGCCCCAGAATTCGCTGTGGTCGTTGCGCCAGTAGAGGCGTTCCAGATCGACTGCGTCGATGGTGCTGGCCAGCAGCGCGAGCATCCGTTCTCTGCCGGTTTCCCTTTCGTCCGGGTGGATCAGCGATACATACTCACTGCCGATCAGTTGATGCAGCGGAATGCCAAACATTTCGGCCATGCGCTGGTTGGCATGGGTCAGCCGTCCCTGTTGATCGACCAGCAGGATGGCGACGCTGGATGCCTGGAAAATCTGTTCGAGCAGGGCTTCTCGCGCTGCCAGTTCGGCCTCGGCGGCCTTGCGTGCCCGCATGTCGGTACAGAAACCCATGACCTGTCCATCGGGCAGGATGGTGGTGCGCAGGGCGACGGGGATTTCGTGGCCGTCCCGGTGGCGAATGCACATTTCGGTATCGCGGCGACCGCCCTGCTTGATGATTTCGAACAGTTCGTCGTGTTGTGCGGCTTGCTGGTGCGGTGCCAGATCGGTCACCGACATGGTGAGCAGGCTTTCCCGCGGGTAGCCGGTCAATTCGCAGGCCGCCGGGTTGACCTCGCGGTAATGGCCGTCGGGATCGGCGATGAAGATTCCGACCGGTGCCGTTTCGACGTAGTTCCGGAAGCGCGACTGGCTGTTCAGCAGGCGCTCGGTGTCGCGCAGATGCTGCCGCCAGAAGCGGTCGATCAGCCAGCCGGCAAGCAGGGTGACGAGCAGGAAGACGGCGCCGAAAGCCCCGAGCTTTCGGGTTTCGTCCTGCCAGTTTTCCAGGTAGTCCTGCGGCGCCATGCCGACCGCGAGAATGAACGGCAGGTTGCGCATGCGCCGGAAGGCATAGGTGCGCTCAAAGCCATCCGGCGCGTTCGCGGTATGGAAACTGCCGCTGGCGACCCCGGCGTTGAGGAGGTCCAGGAAGGGTTGCGACACCGCCTTGTGCCCGACTTGTCCGGCTTCTCCCTCGACGTGGGGATAGCGGGTGATCAGGCTCAGGTCGTCAAGGCGGATGACGGCGCTGCCATGGGGCCCCAGGTTCAACCGGGACAGTTGCGTCGTCAAACGGGCGATCGGTACGGCGGCGGAAACGACCCCGGCAAAGCGGCCGTCCGGGTAGCGGTAGGAACGGGTGAAGGCAATGACCGGCAAACCGGAAACACGGCCGATGATGGGCGGGCTGAGCAGCATGTGTTGACCGGGGGCGGCCTGATGCCTGGCGAAGAAGGCCCGGTCGGCGTAACTGGCCGGGGCCTGAGGGGTGACGCCCTTGCCCCACAACACCCGCCCCTGTTGATCGGTGATCCGGAAGGCATCGACTTCGGGAACCCGTTCGGCCTGCACGCGCAGCATGTCGGCAATGCGGGCACCGTCGAGGCGCTGGTTGCGCAGATTTGTCTCCATGCTGTCGACCACGCCCAGCAGGGCAAGATCAATATGCTTGGCGGTTTCGGCAATGTTCGTTTCAAGCAGATTGGCCAGGTTGCCGGTGGCGTCGTATACCGCCTGGATGTCGCGTTCCTTGCTGTATTGCAGGCTCTGGATGCCAACGGCGAAAACGATGGCGTTGATCAGCAGGACGAATGCAAACAGCCAGCCCCGGAGGTGCCGGTGGGTGAGCATGGCGTCGGTGCTTGTGGGGGACAGGATCGAGCTCCGTGGCGGCGTGACAATTCGCTGACAGATTACACCTTCTGCCGGCGTTAGAATCGGGTTTGCATCTGTTGAAGGAGGCGCCATGCCTGAATCATTGATCCTGCGACCCCTGGAGCGCGAAGACCTGCGCTTCGTCCACGAACTGGACAACAACGAAACGGTCATGCACTACTGGTTCGAGGAGCCTTACGAGGCCTTCGTCGAACTAGCCGATCTTTACGACCGCCACATCCACGACCAGAGCGAGCGCCGCTTCATCGCCGAGACGGCGGGTGAGCGGGTTGGCCTGGTCGAGCTGGTCGAGATCAACCACATCCATCGCCGGGCGGAATTCCAGATCATCATCGCGCCGGCGCATCAGGGTAAAGGGTATGCGACCGCTGCCACGCGGTTGGCGATGGATTACGCCTTCACCGTGCTCAACCTGTACAAGCTCTATCTGATCGTCGACTGTGCCAACCTGCGCGCCGTCAATGTCTATGCCAAGCTCGGCTTCACCGAGGAAGGACGTTTGCGCGAGGAGTTCTTTGTCGACGGCGAATACCGCGACGTTCTACGCATGGCCATGTTTCAGCCGGAATACCTGCGCCGGCGCAAGGAGCTGGCGGCGACGACCTGAGGTCGTCGCCGGCCGTCGTCAGAAGCCGATCTTGCGGCTGCGCCCCATGCGGGCCTGGTCGAAGTCGCGGCTTTCCAGCCAGTTGCGGCCTTCCAGCTTGGCCGTGCCGAATGCCGACAGCAGGCGCTTCTTCATGTCGCGCGGCGGCAGCGAGGCCAGGCGGTCCAGCACGCCGTCGTCGGCGTCGGGCGGGAAGCCCCAGTCGTGCTCGTTGATGCAGTCGCGGTAAAGCGCGCGGGCGATGCTCAACGAAGCGTCGTAGTCGGGACGCGGCACTTCGTAGACGTTCATCCGGTTGAGGATGGGCTCCGGGATGCTGCGTTCGTCGTTGGCCGTGGTCACCCACAGGATGTGCGAGGCGTCGATGTCGATATCGACGAACTCGTCCTTGAAGGCGCGGGCGGTGTCGTGTTCGAGTAGGCTGTAGAGCGCGCCCATCGGGTCGTAGCGCGAATCGCCGCCGGCCTTGTCGATCTCGTCGAGGACCACGACGGGGTTGGCGTAGTCGCCATGGACCAGGGTCTGTGCGACCTTGCCGGGCTTGGCGTTGTTCCACTGCGCCGAGGCGCCGGAGAGGATCCAGCCGGCGGTGAGCGAGCTCATCGACACGAATTCGTGGCCGGTGCCCAGACGAGCCGCCAGTTCGCGGGCGAAATGGGTCTTGCCGATGCCGGGTTCGCCAAGCAGCAGGATGGGCGTGAAATGCATCGGCTCGCTACCGGCGACGGCCAGCGCCAGATGCTTCTTGATGTCGTCGATGACTTCGCCGAAGTTGGGGCAGGTGTCGTACAGGTCGTCGACCATGTCGGTGCCACTGGGGCGGATCAGGAAGCGGCCACCGCCGCGCTGCTTCATCTTTTCGTAGAGCGCGCCCAGGGCTTCGTTGCGGTTGCCGGTGGCCTCGTCGAGGGCGCGGTCGATGGCCGCGACGTCGTAGATGGTGCGCTCTTCGGCGACGGTGAGTCGGATGTCGGTGTGTGCCATGATGACTTCCTCCTGGACGGCTTGCCTGATTTAACGGAGCCAGGACGACCCGGCTTGAGTCGTCTCGGCTACACCGTCAACGAAGCATTTCCCGTGCCGGTTCATGGCATCCAGAACGAAGCCTTCTGGTCGACGTGGATTTCCGGGTTGTCGACGTCGCTGATGCGGAAGCTGATCGGATGCGAGCCGGCATCGGCGCTGCCGGGCTCGACCCGCACCGACAGGGCGATTTCCTGCATGCCGGCGGCCGGGACGCTGGCCCGGTTGGCGCCGCTGATGGCGATCCCGGGCAGGCCGCTGACCTCGATGCGGAAGTTGCGCGGCTGTTCGCTGGCGTTGGTCAGGTGCATGCGGAAGGCGTTTTCGATGTCGCCATTGTCGCTTTCCCGATAAAGCGCCGCGCGTTCCTTCTCGATGCCGACCTTGAGCGGGGCACGGGTCGCCAGCGACCAGGCGCTGACGCCGCCGATGAGCAGGAATGCACCAAGATAGAGCATCGGCCGTAGGCGCCAGGTGCGGCGGATGATTTCCTGGCGGCCGAAACCTTGCTCGACGGCGTTTTCGGTCGAGTAGCGGATCAGCCCGCGCGGATAGTTCATCTTGTCCATGACCTGGTCGCAGGCGTCGATGCAGGCGGCGCAGCCGATGCATTCGAGTTGCAGGCCGTCGCGGATGTCGATGCCGGTCGGGCAGACCTGGACGCAGATGCTGCAGTCGATGCAGTCACCCAGGCCGATGGCTTTGGGATCGGCATTTTTTGCCCGGCTGCCGCGCGCTTCGCCGCGTTGTGCGTCGTAGGCGACGATCAGCGTGTCGCGGTCGAACATCACGAACTGGAACTGGGCGTACGGGCAGATGTACTTGCACATGTGCTCGCGCAGGAAGCCGGCCATGCCGTAGGTGGCGCCGCCGTAGAACAGGATCCAGAAGATTTCCCAGGGGCCGGTGGCGCCGCTGGCGAAGCCGCCGAGCAGATCGCGGATCGGCGTGAAGTAGCCGACGAAGGTGATCCCGGTCCACAGCGCAATTGCCAGCCAGATGGCGTGCTTGAGCGATTTCTTCAGCAACTTGTCGCGGCTGTTCGGCGCCGCGTCTAGCTTGATGCGTTGCGGCCGGTCGCCCTCGATCCACTTCTCCACCCACAGGAACATCTCCGTGTACACCGTCTGCGGGCAACTGTAGCCGCACCACAACCGCCCGGCGACGGCGGTGAACAGGAACAGCGCCAGCGCCGACAGGAGCAGCAGGATGGTCAGGTAGATGGTGTCCTGCGGCCACAGCACCAGGTCGAACAGGTAGAAGCGGCGCTGTTCCAGGTCGAAGAGCACGGCCTGCCGGCCGTTCCAGGGAAGCCAGCACAGTCCGTAGAAGACGATCTGGGTGAGCCAGACGAAAGCCACGCGCCAGTTGTTGAACAGGCCGCTGACCGAGCGCGGGTAGACCTTGACGTTGGGGTCGGGCACCGGTTTGATTTCGATGGTCCGCTTGCCGGGGGATTGCTTTACCATGGGGTCCGAAGGGTCTTATATAACATGTATAATTTTTGCATCTTATCATCCGGAGGGGGCAGATGCGACTGAGCAGCTTCTCCGACTACAGCCTGCGTGTCCTGATGTACCTCGGCGTGCATGCCGGGCGCCTGGCGACCATCGGCGAAATCGCCGAGGCCTACGGCATTTCCGGCAACCACCTGACCAAGGTGGTGAATCACCTCGGGCGGCTGGCCTATATCGAAACGGTACGCGGCAAGGGCGGCGGCATCCGGCTGGCGCGACCGGCGGCCGGGATCCGGCTCGGCGAACTGATCCGGCAGACGGAAAACGACTGGGCGCTGGTCGAGTGCTTCGCCAGCGACGGCCATTGCCGGATCATGCCGGCCTGCCGCCTGCCGGCCATTCTCGACGAAGCGCTGGCGGCGATGCTGGCGGTGCTCGACCGCTACACGCTGGCCGACCTGCTGCATCACCCCGCCGAACTGGGGCGGATGCTTCCGCTGGCCGAGCCGGTGCCCTGATCTTGCATGCACGGGCGAATGGCGGCATTGTGGCAGGCGTGTTTTCTAGGAGCCTGATTGATGGAACGCTTCACCATTTCGCTGGATGATTCGCTGGCCCGGCAGTTCGACGAACTGATTGCCGCCCGCGGCTACGTCAATCGTTCCGAAGCCGTCCGCGACCTGATCCGCGGTGCGATCGAGCACGACCGACAGCGCGGCAAGCCGGCCGGTCAATGCGTGGCCAATCTGTCCTATGTCTACGATCACCACGAGCGCGAGCTGTCGGAGCGCCTGACCCGCTTGCAGCATGACCACCACGACCTGACCGTGGCGGCGATGCACGCCCACCTGGACCACGACAACTGCCTGGAAACGGTCATTCTCAAGGGGGCGACGGCCGACGTCCGGCAATTTGCCGACGCCCTGATCGCCGAGCGCGGCGTGCGCCACGGCCATCTCAACCTGGTGGCGCTGGAGGCCGAATACCACCACGCCCACGACGCCCATGGCAGTGACCATGTCCACTACCGCCCCACCCGCTGAATTCGCCGGCGGCGGCGAGCAGGCCTGGATCGAGGTGATCCAGAAGATGGACGAGGTCTATAACGACCTCCTCCAGTACGAAGTCGCCCTCGAAGAAAAGAACGCCGCGCTCGAAGAGTCGCACCAGTTCATCGAGAGCGTGCTCGCCTCGATGTCCGACATCCTCATCGTCTGCGACCGCAACGGCGGTATCGAAGAGGTCAATCCCTCGCTCTGCCACTTCGCCGGCAAAAGCATGGAAGAGCTGGCGCACACGCCGGTCTTCGACCTGTTCGCCGACGAAGTCGAGCGCGCCCGCGCCCGCGACCTGTTTGCCCGCTACGCCCGCGAAGGCGTGCACGATTGTGAGTTCTTCCTGCGTGCCGGTGACGGCTCGACCGTGCCGGTGTCGATGAACTGCACGCCGCGTGTGTCGCAGACCGGCAAGCTGATGGGCGTGGTGGTCACCGGCCGGCCGGTCGGCGAACTGCGCAAGGCCTACCACGCCCTGCGTCAGGCGCACGACGACTTGAAGCGCACGCAAAGCCAGCTGCTGCACGCCGAAAAGATGGTTTCGCTGGGTCGGCTGGTGGCCGGCGTCGCTCACGAACTGAACAATCCGATCAGCTTCGTGCTCGGCAACGTGCTCTCGCTGCAACGCTACGCCGGCCGTCTCGGCCGCTACATCGATGCGGTGCACGCCGGCGAGCTCGCCAGCCTGCCCGAACTGCGCCGGGAACTCCGGATCGATCGCATCCTGGCCGACATGCCGCAGCTGATCGACGGCATGATCGAAGGCGCCGAGCGTACCCGCGACATCGTCGACGCGCTCAAGCGCTTTTCCGCCGTTGACCGTGCCGCCCCCGAGGAGGTCGACGTCAACGAGGTGGTCGAGCGTGCCGTCCGTTGGGTTGCCCAGAGTGCCGCCGGCAAGTTCGCGGTCCGGGTCGATCTGCCGCCCGGCCTGCGCTGTCGCGGCTCGTCCGGCCAGTTGCAGCAGGTGGCGATGAACCTCGTCCAGAATGCCTGCGACGCCACCGCCGGTCAGGCGGATGCGCAACTGCTGGTCAGTGGCCGGGTCGCGGACGGGAAGCTGGTGCTGCGCTTCCTCGACAATGGTCCCGGTATTCCCGAAGCCAATCTGGCGCAGTTGTTCGAACCCTTCTTCACCACCAAGCCGGTCGGCCAGGGTACCGGTCTCGGCCTGTCGATCAGCTACGGCATCGCCGAACGCCACGGCGGCCATCTGCGCGCCGCCAACCGCCCGGAAGGCGGGGCGGAATTCACGCTGACACTGCCGGTGGAAAGTTGCTGACCACTTTGCTGTTTGTGTCGTAGTGCAAAGCTTGTACGCACAATGACTTATGGTGTGGGCACGGATTTTGTATGAAGATAATCAATATCTTCATATCGAGGTTGCTCGGTCATGCGTGCTCCGTTGCTTTTCCTGTTTTTGTGTTGCTCCTCGTTCGCTTGGGCGCATGATCTCTGGCTGGAACCCGACGGCAGCGAACTGGTGCTGCTCCAGGGGCATCGTCATTCCGCCCATGCCGGCGCCGAGACCGTTCCCTACGATGCGGCGCGGGTGGTTGGCGCGCGTTGCGTTGACGGCGAAGGCCGACAGCGGGCGCTGACGGTTCCGGCAGGCTCGCCGGTGCGCCTGCCGGGTGGCTGCGCCGTGCTGCAGGCACAGTATGTTTCCGGCTACTGGACGAAGACGGCCTGGGAAACCAGGAACGTGCCGAAAACCGGGATGAGCGGCGTGCTCCGTAGCTGGCATGCGGCCGACTCGGTGAAGCGTATCGGCCGCTGGCTGCCGGCGGCCGGCCAGCCGCTCGGGCAGGGCCTGGAAATCACGCCGCTGCGCGATCCGCTGACGCTGGCCAGTGGCGACAAATTGAGCTTGCTGGTCACCGACGACGGCCAGCCGGTCGCCGCTCTGCCGGTCGCCTATGGCGACGATACGCGCGGCGTCACCGGTGTCGACGGACGGATTGCGATCCGTCTGCGGCATCCGGGGGTGCAGCTGATTTCGACGACGCTGGAGACACCGCTGACCGACGGTAAGGCCGACCGCTCTCTGCGCAGCGCGACGCTGCAGTTCGAGATTGCCCGATGAAGCGCCTGTTAGCGGTCTTTCTGCTGGTCGCCGGCGTGGCGACGGCGCACGAGGTTCAGGTCAATACCGCTGGCGCGACGGCCACCGTGGTCACCTTGCGCTACGCCGACGCTCAGCCCTTTGCCTTCGAGGCCTACGAGCTTTATCCGGCCGGTAGCGAGACGCCCGCGCAGGTTGGCCGGACCGATGCTGCCGGCCGGGTCGTGTTCCTTGCCGATGTGCCGGGCGAATGGCGACTGAAAGCGTGGTCGGACGACGGTCACGGGGTCGACCGGCAGATTTCGGCAATTTCCGGCGAACTCGCAGTGACGCCGCCGGTTGCCGAAACGCCGCGGGCGGCACTGTGGCTTGGCGGTCTGGGAACGATTTTCGGCCTGTTCGGGCTGTGGCAGCTTTACCTGGGGAGGAAAAAACGATGAACACATCCGTCTTGCGCTCCGGTGCCTTGCTGGCGGCCGCTTTTGCCCAACCGGCACTGGCGCACCACGGCGTTGCCGGCGTGGGGGCCGCCGGCCTGCAGGGGCCGGGGGCGCCGATCGAGTCGGCGTCGTCGTCGGTGTTGCCGGCGGGGGCGGTGCTGGCTTACCTGAAAGTCGATGAGGCACGCTTCAAGCAATACGATTGGGCGGCGCCGAATGCCGACTACGCCCGCTTTTCCATGCTCGGGCTGGGGTACGGCGTGACCCCTTGGTTTTCGGCCTACGTGTTTGTGCCGCATCATGCCAAGGTCGAGGCGTCGGGCGGGCTCGATTCGCGCGGTTGGGCCGATGCCTCGGTGATGGGGCAGATCGGTTTCCGCTACGACCTGGACGGCTGGCAGCTGACGCCGGCCAATGAAAGCCTCGATGATCTGGAGGACTGGCATTTCAGCGTTTTTGCCGGCAGTACCTTGCCGACCGGCAGTGCCAATCACCGTCTGGCCGACGGCAGCATCGATGCCGGCAAATCGCTGGGCTTCGGCAAGCCGGCGTGGTCGTTCGGCGTGAGCGCGAGCAAGATGCTCGGCCAGACGCTGACCCTGAATCTGGAAGCATCGACCTTCCGCTTTCAGCCCTATACCTACGCCAATGGCGAGCGGGTGCAGTTCGGTGCCGAGAACCGCCTCAGCGCGGCTTTGTCCTGGCGCGCCCTGACCGTGCCGGACAAGGTTTTCCGCCTTGATCCCGTGCTGGAAGTGCAATACCTGGCACTCGGCCGCGACCGCGTCGATGGCGTCGGCGAGGACGGCACCGGCGGCCGCATGCTTTATGTGATGCCCGGGGTGCGTGCCTACTGGCACAATGCCAGCTTCGCGCTTGGCATCAAGAAGCCGGTGTGGACCCGGCTCAACGAATCGAATACGCAGCAGGGTGCCGAGGGTAAGGAAAAATACCGTCTGATCTTCTCCACTTCGCTGACGTTCTGACCCTGATCGATGCATATTCCCGACGGATTCCTGTCGCCGCAGACCTGGTTGCCCGCCTGGGGCGTGGCGGCTGCTGCCTGGACCTGGGCCGGTCGCGGGTTGGCCGGACGGCTCGACGAGACGCTGGTGCCGCGCCTGGCCATGCTGACGGCGCTGGCCTACGCGCTTGGCCTGATCATGCTGCCGCTGCCCGGCGGGACCTCCGGGCACGCGCTCGGGGTGGCGGTGCTGGCGCTGGTGTTCGGCGTGCGTCTGGCGTTTCTCGCGTACAGCGGCGTGCTGCTGCTCCAGGCGCTGCTGTTCGGCGCCGGCGGCATTACCGCGCTGGGGGTCAATGCGCTGGCGCTGGGCCTGGTCGGGGCGGTGGTGGCGGTTGCGCTGTATCGCTCGCTGGCGCGTTTCAACGAGGATGTCGCGGTGGTGGTGGCCGCTTTCGTTTCGCTGCAGCTCTCTGCCCTGATCGTTGCCCTGGTGCTCGGTCTGCAGCCGACCCTTGCCCGGCGCGACGACGGTGCCCCGCTGTTCTTCCCGCTCGGCCCGGAAATCACCGTGCCGGCCGTGCTCTTGCCGCATCTGCTGATCGGTGTCGGCGAGGCGGCGCTGACCCTGTTCGTCTGGCGTCTGGCGCGGCGCAAAGGCTGGGTCGCCGCATGAATCGCGCCCGCCTCTGGCTTGCCGGTTATGCCGGCGCCGTGCTGGCAATCAGCTTCATCCATGAGCCGTCGTGGCTGGCGTTCGGGCTGCTGGCCGCGTTGCTGGCGGCGGGAGCGTCGCGCTGGTCGCTGCTGAAACGGGCGGTGCTCGCCCTGCTGCTGTTCAACGCCAGCGTCAGCCTGGCCTATGCGCTGCTCGCCGCCTGGCGGGAGCAACCGGTGTGGGCGCCCTTGCTGTTGATCAACCTGCGGGTGCTGTTGCTGGTTTATCTGGGGTTCTGGGTGGTCGAGCGCGTGCGTCTGCTCGATGCCCTGCGCGGCTGGCCGTCGTTGTCCATGGTGGCGACGCTGACGCTCGGTCAGGTGGTTGTTTACCGGCGCCTGCTCGACGATTTCCGGGCGGCGTTCCGCAGCCGCAATCCGCTACCGCCAAAGCCGACAACCCTGCTCCGCCATGCCGGGGTGCAGGGTGGGGCCTTGATGGAAAAGGCTTTGCACGGTGCCGAACAATCGGCGCAGGCCATGCGCTCACGGGGGAGTTTCGATGGCTGAGCCGTTGCTGGAATTTAATGGGGTCGCCTACGCCTGGCCTGACGGCCGGTCGGTCTTCGCCGATCTGAGTTTCCGTATCGAAGCCGGTGAGAAGGTGGTGCTGCTCGGACCGAACGGGGCCGGCAAGTCGACGCTGCTGCGACTGGTCAACGGACTGCTGCAACCGACACGGGGCACGATTGCCTGGCAGGGGCGCATGCTGACCAAGGAGCTGCTGAGGCAACGCGATTTTGCCCGCCGCTTCCGTCAGGACAACGTGCTCTTGTTCCAACACCCGGAGGCGATGCTGTTCAATCCGACGGTGCGCGAGGAAATTGCCTACGGGCCCCGGCAACTCGGCCTGCCCGATGGCGATCAGCGGGTGGCGCGCTGGGCCGCCGAGCTGGGCCTGTCGGCCTTGCTTGACGAGGCGCCGTTCGCCCTCTCCGGCGGCCAGAAGCAGAAAGTCGCGCTGGCCTGCCTGCTGGTGCTCGATCCTTCCTTCCTGGCGCTCGACGAGCCGAGTGCATCGCTGGATCCGGCGACGGTCGGCTGGTTGATCGATACGCTGCTCGAATCGGGACGCACCGTGCTGGTCAGTACGCACAACCTCAGTCTGGCGGCCGAGCTGGGCGAGCGTGCGCTGATCCTGAACGGCGAAGGCCGCCTCTGTTACGACGGGCCGTTGACCACTGCGCTGCAGGACCTTGAACTGCTGCAGGCGGCCGGCTTGGCGCATCGTCACCGGCATCGGCATGGGGGGCAGGCGCATGCCCATCTGCACGTACACGACTGGGAGTCGTCCTGAGTTTTGCTGACGAGTGGAAAAATCCACCGGTCTAAGCAATAATTCATAATTACGAAACCCGTGCGGTGTTTTTTGGAGTAACCTGCAGGGTTTTCCCTAACACGTTTGCCGAGGAATTTCCGTGGAAAAGGATTTGCGCGAAGCCGCACTGGAATATCACCGCTGGCCCACCCCGGGCAAGATTTCTGTCCGCCCGACCAAGGGCCTGACCAACCAGCGCGATCTGGCGCTGGCCTACTCGCCGGGTGTCGCTGCCGCCTGTGACGCCATCGTCGAGGACGAATCGACCGCCGCGCTGTACACCTCGCGCGCCAACCTGGTCGGCGTCGTCACCAACGGCACCGCCGTGCTCGGTCTGGGCAACATCGGCCCGCTGGCCTCGAAGCCGGTCATGGAAGGCAAGGGCTGTCTGTTCAAGAAGTTTGCCGGTATCGACGTGTTCGACATCGAGCTGGCCGAGAACGACCCGGACAAGCTGATCGACATGATCGCCGCGCTCGAGCCGACGCTCGGCGGCATCAACCTCGAAGACATCAAGGCGCCGGAGTGCTTCTACATCGAGCAGAAGCTGAAGGAGCGGATGAATATCCCCGTCTTCCACGACGACCAGCACGGCACCGCGATCATTTCCGGCGCCGCCATGCTCAACGGCCTCAAGGTGGTCGGCAAGAAGATCGAAGAGATCAAGGTGGTGGTTTCCGGCGCCGGCGCCGCCGCTATCTCCTGCGTGAACCTGTGGTGTGATCTTGGCGTCAAGCGCGAGAACATCACCATCTGCGACTCCAAGGGCGTCATCTACGTCGGCCGTCCGGGCGGCATGGACGAAACCAAGGCCCGCTACGCCCAGGAAACCGACAAGCGCACGCTGGCCGACGCCATGGTCGGTGCCGACGTCTTCCTCGGTCTGTCGGCGGCCGGTGTGGTCAACCAGGACATGGTCAAGAGCATGGCCGAGAAGCCGATGGTCTTCGCGCTGGCCAACCCGACGCCGGAAATCATGCCGGAACTGGTCAAGGAAGTCCGCCCGGAGGCGATCATCGCCACCGGCCGTTCCGACTATGTGAACCAGGTCAACAACGTCCTCTGCTTCCCCTTCATCTTCCGCGGTGCGCTCGACGTCGGCGCCACCCGCATCACCGAAGAAATGAAGATGGCCTCGGTGCGCGCCATCGCCGAACTGGCCGAAGCCGAAGTCACCGACGAAGTGGCCATGGCCTACCCCGGCCACGACCTGACCTTCGGCCCGGAATACCTGATTCCCAAGCCTTTTGACCCGCGCCTGATCGTCAAGATTGCGCCGGCCGTCGCCCAGGCCGCCATCGATTCCGGTGTCGCCACCCGCCCGATCACCGACTGGGCCGCTTATCGTGCCAAGCTGTCGGAATTCGTCTATCACACCGGCGTCGGCATGCGCGCCATCTTCCAGGCCGCACGGCAGGCCCAGGGCAAGCGCATCATCTACGCCGAGGGCGAAGATGAGCGCGTGTTGCGTGCTGTTCAAGTGGTGATCGAGGAAAAATTCGCCCGTCCGATCCTGATCGGTCGCCCCGACATCATTGCGCTGCGCCTCGAGAAGGCCAATCTGCGGATCAAGCCGGGTGTCGATTTCGACGTCGTCAATCCGGAATCCGACGAGCGTTACCGTGAATGCTGGACCGCCTATCACAAGCTGATGGTGCGTCGTGGCGTCACCCCGGCGATCGCCAAGGAAACCCTGCGCCGCAAGCCGACGGTGATCGGTGCCATGCTGCTCAAGCTCGGCTACGCCGACGGCCTGATCTGCGGCATGACCGGCCAGTACAGCCACCACCTCGGCGTGATCAGCCAGGTCATCGGCAAGCGCACCGGCGTCAATACGCTGGCAGCGATGAATTACCTGATGCTGCCGGGCCGTTCGCTGTTCATCTGCGATACCCACGTCAACGAAAATCCGACGGCCGAGGAAATCGCCGAGATGACGCTGATGGCCGCCGAGCAGGTCAAGCGCTTCGGCAGCCACCCGAAGGCAGCGCTGTTGTCGCACTCCAACTTCGGCTCCGGTAACTCGGAATCGGCGCGCAAGATGAGCGTTGCCGCCGGACTGGTGTCGGCGATGTCGGCCGGCGAGCTCGAGGTCGACGGCGAAATGCACGGCGATTCGGCACTGAGCGAAGACGTCCGCCGCGAGGCCAACCCGGATTCGCCGCTCAAGGGCGAGGCCAACCTGCTGGTGATGCCGAACATCGACGCCGCCAACATCTCCTACAACCTGTTGAAGATGACCGCCGGCGAAGGCGTGACCATCGGCCCCATCCTGCTCGGCGCAGCCCGTCCGGTGCATGTGCTGACCTCGACGGCAACCGTTCGCCGCCTGGTCAACATGACGGCCCTGGCCGTCGTCGAATCGATGGAGCGCTGAGCCTTTTCTGGCCCAGCCAAGCAAAAGCCCCGCTCAGGCGGGGCTTTTTTCATTTCCCTTCCAGCAGTTGTAGCAGGTCGGTGACGATGGGCTCGATCGGGGCGTTTTCCGGAATCGCCAGGCGCAGCTGCCCCTTCGGGTCGATCAGGTAGGCGCCGGCGCTGTGGTCGATGACGTAGCCCATGCCGCCTTCCACTTCCTTCTTGCTGTAAATCACCTTGAACTGGCCGGCAACTTCGGCGATCTGCTGCTCGGTGCCGGAGAGGCCGAGGAAGGCTGGGTTGAACCATTTGACGTAGGTATCGGTGCGCTCGGGGGTGTCGCGTTCCGGGTCGACCGAGATGAACACCAGTTGCAGGCGCTCGGCATCCTTGCTGCGCAGGTTGCGGATCAGGCTGGCGTACTTGCGCAGGCTGCCCGGGCAGATGTCCGGGCAACTGGTGTAGCCGAAGAAGACCAGCACGGCCTTGCCATGAAAGTCCTGCAGGCTGCGCGCCTGGCCGGTGCCGTCGAACAGCGTGCCGGTCGGGAAGATGTTGCCTGCCGACAAGTCGGTGTGGCTGAAGCGTGGCGTATCACTGCCGCAGGCGGTGAGGGCGGCTGCGGCGAGCAGGCCGATGAAGGTGCGTCGTTTCATGAGGATAGGCTTTCCAGCAGTTTGTCGTGAATGCCGCCGAAACCGCCGTTGCTCATGACGAGCACGTGGTCGCCGGGGCGTGCGGCGGCAGCGATGGCGCTGACCAGGGTGTCGAGTTGATCGTGAACGCTCGCACGCTCTCCCATCGGGGCGAGCGCGGCGCTGGCATCCCAGCCCAGGTTGCCAGCGTAACAGAAGGCGGCGTCGACTTCGCGCAGGCTGTCGGGCAACTGGGACTTCATGGTGCCCAGCTTCATGGTGTTGGAGCGCGGTTCGAGCACCGCCAGGATGCGTGCCGGGCCGACCTTGCGGCGCAGTCCGGCGACGGTCGTGGCGATTGCCGTCGGGTGGTGGGCGAAATCGTCGTAAACGGTGATGCCCCGGACCACGCCGCGAACCTCCATGCGGCGTTTGACGTTGCCGAAGCGGCCGAGTGCTTCCAGGCCCTTGGCGAACGGCACGCCGACATGGCGCGCGGCAAGCAGGGCGGCGCAGGCGTTGGCGCGATTGTGCTCGCCGGTCAGTTGCCAGGCGGTACGGCCAATCTCGCCATCGCGGCCGAGCAGGATCAGTTCGCCGTCGGCGTCGTTACCGGTTGTGCGGTAGCCCTGGCTGTCGTTGAAACGTTCGACCGGTGTCCAGCAGCCGCGCGCCAGTACGCGTTCCAGGCTGGCTTCGGCGGCGTTGGCAACGATCAGCCCGGATTGCGGCAGGGTGCGCACCAGGTGATGAAATTGGGTTTCGATGGCGGCAAGATCGGCGAAGATGTCTGCGTGATCGTATTCCAGGTTATTCAGGATGGCGGTCCGGGGGCGGTAGTGGATGAATTTCGACCGCTTGTCGCAGAAAGCGGTGTCGTATTCATCGGCCTCGATGACGAAGAACGGGGTGTCGCCAAGGCGGGCCGAGACGCCGAAGTTCAGCGGCACGCCGCCGATCAGGAAGCCCGGGCTCATGCCGGCGTCCTCGAGAATCCAGGCCAGCATCGCGCTGGTCGTCGTCTTGCCGTGGGTGCCGGCGACGCCGAGTACCCAACGCCCTTGCAGGACGTTCTCGGCCAGCCACTGCGGGCCGGAAACGTAAGGCAGGCCGCGATCGAGGATGGCTTCGAGTAGCGGATTGCCGCGCGAGATGGCATTGCCGATCACGAAAATATCCGGGTTCAGTGCCAGTTGGTCGGCCGAGAAACCTTCGGTGAGGGCGATGCCGGCCTGCTGCAACTGGTCGCTCATGGGCGGGTACACGTTGGCGTCGCAGCCGGTGACGCGGTGCCCCGAGGCTGCTGCCAGCTGGGCGATGCCACCCATGAAGGTGCCGCAGATGCCGAGAATGTGAATGTGCATGTCACGTACTGTGGTTAGAATGAAGGCGATTTTACCCTGAGCGAGACATCATGCCCCGCCATGAAAGGCTGAAAACCGGGTCCGGTACCCGGGCCAGCATTGCCGCAGCCGCTGCCCGCCTGATGGCCGAGGACGGAATCAGCGATTTTCATCACGCCAAGAAAAAGGCGGCGCGCCAGTTGGGACTCCCCGAGCATGTCGCGTTTCCCGACAATGCCGAGGTCGAGGCCGAATTGCGCGCCTATCGCAGTCTCTATCAGGGTGAGGAGCACGCCGAGATGCTGCTGGCCATGCGCCAGACGGCGCTGGAACTGCTCGAGCTGCTGCACGCCTTCAACCCCTTCCTGACCGGTTCTGTGCTCGACGGCACGGCTGGCGAACATTCGCACATCGACATCCTGCTGTTTGCCGACAGCGCCAAGGAGGTCGAAATCTTCCTGCTCAACCGCGGTGTCGATGTCAGTCATGTGGAGCCGCGCAGCGACAAGGTCGAGGCCGTGTTGCGCATCGAGACCGATACGGTCGATGCCAATCTGGTGATCCTGCCGCCGCATCTCGAGCGGGTCAGTCTCAAGCACCGCGACGGCCGGCCGCGCGAGCGCATCCGGGCGGCCGAACTGGCTGATCTGCTGAGCGAGTAGACTGGACAAATTGCGGCGATTTGCGGCAAACTTGCCGCCATGACGAAGCGAAAAACTGCTTCCAAGCCGGCGGAAAAGGCTCGCATCCTGGTGGTGCATGGGCCTAATCTGAACCTGCTTGGGACGCGCGAACCCGAGCACTACGGTCGCCTGACCCTGGCCGACATCAACCTGACACTGGCGTGTCTGGCGGATAGTGTCGGGGTCGAGCTGGAAGCCTTCCAGAGCAATCACGAAGGCGCGCTGATCGAGCGCATCCACGCGGCCCGCGAGCAGGGCGTCCGCGCCATCATCATCAACCCGGCTGCCTACACGCACACCAGCGTTGCCCTGCGCGACGCGCTGGCGGCAGTCGCCATCCCCTTTGTCGAGGTGCATCTGTCGAACGTGCATGCCCGCGAACCTTTCCGGCATCACTCGTATTTCTCCGACCTGGCCGTCGGCGTCATCTGCGGCCTCGGCCACGAGGGCTATCGCCTGGCCCTCGAATACCTTCTCAACAAGATCAATCTGGATCAATAACGACAATTGTCGTGATCATGCGCCCAAAATGCGCGAAAAATTAGGGAGTCATTCATGGATCTGCGCAAGCTGAAGAAACTTATCGACCTCGTTCAGGAGTCCGGCATCTCCGAACTGGAAGTCACCGAAGGTGAGGAAAAGGTCCGTATCGCCAAGCATTTCGGTGCCGTGGCCGCGCCGGTACAATACGCCATGCCGGCTGCCATGCCCGCGGCTGCCGCAGCGCCGGCGGTTTCCTCGGTCAACCTCGATGACGAGGATGATGTGCCGGAAGGCCACGTCGTCAAGTCGCCCATGGTCGGCACCTTCTACCGCTCGCCGTCGCCCGGCGCCGATGCCTTCGTCCAGGTCGGCAGCGTCGTCAAGAAGGGCGATACGCTGTGCATCATCGAAGCGATGAAACTGCTCAACGAAATCGAGTCCGATGCCGACGGCACGGTCAAGGCCATCCTGCTCGACAACGGCGAGCCGGTCGAATTTGGCGAGCCCCTGTTTGTGATCGGCTGATCATGGCGATGTTCGAAAAAATCCTGATCGCGAACCGGGGGGAAATTGCCCTTCGGATTCAGCGTGCCTGTCGCGAACTGGGCATCAAGACCGTGGTCGTGCACTCCGAGGCCGACCGCGAGGCCAAGTACGTCAAGCTGGCCGACGAGTCGGTGTGCATCGGTCCGGCAGCATCGGCGCAAAGCTATCTGAACGTGCCGGCAATCATCTCGGCGGCTGAGGTGACCGATGCCCAGGCGATTCACCCGGGCTATGGTTTTCTCTCCGAGAATGCCGACTTCGCCGAGCGGGTCGAGACTTCCGGCTTCGTCTTCATCGGCCCGAAGGCAGAGACCATCCGTTTGATGGGCGACAAGGTATCGGCCAAGGACGCGATGAAGGCTGCCGGCGTGCCCTGCGTGCCCGGTTCGGACGGCGCCTTGCCGGAAGACCCCAAGGAGATCATCAAGATTGCCCGGGCAGTCGGTTACCCGGTGATCATCAAGGCGGCCGGTGGCGGCGGCGGGCGCGGCATGCGCGTGGTGCACACCGAGGCCGCCCTGCTGAATGCGGTCGGTACGACCCGTCAGGAAGCCGGTACCTTTTTCGGCAATCCCGCGGTGTACATGGAGAAATTCCTGGAAAATCCGCGTCACGTCGAAATCCAGGTGCTGGCCGACGAATACAAGAACGCCATCTATCTCGGCGAGCGCGACTGCTCGATGCAGCGCCGCCACCAGAAGGTGATCGAAGAGGCGCCGGCGCCGCATATTCCGGCGCGCCTGATCAGCCGCATCGGTGAGCGTTGCGCCGAAGCCTGCCGCAAGATCGGCTACCGCGGGGCGGGGACCTTCGAATTCCTCTATGAAGATGGGGAGTTCTATTTCATCGAGATGAACACCCGCGTTCAGGTCGAGCATCCGGTCACCGAAATGATCACCGGTGTCGACATCGTCCAGGAGCAGATCCGCGTCGCTGCCGGCGAGAAACTGCGTTATCGCCAGAAGGATATCGTGCTGCGCGGGCATGCGATCGAATGCCGCATCAATGCCGAAGATCCCTTCACGTTCGTGCCATCTCCCGGCACGATCGAGTTTTATCACCCGCCCGGCGGCCCCGGTATCCGTGTCGATTCGCACATCTACCAGGGCTATCGCGTCCCGTCGCATTACGATTCGATGGTCGCCAAGGTCATCGCTTATGGCGATACCCGCGAGCAGGCGATCCGACGCATGCGCATCGCGTTGTCG
Source organism: uncultured Azonexus sp. (assembly GCF_937982035.1). NCBI lineage: Bacteria > Pseudomonadati > Pseudomonadota > Betaproteobacteria > Rhodocyclales > Azonexaceae > Azonexus > uncultured Azonexus sp. The sequence goes on from NZ_CALJNI010000004.1 coordinate 312,344, forward strand.
GAGATGAGCATCCAGGGGATCAAGACCAACATTGCCCTGCACCAGGAACTGATGCTCGATGCCCGCTTCAACGAAGGCGGCACCAGCATCCATTACCTGGAGCACAAGCTGGCCGACAAGAGCGAGGTCAAGCAGTAAGCATGGCCTGGCAAAACGTCAGTTTCCTGACCGATGCGGCCAGTGCCGAGCCGGTCTGCGACGCCCTGCTCGAGCTTGGCGCGCTGTCGGCCAGTATCGAGGATGCCGATGCCGGCACGCCCGACGAGCAGCCGCAGTTCGGCGAACCCGGTTCGGTGACCACACCGGGCTGGGCGCATTCGCGTGTCGTCGCCTTGTTCGAGCCGGACGCCGATGTCGCTGCGATGCTTGCCGATGCCGCCGCCCAGGCCGGTTTGGAAGCTGTCCCGGCATTCACCGTCGAGCCGGTCGAGGAACAGAACTGGGTGCAGTTGACCCAGGCGCAGTTCGATCCGATCCGCGTTTCCGGTCGCCTGTGGATTGTCCCGTCCTGGCATGAATCGCCGGACCCGGCGGCGATCAATCTGGTGCTCGACCCGGGCATGGCCTTCGGCACCGGTTCGCACCCGACCACCCGGCTGTGTCTGGAATGGCTGGAGCGCACCATTACCGGCGGCGAATCGCTGCTCGACTACGGGTGCGGTTCCGGCATCCTGGCCATTGCCGCGGCCAAACTCGGGGCGGCGGCGGTTGCCGGCGTCGATATCGACCCGCAGGCGGTCGATGCAGCCAATGCCAACGCGGCCAGCAATGACGTCGCTGCCCGTTTCGCCGACTCGGCAGAGACGCTGGCAGGCGAGTATGATGTCGTCGTGGCCAACATCCTCTCGAACCCGCTGCGTGTCCTTGCCCCAGCTATCTGTGCGCATGTCCGCGCCGGTGGCCGGCTGGCCCTGTCCGGCATCCTGCGCGAACAGGCCGAGGAAATCATTGCCGTCTACGCGCCTTGGATTCCGCTGCAGGTGGCCGATATGCGCGAGGACTGGGTATGTCTGGCCGGAGTAAAGCCCTGACCCGCACCCGTTGCCCGGCGTGTGGCACGGTCTTCCGTGTCACCTCCGAGCAATTACGCCTGAAGGCCGGCAAGGTTCGTTGCGGTCATTGTCAGACCGTTTTCAACGCCTTCGATCATCTGCAGATGGAGGAGCCGCCGCTGCCGGAAACGCAGCCTGCCACGGTGCCCGAACCGGAGTTCAGCCCGGTTGCCCTGCAGGAGACGTCGACGTCTCCGGAGACGTTTGAAGCGATCCCGGAGGATCGCTCTCCTCCCGCCAGCGAGCCGGAAACATCGCCTGTCGTGCCGGAATTTCCCGAAGTCCAGGAGATGCCGCCGGAGACGAGACCATCGCCAGAAGAAACGACCGTCGCCGAACCGGAACGCGTCGAAGCCTTGCCCGATCCCTTGCCGGAGAGTCCGGAGGAAACCACCCTGGCAGCCCGCGAGGCCGGCCTGGTGGCGGTTCGCGAACTGGCTGACAGCAACGCCTATAACCGCTGGTCGGCCGGCCCGCTGGCCAGCGACGGCTTCGGCGGTTTCGACGAAGCCGCCCAGAAATCGCCTGCCTGGCCTTACCTTCTGGTCTTCCTGATCGCCTTGCTGGTGCTGTGCGCTCAACTGGCCATGCATTACCGGACCGAAATCGTCCAGCGCGTGCCGGCACTGGGTGCTAGCTATGCTGCCTTGGGCATCGACGTCCCCCTGCCGCGCGATGTTGCCCTGGTCTCGATCGAGACCTCCGATCTGCAGGCCGACGCGGCCCGCGGCCTGTTCGTGCTGAACGCCACCCTGAAGAACCGGGCGCTGCATGCCCAGGCCTGGCCCAGTCTTGAACTGACGCTGACCGACATCAACGACCGGGTCGTTGCCCGACGGGTCATCGACGCCCCGGACTACCTCCCTGCCGGGGTATCCGCCGACGCCTTCCCGGCCAATGCCGAAACCGCCGTTCGCCTGTGGATCGAGGCCTCGGACATCGGCGCCACCGGCTATCGCCTCTACATTTTCTATCCCTGACCGACAACATGACGACACTGATCTGCGGCTCGCTGGCCTTCGACAACATCATGGTCTTCCCGGACCGCTTCAAGAACCACATCCTGCCCGAGCAGATCCACATCCTCAACGTCGCCTTCCTGGTCCCGGAAATGCGCCGCGAGTACGGCGGTTGTGCCGGCAATATCGCTTACAACCTGATGCTGCTCGGCGGCGACGCGAGCATCATGGCCACGGTCGGTGATGACGCCGCGCCCTATCTCGCCCGTCTCGACGAGCTGGGTCTGACGCGCCGGCATGTGCGTCAGGTGCCGGGTAGTTTCACCGCCCAGGCCTTCATCACCACCGATCTTGACGACAACCAGATCACCGCCTTCCACCCCGGCGCGATGGCTTTCTCGCACCTGAACAAGGTCGAGCAGGCCGGCGCCAAGCTCGGCATCGTTGCCCCCGACGGCCGTGAGGGCATGCTCCAGCACGCCCGCGATTTTTCTGCCGCCGGTGTGCCCTTCATCTTCGATCCGGGCCAGGGTCTGCCGATGTTCGACGGCGACGACCTGATGGATTTCCTGCGCCTGGCCGATTACGCCTGTTTCAACGATTACGAGGCCAGGCTGGCGTGCGACCGCACCGGCCGCAGCCTCGACCAGTTGGCGCAGGAGGTCAAGGCGCTGATCGTCACCCGTGGTGGCGAAGGGTCGGAAATCCATGCCGACGGTCAGCGTTACGACATTCCCTGCGTGGCGCCCGACGCCATCGTCGATCCGACGGGCTGTGGCGACGCCTACCGCGCCGGTCTGCTGTACGGCATCGCCAATGGCTGGGACTGGCCGACGACCGGCCGTCTGGCATCGGTCATGGGGTCGATCAAGATCGCCCATCGCGGTGGCCAGAATCACCGGCCAAGCCGTGAAGAAATCGGCGAACGCTATCGCCGCGCCTTTGGCTGCGCCCTGCCCGGACAAGGCTGAAATCCGCCTGTAATGCACGGGCAATAGGCGTGTAACACGCCTGTTCCATCCTGTTCCCCAGAAACACAAGGAGAACAAGATGGAACACATGCACAAGTCGGCGGCCCGCGTCCGTCCGGAAAAACGCAACCTGGCGGTGGGTTTTGCCCGCAGCGCCGGCGACATTCTCGAAGCCCAGCGCCTGCGTTACCGTGTCTTCGCCGGTGAAATGGGCGCCAACCTGCCCAGCCGCACGCCCGGCGTCGATCACGACATCTACGACCCATACTGCGAGCACCTGGTCGTGCGCGACACGCAGAGCGGCGACATCGTCGGTACCTACCGCATCCTGCCGCCGGAAAACGCGCGCCAGGTCGGCTACTACTCGGAAAACGAATTCGACCTGACCCGCCTCCAGCACCTGCGTTCGCGCATGGTCGAGATCGGTCGTTCCTGTGTTCATCCCGACTATCGCACCGGCGCCACGATCACCCTGCTGTGGTCCGGGCTGGCGCAGTACATGCTGGAGCACGGCCACGATTACCTGATCGGTTGTGCCTCGATCAGCATGGCCGACGGCGGCCATGCCGCGGCCAGTCTGTATAATCGGCTCGCTGCCGACCACCTCGGGCCGCAGGAGTATCGCGTCTTCCCGCGCTGCCCGCTGCCGCTGGCGGCCCTGCAGCAGGATCGCCCGGCCGAAGTGCCGCCGCTGATCAAGGGCTACCTGCGCGCCGGGGCCTGGATCTGCGGCGAACCGGCCTGGGATCCCGATTTCAATACCGCCGACCTGCCCATCCTGATGCCGATGGCCAAGGTTGCCGGTCGTTACGCCAAGCATTACCTGGGGCAGCCAGACTGAAAGAAACCTCGACCATCGTCCGCGCCTTCCGGCTGTTCCGGCTTTTCCTGCTGGTGCTCGCCGGCACGCTGGTTGCGCTGACCGTTTTCCGCATTTGCGGCGACCGGCGGCGGTTGCTGCTCAAGCAAAGCTGGTCGGCAGCCGTGCTCGACGCGCTGGGCATCGAACTGGAAGCCGATCTGACGCATCTGGCGCCGGGGGTGTTGCTGGTCGCCAATCACGTCTCCTGGGTCGACATCTTCGTCATCAATGCCGCCGTGCCGGCGGCCTTCGTGTCCAAGGAAGAAGTGCGGCGCTGGCCGGTGATCGGCTGGCTGGCCTGGAAAAACGACACCGTTTTCCTGCGTCGCGGCAGCCGCGGTCACGCCCGCGTCATCAACGAGGAAATCGCCGGCATTCTTGCTCAGGGCAAGGTCGTTGCGGTTTTTCCCGAGGGCACGACGACCGACGGCCGCAGCCTGCTGCATTTTCACGCGGCCTTGCTGCAACCGGCGCTGGCGGCCGGGCGACCGGTGTTGCCGGCGGCGATTTCCTACTGGGAGCTGAACGGCGAACGCAGCCTGGCGCCGCGTTACGACGGCGATATCTCGCTGGGGGAGTGCACGACCGCCATGCTCAAGCGTCGGCGCATCATCGCCCGCCTGGTGACGACGCCGCTGCGTGGCCTGCAGGGCGAGGAGCGCAAGCAGGTCGCGGCCGAGGCGCGCGAGGCTATCGCTTTAGCGGCTGGACTTCCGCTGGCGAGCAATCCACCTGAAACACCCGCCGGTCTTCGAGGCGAACCGCTGTCAGATGCCCGCCCCACAGACAGCCCGAGTCGAGCGCCAGCTGATTCTGCGTGATGCGCAGGCCCAGCGCCGACCAATGGCCGGTGACGAGAATGCTGCCGGCGCTCTTGCGATCGGGCACATCGAACCACGGTAAATAGCCGGCCGGCGCATTGACCAGTTTGCCCTTGGCCTTGAATTCCATCAGCCCTTTCTTGGTGCAGAAGCGCATCCGGGTCATCGCGTTGACGATCACGCGCAGCCGCGGCCAGCCTTTCAGGTCGTCGTCCCAGGCGGCCGGTTCGCTGCCCCAGAGATTGCGGACAAACTCCGGATAATCCTTGCCCTGCAGTTTGGCTTCGACTTCGCGGGCCAGTTCGCGGGCGCGTTTTGCCGACCATTGCGGCAGCAGGCCGGCATGCACCAGGCAGTAATCGCCTTCGACATGGCACAGGGGCTGACGGCGCAGCCAGTCCAGCAATTCGTCGCGGTCGGGCGCGTTGAGCACATCGTCCAGGGTGTCGTCCTTGCCCCGGAACTTGGCGCCACCCTCGGCGACCATCAGCAGGTAGAGATCGTGGTTACCGAGGACGGTGATCGCCGAGTCGCCGAAGGACTTGATCAGGCGCAGGGTTTCCAGCGACTTCGGGCCGCGATTGACCAGGTCGCCGACCAGCCACAGCCGGTCCCTGGCCGGGTCGAAGGCGCAGGCTGCGAGCAGGTTCTGCAGCGAATCGAAACAGCCCTGGATGTCGCCGATGGCGTAAGTGGCCATTTACTCGACCGTCACCGACTTGGCCAGGTTGCGCGGCTTGTCCACATCCGTTCCCTTGACCAGGGCCGCGTGGTAGGACAGCAGTTGCAGCGGAATGACGTGCAGGATGGGCGACAGCAGGCCGTAATGTTCGGGCAGGCGCAGCATGTGCACGCCTTCCGACTCGGGGATTTCCGAGTCGGCGTCGGCAAACACATAGAGTTCGCCACCGCGGGCGCGGACTTCCTGCAGGTTGGACTTGAGCTTTTCCAGCAGGTCGTCGGCCGGCGCCACTGAAATCACCGGCATGTTGGCATCGACCAGCGCCAGCGGGCCATGCTTGAGTTCGCCGGCCGGGTAGGCTTCGGCGTGGATGTAGGAAATTTCCTTGAGTTTCAGTGCGCCTTCGAGGGCGATCGGATAGTGGCGGCCACGGCCGAGGAAAAGCGCGTGTTGCTTGTCGGCGAAACGCCGCGCCCAGGCGGCGATGTCCTCTTCCAGCGTCAGCACCTTGTTGACCGCGACCGGTAGGTGGCGCAACTGGTCGATGTAGGCGCTTTCCTGATCGGCGCCGAGTCGGCCGCGCACCTTGGCGACCACCAGGGTGAGCAGGAACAATGCCGCCAGCTGGGTGGTGAAGGCCTTGGTCGAGGCGACGCCGATTTCCGGGCCGGCGCGGGTGATGAAACGCAACGCCGATTCGCGGACGATGGCCGATTCCGGCACGTTGCAGATGGCCAGGGTTTTGGCCTGGCCGAGCGACTTGGCGTGGCGCAGTGCGGCCAGGGTGTCGGCGGTCTCGCCGGATTGCGAGATGGCGACGATCAGTTGTCGCGGATTGGGCACCGAGGTCCGGTAACGGTATTCGCTGGCGATTTCAACGGTACAGGGGACACCGGCGACTGCTTCCAGCCAGTAGCGGGCGGTCATGCCGGAATGGGCGCTGGTGCCGCACGCAAGAATCAGGATGTGGTCGACATCGTTCAGCAAAGTGGCGGCTTCGGCGCCGAAAATACCGGGTTGTATGGTTTTGCTGCCACCGACGATTTCCAGGGTGTTGGCCAGCGCTTCCGGTTGCTCGAAGATTTCCTTCTGCATGTAGTGGCGGAAGTTGCCGAGTTCGACAGCGGCGGCGGAAAGTTCGGAAACATGCACCGGGCGCTCGACCGGGGTGCCGTCAAGGCGCTCGATGCGGACGCCGTCGCGGCTCAGTTCGGCGATGTCGCCATTTTCCAGATAGACCATGTTGCGGGTGACCTGGAGCAGCGCCGAGGCGTCGGACGCCGCGTAGTTGCCCTCGTCGCCGAGGCCGAGCAGGAGCGGCGAGCCTTCGCGCGAGACGATGACGCGGCCGGGCTGGCTGTGGTCGATGACGGCGATGGCGTAGGCGCCGACCAGTCGCCGGCAGGCGGCCTGTACCGCGTGGAACAGATCGGGTTCGCCTTTGAGCAGCGATTCGACCAGGTGAGCGATGGTCTCGGTATCGGTATCCGAAGTGAACACGTAGCCCTGCGCCGTCAGTTCGCTGCGCAGGCTCTCGTAATTCTCGATGATGCCGTTATGAACGACGGCGATGCTGCCGGAAACATGCGGGTGGGCGTTGCGTTCCGAGGGCACGCCGTGGGTTGCCCAGCGGGTATGGGCAATGCCGGTCGGCGATGCGGTATCGGCCGAGGCGCTTTCCAGTTCGGCAACGCGCCCGACCGAACGCACCCGCTCGATCCGGTCGGCGCCGATGACGGCCAGGCCGGCCGAGTCGTAGCCGCGGTATTCGAGCTTCTTCAGCCCTTCGACGAGGATGGGAACGATGTTCTTGTCGGCGGCTGCCGCGACGATGCCACACATGGTTGAGGTCCGTTGAGCGAAAGGCCGTATTTTAGCGCAAGCACCCCGTCTGCCGTCCGGGAAAGGAAAGGGCGGCGCCGGCGATCTATAATCGCGGTTTCGTCTTCTTGGTGCATGGCTGATGCGCATCCTGCTGGTCAAAACTTCTTCGCTCGGCGACGTCATACATAACCTGCCGGTGGCGACCGATATCCACCGTCAATTCCCGCAGGCGAAGCTTGACTGGTGCGTCGAGGAGAGTTTTGCCGCCGTGCCGCGCCTGCATCCGGCGGTCGGCCGGATCATTCCGGTGGCGGTCCGGCGCTGGCGCAAGGCCTTGCTCAAGGCCGAGACCTGGCGGGAAATCGGCGAATTCCGGCAGCGCATGCGCGAGGTCGACTACGACCTGGTGCTCGATACTCAAGGGTTGTTCAAGAGTGCCCTGCTCGCTTCCCGGGCCAATGGACCTTTGGCCGGTTACGACAGCGAGTCGGCCAGGGAGCCGCTGGCCGCCCGTTTCTACGACCGGCATTTCGGGGTTGCGCGCGACTTGCACGCCGTCGTGCGCAACCGCATGCTGGCAGCGGCGGCGCTCGATTATCCCGTTGCCGATGCGGTCGATTACGGCATCCAGGCGCCGGCCATCGCCCTCGACTGGCTGCCGGCAGGGCCGTATGCCGTCCTGCTCAGCGCCACCAGCCGCGACGACAAGCTGTGGCCGGAGGCGCACTGGATTGCGCTGGGGCAGGCGTTGCGCGCGCAGGGTCTGGGGGTCGTGCTGCCGGCCGGCAATCCGCAGGAGCGTGCCCGTGCCGCGCGTCTTGCCGCCGCCATTCCAGGCGCGCTGGCGGCGCCGCCGCTGCGCATCGATGCCCTGGCCACCCTGCTCGCCGGCGCGCGGGCGGTGGTCGGCGTCGATACCGGCCTGACACATCTTGCCGTTGCCCTGAAAACCCCGACCATTGCCCTCTATACGGCGACCGAGCCGGGACTGACCGGCGTTTACGGTGCCGGTTTCCATCGCAATCTCGGCGGTAAAGGGCAATGTCCGGCGGTCGCAGCGGTGCTGGCAGAATTGATGGCGGTTCCCGGCTGATGGCCCGTTTCGTCTACGCGCTGCTGCTCTACCTGCTGCTGCCGGCGATCCTGCTGCGATTGTTCCTGCGCGGGCGGAAACAGCCGGCTTACCGGGCGCATGTCGGCGAACGCTTCGGTATCTATGGTCGGCCGCCAGTTGCCCGGCACGGCCCGCTGATCTGGGTGCATGCGGTCTCGGTCGGCGAAACGCGTGCCGCCCAGCCCTTGATCGAGGCGCTGCAGGCGCGTTGGCCGGACGCCCGCATCCTGCTGACCGGCATGACCCCGACTGGTCGCGCCGCCGGTGCCGAGGTATATGGCGAGCGGGTGATCCAGGCCTATCTGCCTTACGATCTGCCAGATGCCGTCGGGCGTTTTCTCGATCATTTCTCGCCAAGTTTCGGCGTGCTCATGGAAACCGAGATCTGGCCGAATCTGCTGGCAGCCTGTGCCCGGCGCAAGCTGCCGGTGGCGCTGGTCAATGCCCGCCTGTCGGCGCGTTCGGCCAGGGGTTATGGGCGCTTTGCGGCACTGACCCGGCCGGCTTTCGCCCGCTTGTCCGCAGTTGCCGCCCAGACGGCTGCCGATGCCGGGCGGCTGGCGACACTGGGGGCGCCGTCGGTCGAGGTGTGCGGCAACCTGAAATTCGATGTCGAGCCGGCCGCCGAGCGCCGCCAGTTGGGCGAAAGCTGGCGTCAGGCGCTGGCTGGACGGGCAATCTGGCTGGCTGCCAGCACCCGTGAGGGCGAAGAGGCACTGCTGCTCGACGCCTGGTGCAGTGCCCCCGGCGATGTCTTGCTCGTCCTGGTGCCGCGCCACCCGCAGCGCTTCGATGAAGTGGCCAGCCTGCTGGCTGCGCGTGGCATCGCTTACCGGCGGCGCAGCGAGGGTTTGCCGACGGCGGATACCCGGGTCTGGCTCGGCGACAGCATGGGCGAGATGGCAGCTTATTACACGCTGGCCGATGTCGCATTCATTGGCGGCAGCCTGTTGCCGCTGGGTGGGCAGAACCTGATCGAGGCGGCGGCGTGTGGCTGTCCGGTGCTGGTCGGTCCGCACACCTTCAATTTCCTGAGTGCGACCGAGGATGCCATCGCCGCCGGTGCGGCCCGGCGGGTTGCCGATGCGCCGGCACTCGTCGGGCAGGTTCAGGGGCTGTTACAGGATGCCGGGCAACTCGCCGCCATGCGCCAGGCCTGCGGTGAGTTCGCCGCCGCCCACCGGGGCGCGACGGCGCGTACCTTGCGTCTTATTGAACGCTGCGCGGCTCAAGCAGGCTGTTGATCCGGGCCAGGTCGTCCTCGCCCAGCGCGCCGACGGCGGCCTTCAGGCGCAGTTGCGCCATCAGCGTGTCGAAGGTGGCCTTGGCCAGGTCGCGACGGGTGACGTAGAGCTGGTTCTCGGCATTGAGCACGTCGATGTTGATGCGCACGCCGACTTCGTAGCCCAGCTTGTTCGACTCCAGTGCCGACTGCGACGAGATCAGCGCGGCCTTGAGTGCATTGACCTGGGCCAGGCCGTTGGTGACGCCGAGGTAATGCTGGCGGGCGGCCAGCGTCGCGTTGCGGCGCGCGGATTCCAGTCCGGCACGGGCGGCTTCGCGGTTGGCCCCGGCTTCGCGCTGGCGGGAGGTGGTCAGGCCGCCCTGGAACAACGGGATGTTCAGTTGCAGGCCGATGTTGCTGTAATCGGAGTCGATGGCCGTATTGTTGAAGGTCTTGGCCTTGCCGCGATTGGCGACGATATCGACGGTCGGGTAGTGGCCGGCGCGCTGCTTGTCCACCTCGCGGGCGGCGATTTCGGCCTGGGCGAGCTGGATCTGCACCGGCAGCGCATCCTTTTCCGCGGCGTCGATCCAGTCCTGCAGCCGGTTCGGCTCGGGCGGGTTCAGTACGGCGTCCTTGCGTGGTGCGGCGAGGCTGTCCGGCATGCGGCCAAGCAGGATCTGCAGGCTCTGGCGGCGGATTTCGAGTTCGCTTTCGGCGGCGATCTCCTGTGCTGTGACCAGGTCGAAACGCGCCTGCGCTTCATGCGTATCGGTGATCGTTGCCGTGCCGACCTCGAAGGTCTTCTTGGCCAGTTCCAGTTGTTGTGCCGTGGCTTCCTTGTTGGCGCGGACGGCGCTCAGGTTTTCGCTGGCGTAGAGCACGTCGAAATAGGCCTGGGCGACGCGCAGGATCAGATCCTGGCGGGCCTGGACGAAATTGGCTTCGGCCTGGGCCACCTGCAGTTTGGCCTGATCGTAGGCCACCCAGTTCTGCCAGCGGAACAGGGGCTGCGACAGGGTCAGTTGATAGCCGTTGGTGTTGTACTGGTTATTGATCGTGCGTCCGCCCCGGGGTTCGACTTCACTGTCGTTCCACACCGTGTTGCCCGACAGTGTCAGACTGGGCAAAAGTCCGGCCCGTCCCTGCGGGGCCTTTTCGCGACCAGCCTCCAGCGTGGCGCGGGCGGCAGCGAAAACGGGATCGTTATCACGGGCTTCCTGATAAACCTGCATCAGGTCGGCAGCGGACAGCGGCGAGGCAAACAACGGGAAGGCTAGCAGCCAGGCAATTTTTTTCATGCGAGTCCTCAATAGCGGCTCATGCTGGTATCGACTTCGCAGGCCCAGGCTTCAACACCGCCAAGCAGATTGAAGAGCGATGTACAGCCTTTGCGTTCGAGAAACATCGCGACCTGCATGCTGCGCCCACCATGATGGCAGATGACGACGATGTCGCGATCAGGGTCGAGTTCCTCGCAGCGGACCGGGACCAGGTGCATCGGCATGTGCTCGCTGCCATCGATCCGGCAGAGCGCGACTTCCCACGGCTCACGGACATCGAGCAACAGGGGCGGCGGCCGCTTGTCGTCGGCCAGCCATTCCGCCAGTTGCTTTGCCCGTATCTGCTGCATCAGAGGCTGAATTCCTGTTTGGGCTGACCACCATCGAGTGCCGGAACCACGGTTTCGAACAGGTTGATCGTGTTGAACACGCCTTCGGCGACGCAGGTGATCAGTTGCGCTTCCATGACCGGCGCCTCGCCGACGACTGCGGCCAGTCGGCCGCCGACGCGCAACTGCTTGAGCACGGCGGGCGGAATCTGCGCCACCGAACCGGAAAACACGATTACGTCGAAGGGGGCGCGCTGCGGCCAGCCGGCGATGCCGTCGGCGCATTCGACGTTGACGTTGTCGATACCGGCACGCTGGAGGTTTTCGCGGGCGGTGGCGGCAATTTCCGGGCGGATTTCCAGGCTGACCACATGCTCGGCACGCGCAGCCAGGAGTGCGGCCATGTAGCCGCTGCCGGTGCCGATTTCCAGCACCTTGTCGCCCTTGCGCACAGCCAGTTCCTGCAGCAGGCGGGCTTCCACGCGCGGGGCCAGCATGACCTGGCCGTCAGCCAGCGGAATTTCCAGGTCGGCAAATGCCAGGTTGCGATAGGCGGCAGGTACGAAATCCTCGCGCTTGACGACGAAAAGCAGATCGAGCACCTGGGGGTCGAGTACCTCCCAGGGCCGAATCTGTTGTTCGATCATGTTGAAGCGCGCTTGTTCGATGTTCATGAAAATCTCCGCAGGCGTCATATTAGCATGAGCTAATATTTTGGTTCGGACAAAAGCCGATTATACCCGAGCCGCGGATGCGCGCTGCGCCTGCCGTGTCAGCGACTTTCCTTGATCAGGCGGTCGCCGGTGGGCTGGACCGGCCGTGCGTTGTTCCGGTACAGGCGGCTGAAGATGCGGACCTGGTCGTCGGAAACCTGTATCGGCTGCTTCATGACGATCCACAGGACGCCTTCGGTGCAGGGCGGCGTGCTCAGGGAGCCCATGAAAGTGTAGTAATGCCCCGATTCCGGTAGCAGGCGGGCAGGTTCGAGCACGGCCTTGGGCGGCTGGACCGGTGCCTGCTTTTCCAGCGGCAGGTGGTTCCACAGCGTCTGGATCTGCGGGTGCTCGGCACCGCGCTCGAAGAGTATCTCGACGACGGCCAGGCTGCCGTCCGTGGCGCGGTGCATCAACTGCGCCGACATCTCGTAGCGTTGCCCGTTGACCCGTGTTTCCCCCGGGCGCCGGAAGACGATCTGCTCGAGGTCGTAGGTCTTGCCGGTCAGCGAGAAACTGCTGTCGCCGACGTTCACGCTGACCGAATGGCCATCGTCCACGATGCGGAAGGTCGAGGCGCGGTAATCGAAGCGGATCGGCTCGAGATCGACCTTGATGCCATCGCGGATGTCGATCGGAGATTGCCGTTGCCCGCTTGCGCACAGCGCATTGCGCGGGTCGATGCGGGCCCAGTTGTCCGGGCCGCCGGCCCCCTCGTAGCTCCACTTTACCGGTGGCCGGATCGCCTGCTCGGCACGGACCAGTTCAAGCATGTAGCCACTCTGGGGGGGCGCCGGAGATTTGGCGGCCGGCTTCGGGGTCGGTCGCGGCGACGGTGCATTGTTGCGGACCACCTGTGTGGTCCCGCTGGGTACGTTGATCGTCGGGGGGGGCTTGCTCGCCGACGGGGCCGGAGTTTCGACAGGCGCAGGCGGCTGTTGCTCGGCAGCGGGTTTGCCTTCCATGGCTGCCCTGAGATTGGGGCGGATCGACGGTACGGGGGCGCCACCGGGGGTTTCGGCCGTTTTCACCGCAGGCGGTTTTTCGGTCTTGGCCAGTTCCTTCTTGAGCAGGGCCTCGTTGGCTTGCTGCAACTGGGTGGCGGCGTCGTTGGCCTTGTTGGCGAGTTCGGCGGCACTGTCCTTTGGCGGGCGGCAGACTTCGCGCAACACCCGGTCGTCCAGGGTGCCGCTGCGTACCGGCAGTTCGGCGCCGGCAATGTCTTCCTCGCGGATGGTGTCCTTGTCGGTCTGGCGATAGATGCGCTTGATGGTCCGGGCGCTGCGGGTCGAACAGTCGTAGCGGGTGATCGCCTCGATGATCTTGTAGGGCGTGCCGGTGCGGTTGTCGATCAGTTCGCGATCGAGCGTGACCCGGCTCTGCGCCTCGACGACGTTGCCGTTACGCTTCAGCGTGCTGCGGTCGAGTTCGATGCGGCGACCGGATTCGGCAGAAATGTTCTGCCAGCTCGGTGCAGCCGAAGCGACCCAGGGCAGGGTGGCCAGGGCGATGGCAATGGTCATCAGGCGCATGCTTTTTCCTTCTGTTTTTCTTGAAATACGGGCACTTGTCGGAGTTATTTCGACCAAATTCTGGAAATCTTGAGGCGCGCCGCACATTTCTTGCATTTTGCCTGTGTTTCCAGTAACTTGCAGCCCAGTCGTTAGGGGTGCCGATCGCGCTGCATCATGCCGGTCCGGCTGAGACATACCCTTCGAACCTGACCGGGTCATGCCGTCGTAGGGAAACGAACTCTGCTGTTGGAACCAGATCGCTCCTTGCTCGTCTTACCCTGCTGAATCCCCGCATGGAGCACTCATGAACGCCAAAGACACCTTCCTCGCCGCCAACGCCCACGTCGACGAGGCCGCCATCCAGCCGCTGCCCAATTCCCGCAAGATCTACGTCGAAGGCTCGCGGCCGGACATCCGGGTGCCGATGCGTGAAATCTCGCAAGCCGACACGCCGACCGGCTTCGGCGGCGAGAAGAATCCACCGATCTACGTTTATGACTGTTCCGGTCCCTACTCCGACCCGGCGGTGCAGATCGACATCCGCTCCGGCCTGCCGGCCATGCGTGCGCAGTGGATCGCCGAGCGCGGCGATACCGAGGAACTGCCCGACCTGTCGTCCGAATTCGGCCGTCAGCGCGCTGCCGACAAGGCGCTTGATGAACTGCGCTTCCCCGGCCTGCACCGTAAGCCGCGCCGCGCCAAGGCCGGTGCCAATGTGTCGCAGATGCACTACGCCCGTAAGGGCATCATCACGCCGGAAATGGAATACGTGGCGATTCGCGAAAACCTCAATCGCGCCGCCTACATCGAATCGCTGAAAGCGACCGGCCCGATGGGCGAGAAGATGGCCAAGCTGCTGACCCGCCAGCATCCGGGCCAGAATTTCGGCGCCAGCATCCCGGAAGAAATCACCCCGGAATTCGTGCGTTCCGAAGTCGCCCGCGGCCGCGCCATCATCCCGAACAACATCAATCACCCGGAAAGTGAGCCGATGATCATCGGCCGCAACTTCCTGACCAAGATCAACGCCAATATCGGCAACTCGGCGCTCGGCTCGTCCATTCAGGAAGAAGTCGAGAAGATGACCTGGTCGATCCGCTGGGGCGGCGACACGGTGATGGACCTGTCCACCGGCAAGAACATCCACGAAACGCGCGAGTGGATCATCCGCAACAGCCCGGTTCCCATTGGCACCGTGCCGATCTACCAGGCGCTGGAGAAGGTCAACGGCAAGGCCGAGGACCTGACCTGGGAAATCTTCCGCGACACGCTGATCGAACAGGCCGAGCAGGGCGTCGACTACTTCACCATTCACGCCGGCGTGCTGCTGCGCTACATCCCGATGACCGCCAACCGCATGACCGGCATCGTCAGCCGCGGCGGTTCGATCATGGCCAAGTGGTGCCTGGCGCATCACAAGGAAAGCTTCCTCTACACGCATTTCGAGGAAATCTGCGAAATCATGAAGGCTTACGACGTGGCCTTCAGCCTCGGCGACGGCCTGCGTCCCGGCTCGATCTACGATGCCAACGACGAAGCGCAGCTCGGCGAACTGAAGACGCTGGGCGAACTCACCGAGATCGCCTGGAAGCACGACGTGCAGACCATCATCGAAGGCCCGGGCCACGTACCCATGCATCTCATTAAAGAGAACATGGACCTGCAGCTCGAATACTGCAAGGAAGCCCCGTTCTACACCTTGGGCCCGTTGACCACCGACATCGCGCCGGGCTACGACCACATCACCAGCGGCATCGGCGCCGCGATGATCGGCTGGTACGGCACGGCGATGCTCTGCTACGTGACGCCGAAGGAACACCTGGGTCTCCCGGACAAGGACGACGTCAAGGAAGGCATCATCACCTACAAGCTCGCCGCCCACGCCGCCGACCTGGCCAAGGGCCACCCCGGCGCGCAGATCCGCGACAACGCCTTGAGCAAGGCGCGCTACGAGTTCCGCTGGGACGATCAGTTCAACCTCGGCCTCGACCCGGACAAGGCCAAGTCCTTCCACGACGAGACCCTGCCCAAGGAATCGGCCAAGGTCGCGCACTTTTGCTCGATGTGCGGTCCGCACTTCTGTTCGATGAAGATCACGCAGGATGTGCGCGATTTCGCTGCACAACAAGGCCTGAACGAGGAAGATGCCTTGCAGAAGGGGATGGAAACCAAGGCCGTCGAGTTCGTCAAGACCGGTGCCGAGATCTATCGCAAGCTGTAAACCGGGCTGACTCGCGTGCTGCCTGACCCGGGCTGGATGGTGACTGTCCGCCAGCGACTGGAAAGTCGTTTGCGGCAGGCGCAGGTCTATGTCCGCGCCAACCAGTATCACCTGCTCGCGCGTCTGCGCATCTGGGGCGGGCGCGTGGTGTTTTGGGGGTGCGGGATCGTCGTTGGCCTGGCGGCGGTGCTCTTCGCCCTGTTGAGCGATGGTGCGGCCGAGCGGTTTGCCCATGCGGCAGCGCTTTACCCGTGGATGCCCTTCATCGTCACGCCGCTGGCCGGCGCCGGGTTGCTTTGGCTGACCCGGACGTACTTCCCCGGGGCGCAGGGTAGTGGCATTCCGCAAGTGATTGCCGAGATGAAGCGACCGCCCTCCGGTCCGTGGCGACCGCTGGTTTCGCTGCGCATCGCTTTCGGCAAGATCATGCTGGGGGTGGCGGCGGTCGGTGCCGGCTTTTCCTTCGGTCGCGAGGGGCCGACCGTGCAGGTCGGTGCCAGCCTGATGGCGGCGGCCGGGCGTTTCATGCCGGCGACGCTGCGCATTCATCGCCAGCACCTGCTGGTCGCCGGCGGTGCGGCGGGGATCGCAGCGGCGTTCAACGCGCCGCTGGCCGGGATCGTCTTCGCCATCGAGGAATTGTCGCGCAGCGTCGAGTCGCGGATGAGCGGCGTGGTCATTACCGCCATCGTGCTGGCCGGGGTGATTGCCCAGTATTTCCTCGGCAACGACAACTATTTTGGCCGGGTCGTGGTCTTCGGCGAGAGTTCGGAACTGATGTACACCATCCTCGTCTGCGCCGTCGTCACCGGTTTTGCCGGCGGCCTGTTCGCGCGCATGCTGCTCATCTCGGTGATTGGCTGGCACGGCCGACTGGCGCGTTTTCGCGGCGCGCATCCCTATTGGTTCGTGGTCTTCTGCGGCCTCTTGCTGGCGTCTCTGGGCTGGGTTACCGGCGGCGTGATCTGGGGCAGCGGTTTTGCCGAGACCAAGTCGCTGTTGAGCGGCCAGGCCGATCTGCCCTGGTACTACGGTCCGGCCAAGTTCGTCGCGACTGTGGTTTCCTACCTGACCGGTCTGCCCGGCGGCATTTTTGCCCCGTCGCTGTCGATCGGCGCCGGCATCGGCCAGGATCTGGTGCCCTTGCTGGCCGGCCAGGCCTTCCCAACCACCATCGTCGTCCTGTGCATGGTCGGCTTCCTGGCAGCGGCAACGCAGGCGCCGATCACCGCCTTCATCATCGTCATGGAAATGGTCGACGGCTATTCGCTGGTGATTGGCCTGATGGCGACGGCGCTGATCGCGTCGGCGGTATCGCGCATGGTTTCCAAACCGCTCTATGCGACGCTGGCCGAACACATGATCCGCCAGCAATCACCGGCCGACAGCAAGTGAGTCTGGCGTGCCGGCCGGGTTGTGGTGCCTGCTGCATCGCGCCGTCGATCAGTTCCCTGGCCAAGCCGGCCGGTGTGCCTTGCCGGCATCTCGACGCCGAGCTGCGTTGCCGTTTGTTTGGCCAGCCCGAGCGCCCGGGCTGCTGTTCCGGTCTGCAGCCCTCGGCGGAAATGTGTGGAGAAAGTCGGGACGAGGCCTTGCGCTGGCTGGCCGATCTCGAAGCCATGACACGTCCATGAGGGTAAAATGCGCGCTCTTGTCATGGAACGCCCCGCATGGACCCGATTCTCCTTCTCAAAGCCCTGATCCTCGGTATCGTCGAGGGGCTGACCGAATTCCTGCCGATCTCGTCGACCGGCCACCTGATCATCGTCGGCAGCCTGCTCGACTACACCGACGAGCAGAGCAAGGTATTCAAGATCGTCATCCAGTTGGCCGCCATCCTGGCGGTGTGCTGGCTGTATCGCGAGCGGATCGTCAAGGTTGCCGGCGGCTTGCGTTCCGATCCGGTGCAGCAGCGTTTCGTCGGTCTGCTGGTGGTCGGTTTTCTGCCGGCGGCGGTGCTCGGGCTGATGTTCCACAGCACCATCAAGACCTACCTGTTCAATCCGCTGACCGTGGCCGGGGCGCTGATTGTCGGCGGCTTCCTGATCCTGTACATCGAACGCAAGGTCTACCAGCCGCGCATCAACAGCGTCGACGAAATGCGCTGGCCGGATGCGCTCAAGGTCGGTTTCGCCCAGGCGGTGGCGATGTTCCCCGGGACATCGCGGTCGGGGGCGACGATCATGGGCGGGCTGATTTTCGGCCTGTCGCGCAAGACGGCAACCGAGTTCTCTTTCTTCCTGGCCATTCCGACCATGTTCGCGGCGACCATCTACGACGTGTACAAAAACTGGGACATCCTGCGCCTGGAAGACCTGCCGGTGTTCGCCGTCGGTTTCGTTGCCTCCTTTGTCGCCGCCATGCTCAGCGTCAAGGCGCTGGTCCGCTACATTTCCAACCACGACTTCACCGTATTCGCCTGGTACCGCATCGTCTTCGGCGTGATCGTGCTGCTGACGGCGCAGATGGGCTGGGTGGAGTGGACGGCTTGATCCTCTACCTGCACGGCTTCTGTTCCTCGCCGGCTTCGTGGAAGGCGCGCCTGCTCGGGGCGGCGATGGCCGAGCGCGGCCTGGCCGAGAAGTTCCATTGCCCGCAACTGTCGCCGGTGCCGGCGCAGGCAATGGCCGACATGGGGCAATGGATCGAAGCGGCCAACGAGCCGGTGACCCTGGTCGGCTCGTCGTTGGGCGGTCATTACGTCAGTTTTCTGGCTGAAACATATGGACTGAAGGCGCTACTGATCAACCCGGCTGCCGTTGCCCGCATCGATGTCGGCAAGTTCGTCGGCGAACACGTCAATTACCACAGCGGCGAGCGTTTCGGTTTCACCGCCGAACACGCTGCCCAATTGTCGGCCCAGGTATTGCCGCCGACGCCGTCGCGCTACTGGCTGTGGCTGGAAACCGGCGACGAAGTGCTCGACTACCACGATGCCCAGGCTTTCTGGTTCGGCTGCCGGCAGAGCGTCTTCGAGGGCGGCGACCACAGCTTCACGCGCTTTCCCGAGATGTTGCCGCAACTCATTGAATTTGCCGGGCTATAATCCGCCGATGAATGTATTGTTTGAAGAAGACGGCGGCTTCAAGGCCGGCACCATCATGGCCGACAACGACAGCTCGTTGCAGGTCGAATTGCCGACCGGCAAGCGCAGCAAGATCAAGGCCGCCACCGTGTTGTTGCGTTTCGCGACTCCCTCCGCCGCCCACCTGCTTGAGCAGGCGACGCCGCTGGCCGGGGAGATCGAGGCCGATTTCCTGTGGGAGTGCGTCAGCGATGGCGAATTTTCGTTTCTGGATTTTGCCCGTGATTACTACGGACACGACCCCGCGCCGCTCGAAGCGACGGCGGTGCTGCTTGCCCTGCACGCAGCGCCCGTCTACTTCCACCGCAAAGGCAAGGGCCGCTTCCGCAAGGCGCCTGCCGACATTCTCGCAGCTGCTCTGGCCAATCTTGAAAAAAAGCGTCAGCAAGCGCTGGCGATGGAAGGCTGGCTCGCCGAGCTGAAGGAATTCCGCCTGCCGCCGGAAATCGGCGCCTTGACCGATGCCCTGCTCTACGCGCCGGATCGCAACAAGCCGGAAACCAAGGCCTTCGAGAGCGCCTGCGCCAAAACCGGCT
This sequence comes from uncultured Azonexus sp., assembly GCF_937982035.1. Lineage (NCBI taxonomy): Bacteria > Pseudomonadati > Pseudomonadota > Betaproteobacteria > Rhodocyclales > Azonexaceae > Azonexus > uncultured Azonexus sp. The sequence continues at coordinate 331,535 of NZ_CALJNI010000004.1, forward strand.
TGTCCGCCGCGCAACTGCTGTTCAAGTGCGGTGCGATCAAGTCGGCCTACCACCTGCACTACAAGCGCTTCCTGCACGAGCAGTTCCCCAGGGGCACCGGCTTCCCGGCGCTTGAGGCGCCCGGCCTGCCGTCCGATCTGCCGAAGGCCGGCGTGCGCGCCTTCTCGATCGACGACGCCAACACCACCGAGATCGACGACGCGCTGTCGGTGACCTGGCTGCCCGGCATCGGCACCCGCATCGGCATCCACATCGCCGCGCCGGGGTTGGCCATCGAACACGGTTCGCCGCTCGACGGCGTTGCCCGCGCCCGACTGTCAACGGTGTACATGCCCGGCAACAAGATCACCATGCTGCCCGATGCCGTGGTCCAGAATTACACGCTGGCCGGTGGCGTCGATTGTCCGGCGGTGTCGCTGTATCTGACGGTCAACGACGTGTTCGAGGTGCTTTCCCACGAATCCTGCGTCGAACTGGTGCATATCGCCGACAACCTGCGTCACCATGACGTCGAACCCTGGTTCAACGCCGAGACGGTCGGCGGTGCCCTGCCGGACAAGCCCTTTGCCCGCGAACTGCTGCACCTGTGGCACTTCGCCAACGCCTGCGAAGGCCGCCGCGGCAAGCCGTCGGCAACGCAGGGCATCAACGACTACAACTTCGCCATCGTCGGCGATCTTGCCGACCCGGAAAGCTGTTCGGTCGAGATTTCCGAGCGCAAGCGCGGCAGTCCGCTCGACAAGCTGGTCGCCGAGCTGATGATCGTCGCCAATTCGACCTGGGGTGGCCTGCTCGCCGAGAAGAACATTGCCTGCCTGTACCGCGCCCAGACCCAGGGCAAGGTGCGCATGACCACCTCGCCGCTGCCGCACGAAGGCCTGGGCGTGCCGCAATACGCCTGGATGACCTCGCCGCTGCGCCGCTACTGCGACCTGGTCAACCAGTGGCAGTTGATCGCCTGCCTGCGCGGCAATCCGCCGCCTTTTCCGCAGAAGTCGGCCGAGCTGTTTGGGGCGATGCGCGATTTCGAACTGACCTACGCCGCCTACGCCGAATTCCAGCGTCTGATGGAGCGTTACTGGTGCCTGCGCTGGCTGCAGCAGCATCAGGTCGCCGAGATCGAAGCGACCGTGCGCCGCGAGCAACTGTGCAAGCTTGATCATCTGCCGTTGCTGGTGCGGGTGCCGTCGGCGCCGCCCGATCTGCTGCCGGGGCAGCGTCTGCGCCTGTCGGTCGAGCACATCGACCTGCTCGGTCCGGAAGTCGACATGCGTTTCCTGAACCTGCTTGATGCGGCCGATCCGGTGGAGGCTGAGGAGGACGTGTCGCAGTGAGCGGGAAAGTGCACCTGAGACCCTATCGTGTGCCGGGCAACGACCGGCGCCTGTGGTTGGCCATCGGGGTCTCGCTGCTGGTTCACGCGCTGCTGCTCAGTCTGCATTTCGCTTTTCCTGAAGCCTCGCAAGTGGCGCGCGAGAAGGCGCTCGACATCATCCTGGTCAATGCCCGGTCGCAACGGCCGCCGAGCGACGCCCAGGCGCTGGCGCAAGCCAACCTCGACGGCGGCGGCAACACCGACGCCGATCGCCGGGCCAGGACGCCGCTACCGCCGACCCGCCAGCAAGTCGACGGCAGCGATCTGCAGCAGATGCGCAAGCGGGTGCAGGAGCTTGAGGCCGCGCAACAGAAGATGCTGACCCAGGCCGCCAGCCTGGCCAAGGTGGCGACTGCCGAGACGCGCAGCGACCAGCCCGTACCTTCGCCGCTGAGCGGGCGCGATCTTGCCGATGCAGCGCGGGCGATGGCCCGGCTTGAGGGCGAGATTGCCAAGATGGCCGACGAGTACAACAAGCGGCCACAGAAGAAGTTTGTCGGCGCGCGTGCCCAGGAATACACGCTGGCGCCGTATTTCGACGCCTGGAAACAGAAGGTCGAGCGCATCGGCACCCTGAATTATCCGGATGAGGCGCGCGGCAAGCTTTACGGGCGCGTCGTCATCTTCGTTGAATTGCGGGTCGAGGACGGCAGCCTGTTCAACGCCGAAATTTCCCGCTCGTCGGGGCACAAGGTTCTCGACCAGGCGGCCATGCGCATTCTCCGGATGGCCGCGCCGTTCGGCCCGATCCCGCGCGAGGCGATGGGCGGGGCGACCATCCTGTCCTTTGCCCGGGAATGGAATTTCGTCCCGGGCGATACGCTCGACTCAAGCAGCCGCTGAACCATGACCGACCTTTACTGCGTTTTCGGCAACCCGATTGCCCATTCCAAGTCTCCGTTCATTCACGCTGCCTTCGCCCGGGAGACCGGTGAGTCGGTGATTTACGAGGCACGGTTGGCGCCGGTCGATGGTTTTGCCGAGGCGGTGCGAGCCTTCGTCGCGGCCGGTGGTCGAGGTGCCAATGTGACGGTGCCGTTCAAGGAAGAGGCCTTCCGCATGTGCGCGGCGTTGACGCCGCGGGCCAAGCGGGCCGGCGCGGTCAATACGCTGAGTTTCGTCGATGGGCAATGCTGCGGCGACAATACCGACGGTGCCGGCCTAGTTGCCGATATCGTCGACAACCTCTGCTTCTCGCCGGCCGGTCGGCGCATCCTGTTGCTTGGCGCCGGCGGTGCCGCACGCGGCGTCGTCGAACCGCTGCTGGCGACCCGCCCGGCGACGCTGGTGATTGCCAATCGCAGTAGCGACAAGGCGCAATTGCTGGCCGATGTTTTTGCCGATCTGGGTCCGGTCCGGGCGTCGAGTTTCGCTGATCTGGCGGGAAATTCCTTTGATCTGGTCATTAACGCCACCTCGGCCAGCCTGAGCGGCGCCACCCTGCCCCTGCCGGCCGGCTTGTTCGCTCCAGCCTCGCTGGCTTACGACATGATGTACGGCAAGGGGGAAACGCCTTTTCTCGCCCAGGCCAGGATGCAAGGGGCTGGGCGCTGTGCCGACGGCCTGGGCATGCTGGTGGGGCAGGCGGCCGAAGCCTTTTTTGTCTGGCGCGGCGTGCGCCCGGCGACGGCACCCGTGCTGGCCGAACTGCGGGCGGCGCTGGTCGGATGAAAGCCGTCGGCCGCTGGCTGAAGTGGGGGCTGCTGGCCCTGCTGGCGCTGGCTTTCGCCTGGCTGCTCTGGCTGTTCCTGTGGGTGATGTTCTGGGGGAGTTTCAATCCCGGCATGACCCGCTTCATGGAAATTCGCCTGGCCGAGTTGCGGCAGAAGAACCCGCAGGCCCAGTTGCGTCAGCAGTGGGTGCCGTACGAGAAGATTTCCGTGCATCTGAAGCGGGCGATCATCGCTGCCGAAGACGCCAAGTTCGTCGATCATGAAGGCTTCGATTGGGAAGGTATCCAGAAAGCCATTGAAAAGAACCAGAAGAAGGGGCGTTTCGTCGCCGGCGGCTCGACCATCAGCCAGCAACTGGCGAAAAACCTCTTCCTGTCGCCGAGCAAATCGTATTTCCGTAAGGCCAACGAGGCCGTGATCACCCTGATGCTGGAAAACCTGTGGAGCAAGCAGCGGATTTTCGAGGTTTATCTCAACGTGATCGAATGGGGTAACGGGGTTTTCGGTGCCGAGGCGGCGGCCCGTCACTATTACGGCGTCAGCGCCGCTCAGCTGGGGCCGGCCCAGGCCGCCCGGCTGGCCGGGATGGTGCCCAATCCGCGCTTTTACGACCGCAACCGCAATGCGCCGGGCCTCGGGCGTAAAACGGCGATCATCCTGGCGCGCATGCCGTCGGCGGTGCTTCCCTAGGGGAAATCCGCAGTAATTCGCCAAGTGGCAGCCTGCCTGGCGGTGCTAAAATGGTGCATCTTTTGCGGCACTGCACCATGAGCGAAGACAACCAACTGACCGATAGTGACGACCTGCAGGAGCGCCTGGCCGAGGTGCAGACCCTGCTCGCCCGGCACAAACTGGTCGAGGATCTGGTTCATCGTCAGGAAGGTCCGCGCCACGATCTGGTCGAAGACCTGGTGCACAAGCAGCACCTGCACGAACTCCAGCACAAGCTGGAGCCGATGCACCCCGCCGACATTGCCTACATCCTCGAAGCCCTGCCGCCCGACGAACGCTTGATCGTCTGGGATCTGGTCAAGGCCGAGCACGATGGCGATATCCTGCTCGAAGTCTCGGATGCGGTGCGCGAAAGCCTGATCGAGACGATGGCCCGCAACGAACTCGTTGCCGCCGCCGAAACCCTCGACGCCGACGAACTCGCGGACCTGGCTCCGGACCTGCCGCAAGGCGTTATCGATGACGTCTTCCGCAGCCTGCCGGCCGAGGAGCGCGAGCACCTGCGGGCGGCGATGTCCTACGCGGAAGACTCGGTCGGTTCGATCATGGACTTCGACATGGTCACCGTGCGCGAGGATGTGACGCTGGAAGTCGTGCTGCGTTACCTGCGCCGTTTCGAGGAATTGCCCGATCACACCGACCAGTTGTTCGTGATCGACCGCGAGGAACACCTGAAAGGCGTGCTACCGGTCAATGTGCTGCTGGTCAGCGACCCGGAAAGCGAAGTCGGCGCACTGATGAAATCGGATTTCGTCGAGTTCGAGCCGGACGACGATGCCGAGGACGCGGCCAAGGCCTTCGAGCGCTATGACCTGGTGTCGGCGCCGGTGGTTGATCCGGAAGGCAGGCTGCTTGGCCGTGTCACCGTTAACGACGTGGTCGACTTCATCCGCGAGGAAGCCGAACAGGAGCAACTGGCGCACGCCGGTCTGCGCGAGGAAGAAGACATCTTCGCCTCGGTCTGGGACTCGGTGAAGAACCGCTGGGCCTGGCTGGCGGTCAATCTGGTCACCGCCTTCATTGCCTCGCGCGTGATCGGCGCTTTCGAGGGGTCGATCGAGAAACTGGTGGCCCTGGCTGCGCTGATGCCGATTGTCGCCGGCATCGGCGGCAATTCCGGCAATCAGACGATCACCATGATCGTGCGCGCGATTGCCATGGGGCAGGTCCAGCCGGACGCCATGCGCCGCCTGCTGCGCAAGGAACTCGGCGTGGCCAGCATCAACGGCCTGATCTGGGGCGGTTTGCTCGGCGTCGCCGCCTGGTGGCTGTACGGCAGCTACCAGCTCGGGCTGGTGATGACCGCGGCGATGACGCTCAACCTGCTGCTTGCCGCGCTGGCCGGGGTCGGCATTCCGCTGATGCGGCAGAAGTTCGGCGCGGATCCGGCCATCGGCGGCTCGGTGATGATCACCGCGCTCACCGATTCCGGCGGCTTCTTCATCTTCCTCGGCCTGGCGACGCTGTTCCTGATGTGATCAGTGGCTGTCGGGCGTCAGCAGCTTGAGCCCGACGATGCCGGCAACGATCAGGGCGATGCTGGCCAGGCGCAGCGCCTCGCGCGATTCACCGAACAGGACCATGCCGCAGATGGCCGTGCCGACCGCGCCGATGCCGGTCCACACCGCGTAGGCAGTGCCCAGCGGCAGGGTTTTCAGCGACCAGCCGAGCAGGACGACGCTGACGATCATGGCGATGACTGTCGCCACGCTCGGCCACAGGCGCGAAAATCCTTCGGTGTATTTCAGTCCGACCGCCCAGCCGATTTCGCACAGGCCGGCGAAAAAGAGGACGATCCAGGCAGACGCGGTGCTCATTTTGCTTGTCCGAACCAGGCATCGGCGGCGGCGATGGTGCCGGCGATGTCGGCATCGCTGTGCGCGGCCGAGACGAAGCCGGCTTCGAAGGCCGACGGGGCGAAATAGTGGCCGGCGGCGATCATCGCGTGGAAGAAGCGGTTGAAGGCTTCCTTGTCGCAGGCCAGCACTTCGTCGTAGGTGCCCGGGCAGCGCTCGGCGAAATAGAGGCCGAACATGCCGCCGACGTTCTGAGCGGCAAAGGCGACACCGTGCTTGTTGGCGGCGGCAACCAGGCCATCGCACAGCGCCTTGGTTTTCGCCGTCAGCGTTTCGTAGAAGCCCGGCGCCTGGATCAGCTTCAGCGTGGCCAGGCCGGCGGCGGTGGCGATCGGGTTGCCGGACAAGGTGCCCGCTTGGTAGACCGGGCCGAGTGGGGCGATCTTTTCCATGATCTCGCGGCGGCCGCCGAAGGCGCCCATCGGCATGCCGCCGCCGACCACCTTGCCGAAGGTGGACAGGTCGGGGGTGATGCCGAACAGGCCCTGCGCGCTTTTCAGGCCGACGCGGAAGCCAGTCATCACTTCGTCGAAAATGAGCACGGCGCCGTATTGCGCGGTCAGGTCGCGCATGGCCTTGAGGAATTCCGGCGTCGGTGCGATCAGGTTCATGTTGCCGACCACCGGCTCGACGATCACGGCGGCGATCTTGTCGCCGTGCGCCTTGAAGGCTTCGGCCAGGCCCTGCGGATCGTTGTAGGTCAGGACCATGGTCGTTTCGGCGGTGCCGGCAGGGACGCCGCCCGACGACGGATTGCCGAAGGTGAGCAGGCCCGAGCCGGCCTTGACCAGCAGGTGGTCGGCGTGACCGTGGTAGCAGCCCTCGAACTTGACCAGGATGTCGCGGCCGGTGAAGCCGCGCGCCAGACGGATCGCGCTCATCGTTGCCTCGGTGCCCGAAGACACCAGGCGGACCATGTCGAGCGACGGCACCATCTCGCACAGCAGGTCGGCGATTTCGACCTCGCGTTCGGTCGGTGCGCCGAAGGAAAGGCCGTCAACGACGGCTTCCTGGACCGCGGCAATGACTTGCGGGTGGGCGTGGCCGAGAATCATCGGGCCCCAGGAGCCGACGTAGTCGGTGTACCACTTGCCGTCGGCATCCTGGACCTGGCTGCCGACGCCCTTCTTGAAGAACAGCGGCGTGCCGCCGACCGAGCGGAAGGCGCGCACCGGCGAATTGACGCCGCCGGGGATGTGTTTCTGGGCGCGGGCAAAGAGTTCTTCGTTACGTGAGGTCATGGTCGGGCTTTCGCAAAAAGTCGTTGATACTGGTCGGCGCGGGCTTCGATGTCCGGCGCCGAGAAAAGATCGGTGATGACGGCCAGCAGGTCGACGCCGGCATCGATCAGCGGTGCCGCGTTGTCAACGGTGATGCCGCCGATGGCGCAGACGGGCGCGTCGAGTTCGGTTTTGGCACGAGCGTAAAGCGCCAGCGGGGCGTGCGCGGCGTCGGGTTTGGTCGGCGATGCAAAGGCCGCGCCGAAGGCGACGTAGTCGGCACCCGCCGCAATCGCGGCGCGGGCTGCGTCGAGGTCGGCATAACAGGAGGCGCCGAGGATGCGCCCGGGGCCGAGGATGGCGCGGGCGATGCGCAGGTCGCCGTCGTCACGGCCGAGGTGCACCCCGTCGGCATCGACCAGCTGGCACAGCGCCAGATCGTCGTTGATCAGCAGCAGGGCGCCGTGGCGCCGGGTGACATCACGCAGCGCGTGGGCGCGGGCAACGCGTTCGTGCATGCGGCTGCGCTTGTCGCGCAACTGGACGATGCGGCAACCACCGGCCAGCGCAGCCTCGACCTGGCGCAGCAGTGTGGCGCCGTCATCGGTGTCCGGCGTCACCGCGTAGAGGCCGTGCAGCTCAGGCCGGCGCATCGCCTTTGTCCTTCTCTTGCTCTTCGCCGTCCTCGCGGGCCCAGAACATGCGGTCGGGAATGAACTGGCCCATGCCGGCGCGGAACCCCTTGTCCAGGGCCTGCCAGGTGTAATCCTGGGCATCGCGCACGGCTTCCTCGATGCTGGCACCGCCGGCGATGCAGCCGGCAATCGCCGAGGCCAGCGTGCACCCCGAACCGTGGTAGCTGCCCGGCAGGCGCTCCCAGCGGTCGTGGCGGAGCACGCCCTGGTCGTTGTAGAGGGTGTTGACCACCAGCGGCGTGTTTTCGTGGGTGCCGGTGATCAGCACGTACTGGGCGCCCATCTCGATCAGGCGGGCGGCGCAGACGTCGAGCGTCGGCTCGTTCTCGTCCTCGTCGCTTTCGGCCAGACGTCGGGCTTCCGGCGCATTGGGCGTGATGATGGTGGTCTGCGGCAACAGCATCTCGCGCATCGCGGCGATGATCTCCTCGCCGGACAGTTCGTCGCCGCGGCCGGAGGCCAGCACGGGATCGAAGATCAGCGGGATGTCTGGGTAATCGGAAACGATCTCGGCAACGGCCAGGACGTTTTCGACGCTGCCGAGCAGGCCGATCTTGAAGGCGGCGACCGGCATGTCTTCCAGCACCGTGCGCGCCTGCTGTTCGAGCAATTCGGCGCTGAGCGGCTGCAGGCTGCTGACGCCGGTGGTGTCCTGCACGGTGACGGCGGTCAGGGCGGTCAGCGGGTGGCAGCCCAGGCTGGCCAGGGTCAGGATGTCGGCCTGGATGCCGGCGCCACAGGTCGGGTCGCTGGCGGCAAAGACAAGAACCTGCGGCGGCGTGGCAGGGGTGGTGCGCGGTTTCTGCATCGGGAAAGGCACCGTTGGACGGTGCGGTACTTTCTGGTTGAATGCCCTGATTCTATCCGAATCCCGTTCTCTCCGAGTTTTGTCCGAGAGCCCGAAACAATGTACAGGCATTGCGGCACTTCCCGACTTCCGTAGTAAGATGACACCTATATGCCAAGTGCGCCAAGAAACACTCAGGGGGCAGGGAATTGACTGATTTATCGAGACTGCGCGGCGTTCGCGTCATGGTCATCGACGACAGCAACACGATACGCCGGAGCGCCGAGATATTTCTCGTCCAGGCCGGCTGCCAGGTCGTGCTCGCCGAGGATGGCTTCGATGCCCTGGCCAAGATCGCCGACCACCAGCCGGCCGTAGTGTTCTGCGACATCATGATGCCCCGCCTCGACGGTTATCAGACCTGCGCACTGATCAAGAAAAACCCCCGCTTCAAGACCACGCCGGTGATCATGCTGTCGTCCAAGGACGGCCTGTTCGACCGCGCGCGCGGTCGCATGGTCGGGTCCGACCAGTACCTGACCAAGCCCTTCACCAAGGACAGCCTGCTGCAGACGGTCGCGACCTTTGCACTGCCGGCGGAAACACAAACCATACAGTCGTAGTTCAGGGAGCACGCATGCCCGTCAAGAATATTCTCGTCATCGACGATTCGCCAACCGAACGCTTTTTTGCCGTCGATCTGCTCAGCAAGGCCGGCTACCTCGTGTCCACCGCCGAGAACGGCGAGGAAGGCATTGCCAAGGCCAAGGCCACCAAGCCCGACCTGATCCTGATGGACGTCGTCATGCCCGGGCTCAATGGCTATCAGGCGACCCGGACGCTGACCCGCGACGAGGAAACCAAGCATATCCCGGTCATCGTCTGTACCTCCAAGGGGCAGGAAACCGACAAGATCTGGGGGCTGCGTCAGGGGGCGGTCGATTATCTGGTCAAGCCGCTCAATCCCCAGGAATTGCTGCAACGTATCGCTGCCTTGCCCTGACCGACATGGCCCGCAAGAGCAGTCTGCGCGATTTTCAGGCTTACCTGGCCGGCCGGCTCAGTGAGGCGGCGCAGGGCCACCGGGGCGCTTCCTGGCTGGGGCTCGATGTCGCCGGCGAAGGCTGGCTGATCGATCTCTCGGATGGCGGCGAGATCGTGCAGGCTCCCCAGTTGGCCAGCGTGCCGCTGGTGCATCCCTGGTTCTCCGGGATCGCCAACGTGCGCGGCAACCTCTATGCGGTGACCGATTTCGCGGCCTTTCTCGGCGCGGCACCGACGCCGCGCAACGCCAACACCCGCTTGCTGCTGATCGGCGTCCGCCACGGATCGAATGCTGCCCTGCTGGTGTCGCGGATGCTCGGCCTGAAGAAACCGGAAAACTTCGAACCGATGGCGGTCGACGAGGCGTATCCGGTCTGGGGCCGGCAGCGCTTTACCGACAACGACGGCAAGGTCTGGCGCAAGCTGGCGGTTCGTGAACTGCTCGCCGATCGTGGGTTCATGAATATTGGAATTTAAGCGCGGGCTCCATTGAAGGAGCCCAAGTGGAGGGTAGAAATGGCTTTGAGCTTCAAACTCCCGAAATTCGGGGCATCGAAGAAGGACGTGTCGCCGCTGACCGTCACCGGTGACGAAGTGCCGGCACCGCCGGTCAAGAAGGCTCCCGGTCCGGGTTTCCTGGCCGGCAAGTCGGCCAACCAGCAGATGAAGATACTGGCCGGCGTTTTCTTTGCCGTCCTGCTCGTCATCGCCGTGCTGGTCGCCCGCGATAACCGAGATTCGGCCCAGGCGACCGCCTACGTCGCTGCCGCCGGTGAAATGCGCATGCTCTCGCAGCGCCTGGCCAAAGCCTCGTCGCTGGCCCTGCAGGGTGACCCGGTGGCTTTTGCCCAACTCAAGGAGTCGCGCGCAACCTTCGCCGACCTGATGGAAAAGGTCACGCGCGGTGGCGAACTCGGCAACGTCAGCGTCGGCGCTTCGCCGCTGGCCGTGCAGGCGCAGCTGGATGCGCTGAGCGAACGCTGGGCACAGTCCGAAAAGGATGCGGCGACGGTGATCGGTCAGGAAAAGAACCTGATCGAGCTCGGTCGCAACGTGGCGACCATCGACGACAAGAATGCCATCATGCTCGAGCTGACCGAGCAGGTTGCCGCGCTCAAGCTGCAGTCCGGGGCCGGTGCCCGCGACATCGCCGCCGCCAACCAGCTGGTGATGCTGACGCAACGGATCGCCAAGAACGCTTCGGCGCTGCTGGTCGGCGCCGAAATCAACCCCGAGGTGGCTTTCCTGCTCGGCAAGGACACCAACAACTTCCGTGAGTTGATGCAGGGGCTGGGGCGTGGGGCTGCCGATGCCGATATCCGGGCCAAGGTCGAAGCGTTGGAAACCGCTTTCAAGGATTACGAGGCCGCCATTTCCGGCATTCTCGGCAACATGCAGCCGCTGGTCCTGTCCAAGCAGGCCGGTTCGCGCATCTTCCGCGACAGCGAGGATCTGCTCAAGGCGACCGACGAACTGGCGCGCGGCTATCAGGAAACACTCAGCGGCCGCGGCGGCTTCATCGTCTCGGTGCTGGTTCTGGTACTGGTGGCGTTGGCGGCGCTGGCCAAGCTGGTGAAGGTCTATCGCGACGATGCCGAACGGCGTACCCAGGAAGTTGAAAAGCAGCGCCTGAGCTCGGAACAGGTCAACCGTGAAAATCAGGACGCCATTCTGCGGCTGATGAACGAACTCGGCGACCTCGCCGACGGCGATCTGACCGTGACCGCAACCGTCAGCGAGAACATCACCGGCGCCATCGCCGACTCGATCAACTACACGATTGAAGAACTGCGCGTGCTGGTCGGCCGCATCAACGATGCGGCGAACCGCGTGACGGCGGCGACTGAAATCGCCCGCCAGACGTCGGCCGAGCTGCTCACCGCGGCCGAACGTCAGTCGGTCGAAATTCAGGAAGCCGGTCAGTCGGCGCTGGACATGGCCCGCTCGATGACCGAGGTGTCGAGCAACGCCGCCCAGTCGGCGCAGGTGGCAAACCAGTCGCTGCAGGCCGCCGAAAAGGGGACGCAGGCGGTGCAGGACTCGATCAAGGGCATGAACGAAATCCGCAACCAGATCCAGGAAACCTCGAAGCGGATCAAGCGCCTCGGCGAAAGCTCGCAGGAGATCGGCGAAATCGTCGAACTGATTTCCGACATTACCGAACAGACCAACGTGCTCGCGCTGAACGCCGCCATCCAGGCCGCATCGGCCGGCGATGCCGGGCGCGGTTTCACGGTGGTTGCCGAGGAAGTGCAACGGCTGGCCGAACGTTCCGGCGAGGCGACCAAGCAGATCGCGGCCATCGTCAAGACCATTCAGACCGACACCCAGGACGCCGTATCCGCCATGGAACAATCGACCCAGGGTGTGGTCGAGGGCGCCAAGCTGTCTGACGCCGCCGGCCAGGCGCTGTCCGAGATCGGTCAGGTTTCCCGCGATCTGGCCGGCCTGATTCAGCGCATTTCCAGCTCCACCCAGAGCCAGGCCGATTCGGCCACCCAGGTGGCGCGGCTGATGCAGGACATCCTGCGCGTTACCGAACAGACCACGGCGGGTACGCAGCGTACCGCCGAGGCCGTTGACGAACTGTCCGCGCTGGCATCCGAACTCAAGGGCTCGGTCGCCGGTTTCAAGGTCGATTGAGCCACCAACGCGAGAGAGCATGAACGCGGCAACTGAATTCGATTTGGGCCCGCTGACGTGGGTCAAGGGCGAGATCGACCAGGCGCTGCAACGCGCCGGGGAGGCGCTCGACCTGTTCGTGGCGAATGCCGATGCGACGCAGTTGAAATTCTGTCGCACCCATGTGCACCAGGTCCATGGGGCGCTCGACATCGTCGGTCTGAACGGCATTACGGAGTTGACCGAGTCGCTCGAAGCCCTGTTGCTCGCGTTGGAAGAAGAACGCCTGCCGGCTGGTGAAGCGGCACAGTCGGTGGCCCATGAGGCGCTGGCCGGGCTGCGCCAGTATCTCGACGACCTGCTGGCCGGCGAGCCGCACCAGCCGTTGCGCATGCTCCCGCTCTGTTCCCGCCTGGCGGAAGTCCGCGGCTTGCCGCCGGTGCATCCGGGCGATCTGTTCTATCCCGACCTGAGCCTGCGCCCGCCGCGTTCGACCGTGACACCGCCGGCGCTGACGACGGAGGAAATGCACAAGGTCCTGCGCAAGCAGCGCACCCGTTTCCAGAAGGGCTTGCTCAAGTGGCTGACCCAGCCCGAGCAGAAAGCCAGCGGCCGGCAGGCGATGAGTGAAGCGCTGGCAGCGATCGAAGCGATTCAACCGACCCCCGGCGCGCGTTCGTTCTGGTGGGTCTCGCAGGCCTTCCTCGAGGCCCTGGATAATCCCGATATCTCGATCGAGCCGCTGGCCCGGCAACTGTGTGCGCGCATCGACCTGCAGATCCGTCGTCTGCTCGATGGCTCCGGCAAACTGGCCGAACGCGTGATGCGCGAGGCGCTGTACTACGTTGCCCGGACACCGGCCGGACCGGATTCGCTGGTTGCCCAGGCGCAGCATATTTTCGACCTGCCTGCGCATCTGCCGGCCGTGGCTTCGCTGCAGACCCTGCCCGATGCCCAGGAGCAGGCACTGCGACGCTTGCGCGAAGCACTCGTCAGCATCGAGGAGGTCTGGAACAAGTACTGTTCGGGCAGTCCCGGCAGTCTGACCTCCTTTGGCGAACTGGCCCAGACGGCAGCGCAGATCACCGGAGAAATCGGCCATACCGACCTGAAGCGGCTCGGTCAGGCGCTGGCGGCGATCGCCGGTTGGTTGCAGGACGACGTCAAACGGTTCAACGACGGCGTGGCGATGGAAGTGGCGACGGCCATCCTGCTGCTGCAGAACGCCCACGAAAACTTCCTGCGTCTCGGTGCCGACTTCGCCCAGCAGGTCGACCTGATGGTTGACCGCATTCATGCCTGCATTGCCGGGCGTGCGGCCACGGCCGGCGACATTCCGCTGCTCGACGAGATGACCCGGCGGGCGCAGGAGAGGCTGCTGATTGCGCAGGTTGGCCGGGAAATCCAGAGCAACCTGGCGCAGATCGAACAGACCCTGGATGCCTTCTTCCGGTCGCCCGCCAAGGGCTTTGACATGGCGGCGCTGGATGCGCCGCTCAAGCAGGTCGGCGGCGCGCTGGCCATGCTTGGGCATTTCTCCGCGGTGGCCAGCCTGAAGCGCACGACCGCGCATATCGAGGCTTTTGCCGCGGCCGGTTACCAGCCGCAGGATGCCGATTTCCAGCAGGTCGCCGACGAACTGTCGGCGCTCGGTTTCTTCATCGACGCGCTGCAACACGGTGAGACCAGTTACGATGCCTTCATCCGTCGCCTGCACGGCGATGAACTGGTGGCCGATACCGATGCGGCGGCCGAAGCGGCACTGACCGTCGAAGCCGAGCTGGCGCAACAGGCGCGTGAGGCCAAGGCGCTTGCCAGCGCGCTGCGCGAAGCACCGGACGAGCAGCGTCTGCAGGAACTCAAACAGAATCTCGAAGCCATCCAGAAAGACGCCGATCTGGTTGCCGACCGCGAACTGGGCGAATCCGCCAAGGCAGTGCTGGCGGCCCTGGAGTCGGGCGAGCAGGTCGATGTTGCCCTGTCCGGCCTGCGTGTCTCCCAGGTCGATGCGCCGCAACCGTCGGCGGAAACCCTGCAGCTGGCCAGTTCCAGCCACGAGGAAATCGACGCCGAACTGCTGGCCATCTTCATCGAGGAAGGCCACGAGGTGCTGGCCGAAATGGCCACCCAGAAGGCCCTGCTGACGGCCGATGTGCATGACCGCGAGGCATTGACGACGATCCGCCGGTGCACCCATACCCTGAAGGGGTCCGGGCGGATGGTCGGCCTGGTCGAACTCGGAGAAACCGCCTGGGCCGTCGAACAGACCCTGAATCTCTGGCTGCGCCAGGACATGGCCGTGACGCCCGAGTTGCTGGCGCTGATCGACGAAGAGCACAGGGTTTTCAGCGAATGGGTCGCCCTGCTTGAGAACGGTACCGGCCAGTTGCCGGACGCCGCCCACCTGGTCGCGCTCGCCGCCGCCCTGCGAGGCACCACCGAGCAGCCGGCGGAGTCGACACCGGCAGCCGTGCCGCTGGTCGAGGAGGCGGAAACGGTCGCTGCGCCCTTGCCGGAGGAGGTGCCGCCGGCAGTCGAGGCGACGCCCGTCGTCGACATCGACGAGCCTGTCGCCGATGTGGCATTCCCCGAACTCGAAGGCGGGTTCGAGCTGGAACTGGAAGAGCCCGAAGCGCTGTTTGCCGAAACCGAAGCGGAAACGGCGGCTCAGGGCACTGCGCAGACCTTGTACGACATCTTCCGCGAGGAAGCGCGCGGCCATCTGCAAACCCTGGTCGACAGCTTCGCCGCGCTGGAAGCCGAGCCGGTCGCGCCGACGACCTTCGAAATGACGCGGGCCGCCCATACGCTCGGCGGCATTGCCGCCACCGTTGGCCTGATGCCGCTGCATCACCTGGCCTATGCGCTGGAACATGCCCTGTTGCGGCGTGACACCTCGGCGCAGCCGGACAGTATCGAAGGTCTGGAAACCGTACGTCAGGCCATCCTGACGCTGGAAGAAATGTTCGCCGGACTGGCCGCGCAGCAGGCGCCGGAAGAACAGCCGCAACTGCTGGCGGCCCTGGAAGACATCTATCATCCCGGGGCAATCGTCGAGCCTGTCGCCACGCCTGACGAAGCAGGTGGCGGGGCGCAGATCATTCCGTTACCGGGCATGCGCCAGGATGCCGCCGAGATTCCGGTGCCGGTGGCAGACGAATTGCCGGCGCCGGTCGAGCCGGTTCGCCAGCTGACCGACGAACTGGACGAGCAGCTACTGCCGATCTTCCTCGAGGAAGCCGCGGATCAACTGCGTGAGCTGACCGAGCAATTGCGCGCCTGGCGCATCGGCCCCGGCGAGGAAGCGCCGCCGCGGGCGATTGCCCGCCTGCTGCACACCTTCAAGGGCAATGCGCGGATGGCCGGGGCGATGAACCTGGGCGAAGCGACGCATCTGCTCGAAGCCCGGGTTCAGGATGCGATCAAGGCCGGCACTGCCAGTGCTGCCCTGATCGACGAGATCGAGGCCGGTTGCGATGCCCTGGCCCTGGCCACCGAGCGGCTGCGTAGCGGCCCGGTCGAGGACGGCGTCGACGAAGCGCCGGCCGGCGGCGACGCCCCACCGGCCGACACCGTGCCGGTATTGGCAGGCGATCCCGAGACCGACGGCGAAGGCAGCGGCCAGCGGGCCATGCTGCGGGTGCGCGCCGATCTGGTCGACCGCCTGGTCAACGAGGCTGGCGAACTGTCGATCGCCCGGGCGCGGATCGAAGGCGAAATGCGCAGCCTCAAGGGCTCGCTGCTCGATCTCACGGAAAACGTCATTCGTCTGCGCCGCCAGTTGCGCGAAATCGAAATCCAGGCGGAAACCCAGATCCAGGCGCGCGTTGCCCAGGCGCATGAAGGCCAGGCCGAATTCGACCCGCTCGAACTCGACCGCTTCACCCGCTTCCAGGAACTGACGCGCTTCATGGCCGAGTCGGTCAACGACGTGGCGACCGTCCAGCAGAACCTGTTGAAGAACCTCGACGATGCCAATGCGGCGATCCTGGCGCAGGCACGTCTGAACCGCGGCTTGCAGCAGGAACTGATGGGCGTGCGCATGCTGCCTTTCGTCAGCCAGGCGGAGCGCCTGTACCGCATCGTTCGGCAGACCGCCAAGGAAGTCGGCAAGCGGGCCAACTTCGACATTGTCGGCGGCCATGTCGAAGTCGACCGCTCGGTCCTCGAAAAGATGATGGGGCCGATCGAGCACATGCTGCGCAACGCCGTGACCCACGGCATCGAAGCGCGCGAGCAGCGGCAGGCGGCGGACAAGCCGGAAACCGGTGAAATCACCCTCAAGCTGGCCCAGGAAGCCAACGAAATCATCCTGTCGCTGGCCGACGATGGCCGGGGGCTGGACCGGGCGCGTATCCGCGAACGCGCCGAAGCGCTCGGCCTGCTCCAGCCGGGGCAGGAAATCAGCGATGCCGCCCTGCTCGATTTTATCTTCCAGCCGGGTTTCTCGACCGCCACCGAACTGACCCAGGTCGCCGGCCGCGGTGTCGGCATGGACGTGGTGAAGACGGCGGTCGCCGCGCTGGGCGGACGGATCGAGATCATCTCCGAGCCGGGCCGGGGGACGGTTTTCAACCTCTACCTGCCGCTGACCCTGGCCGTCACCCAGACCCTGCTGGTCCGCGCGGGCAGCCAGATCTACGCCGTGCCGTCGACGATGATCGAACAGGTGCTGGAATTGAAGGAAAAAGGCCTGGGCGCGATCCGCGATGCCGGCGAGGCCGAGTGGCAAGGCAATCGCTATCCCTTCCATTTCCTGCCGCACCTGCTCGGCGATATCGCCGCCCTGCCCGAAGCTCACCGGCAGTACTGGGTGCTGCTGCTGCGTTCCGGTTCGCAACGCGTCGCGGTACTGGTCGACGAATTGCGTGGCAACCAGGAAGTGGTGGTCAAGAACATCGGCGCCCAGCTTGCCCGCGTGGTCGGGATTGCCGGCGCAACCGTGCTTGGTGACGGCCAGGTGGTGCTGATCCTGAATCCGGTGGCGCTGGCCAGCCGTGGCGTGCAGCCGGTGGTCGGCGAGATTGCGCCGGTCGAGCCGCAAGCCGCGCCGGTGCAGCAGCATCTGCCGACCATCATGGTGGTCGATGATTCGCTGACCGTGCGCAAGATCACCAGCCGCCTGCTGTTGCGCGAAGGCTATCAGGTCATCCTCGCCAAGGACGGTGTCGACGCGCTGGAGCACCTGCTCGACGCGCCGCCCGACGTGATTCTCTCGGACATCGAGATGCCGCGCATGGACGGCTTCGACTTCGTCCGCAACCTGCGTGCCGACGAGCGACTGCGCGACATACCGGTGATCATGATCACCTCGCGCACGGCCGACAAGCACCGCAATTACGCGCTGGAAATCGGGGCGAATCACTACCTCGGCAAACCCTACGACGAAGACGAACTGCTCGGTCTGCTGGCGACTTACTGCGGCCGGGATCACTGATCTCCTTCATGACGCGGAAAGTACCGCGTCATGAAGGAAGCTCCATATAATGAGAGTTCGTCTCATTTGGGGTTGATTGCAACTAGCGATGGACAAGGAACAGGAAATACTCGCCATCAGCCGCCTCGTCTTCGACCTGACGCGTCTCGATAGCGGCGATCTCGACGGCATGCTGGCCAGATTGAACGATCTGCTGAGCAGCCTGCCCGGCATCCGGGTGCTGCCGCACAGCCTGATCCTGCTCCGCAATTCCCGGGGCCTGCTGATCCAGGTCGGGCAGTTCGGTCTGCCGCCACCCTGGATGTGCATTGACGGGGACAGTTCGCCTTACCACCTGTCCAGCGGGGACGAGGAGCGGGTGAGTCTGGTGCGCGATGCCAGCGCCAGCCTGCCGCCGCTGATGCAGCGGGAACTGCCCGCCGGTGCCGCCTGTTTCATGCTGCCCTTGCGCGACAACGCCGCGCTGATCGGCAAAGCGCTGATGTTCGTCGATGCCGACTGGCAGCCCGACCCGGTTGAGTACGAGTTCATGGAGGATCTGGCGCAGGCCTTGTCGGTCCTGGTGTCGCGCCTGATCGTCAACGAAACCCTGCGCGTGCGCGAGGTCGAGCTCGAGGATGCCCGCACCGACGCCATTCGCCGGCTGGGCACGGCCTCCGAATACCGCGACAACGAAACCGGCATGCACATCATGCGCATGACCCACATCGCGACGGCGATTGCCAAGGCGATGAACCTGCCGCCCGACCAGCGCGAACTGCTCGCCATCTGCGCGCCGATGCACGATGTCGGCAAGATCGGCATTCCGGATGCGATCCTGCTCAAGCCGGGGCGCCTGCTGCCGGACGAATACGAAGTGATGAAGGGGCATACCAGCATCGGCAAGCGTCTGCTTGAGGGCGACGACAGCCTGATCCAGGCGGCCCGCGACATTGCCGCTTCGCACCACGAACACTGGGACGGCAATGGCTATCCCGACGGTCTGGCCGGTGAGGAAATTCCCCTGTTGGCGCGAATCTGTGCCGTGTCCGACGTCTTCGACGCACTGACCTCGCGCCGCCCGTACAAGGATCCCTGGCCGGTAGATGAAGCGATTGCCTGGGTCGCCGATAACGCCGGCAAGCAATTCGATCCGCAGGTCGTTGCCGGGTTCATGAAGGCGATTCCCGAAGTCCGGCGGATCCGCGAGCTATACCGCGACGACATCATCGATCCGAATCAGGTGCTGGACCTGCCGGAGCTGCCACCGCGTGAATTCGAATGGGTCCGCTGGGACGACAGCTTGCGCATCGGCATCGATGTCATCGATGAGCATCACCGTTATCTGTTCGACCTGACCAACGACCTCTACGAGGTGGTGTCGGGTCGGCGCGGTGCGCGTGAAGTGGCGCGGGTGATCAAGGCGCTCGACCTCTATGCGCAGGTCCATTTCCGCGCCGAGGAGCGCATGATGGATCATCACCGCTATGCTGCGTTTGACCGCCAGAAGCACCAGCATGGCGAATTCGAGCAGCGGCTGAGCGAGTTCTACGCCGAATTGCACGACAATCCGCTGACCGCCCAGTTCGATGTGCTGGTCTACCTGCGCACCTGGCTGGTCCGCCATATCCTGCACGAAGACGCCAGACTGCGCGAACTGCTCGCCTGACCCCGGCGTTTACGCTTTCTTCACCACCGCATAGCGCGCCAGCGTTTTTTCCCGTGCCGTCGCATGGTCGACAATCGGTCCCGGATAGTCGCGGCCGATGACGACGCCGAGCGCCTCCTGCTCCAGACGGCCCATGGTCCACGGTGCGTGGATGTATTTGTTCGGCACTTTGGCCAGTTCAGGCAGGTAGCGCCGGATGAACTTGCCTTCCGGGTCGAATTTTTCCGATTGCGTGACCGGGTTGAAGATGCGGAAATAGGGCTGCGCATCGCAGCCGCTCGACGCCGCCCACTGCCAGCCGCCGTTGTTGGCCGAGAGGTCGAAGTCGTTGAGTTGTTCGGCAAAGTAGCGTTCGCCGAGGCGCCAGTCGATGCCCAGGTCCTTGCACAGGAACGAGGCGACGACCATGCGCAGGCGGTTGTGCATCCAGCCGCTGTGATTCAACTGGTGCATCGCCGCATCGACCAGCGGGTAGCCGGTGCGTCCCTGCTGCCAGGCGGCCAGCCCCGCCGGCCAATCTTCCCAGCGGATGGCGTCGTATTCGGGTTTGAACGCGCGTTCGGCCGCATGTGGAAAGCGGTCGAGGATCATGAAATAGAAATCCCGCCAGATCAGCTCGTTGAGCCAGCTGTCGGCTTGCTCGGCCAGCGCGACGCTGACCAGCTCGCGGATCGAGAGCGTGCCGAACCGCAGGTGCACCGACAGGTAGCTGACCCCCTTGATCGCCGGGAAGTCGCGCAAGGTGCCATAGCGCTGGATGCGGCCGGCACGGAATTCGTCCCACAGCTTGCGGGCGCCGGCCATGCCGGGTTCGATGCCGAGCTCGCCGAGATTGCTCGGGCGGAAACCGAGATCGTCCAGCGTCGGCAGCGTTGCCGCCGGTGCCGGGGCAAACTGTCCGCTGCCGTTGCAGGGGGCGTGATCGGCGCTGCTCAGGCGTTTCAGCCAGGCGTTCTTGTACGGGGTGAACACCGTGTAGGGGCGGCCGGCGCCAGTCAGCAGTTCGTCGCGTTCGAAGATGGCCTGGTCCTTGAACTCGTGCAGGGCAATCCCTTGTTCGCCGAGCAAGCGGCCGACTTCGGCGTCGCGGCGTTTGGCCGCCGGCTCGTAATCGCGATTGACGAATACCGCCCGCGCGCCGATCTCTCGGGCCAGGCGGGGAATCTCCTCGACCGCGCGGCCGTGACGAACGATCAGCCCGCCACCGCGGGCACGCAAGGCGCTGTCGAGTTGGCGCAGGCTGCCGTGGATGAATTCGACGCGGCGATCGGTTCGCGACGGCAGCCGGTCGAGAATGTCGGTATCGAAAACAAAGGCGCAATGAACCGGCAGACCGCTGGCCAGCGCAGCGGCCAGCGCGGCATGGTCGTGATCGCGCAGGTCGCGCCGGAACCAGACGAGTGCTTTTTCGTGAATCATGTTTGGTTTGTGCCTCCATGGCGATTAAAATCGCCGGCATGGACAACGTCAACCTGACCGACAACTTTCTGATCGCCATGCCGGCGCTGGAAGACCCCTATTTTTCGAATGCGCTGGTCTATATCTGCGAGCACAACGAGAACGGCGCCTTGGGGATCATCGTCAACCGGCCGATCGACATGGATCTGGCCGGCCTGTTCGAGAAGATCGACATCAAGCTGGAACAGACGGCGCTGTCCGGCCTGCCGGTCTATTTCGGCGGTCCGGTGCAACTCGACCGGGGGTTCGTGCTGCATCGCCCGCTCGGTCACTGGCAATCGACGATGGCGATCAACGCCGAAGTCGGCCTGACCAGCTCGCGCGATGTGCTCGCCGCCGTTGCCAAGGACGGACTGCCGTCGGAGATCATCGTGTCGCTGGGCTATTCGGGTTGGGATGCTGGCCAGCTCGAAGAAGAACTGGCGCAGAATTCCTGGCTGACGGTACCGGCCAGATCCGACATCCTGTTCGATCTGCCGCCCGAGGAACGTTTGCCGGCGGCGATGCAGAAACTCGGCATCAGCTTTTCCCAACTTTCGGACGTTGCCGGGCACGCATAGTGGGCACGGTGCTGGCCTTCGACTTTGGCGAAAAGCGCATTGGTGTGGCGACCGGCGAGACGCTGCTGGCGTCGGCGCATCCGCTGACAGTGATCCGCGCCGAGTCGAACGATGCGCGCTTTGCCGAAATCGGCAAGCTGATCGCCGAATGGCAGCCGGAGCAGCTGGTCGTCGGCCTGCCCACGCATGTCGACGGAACGCCGCATGAAATGACCCGTCTGGCGACAAAATTCGCCGAACGTCTGCAAAAACGTTTCAATCTTCCGGTTTCCATGGCTGATGAGCGGCTCAGCTCGCTCGACGCCGAGGCGCGGCTGCGCGAGACCGGACGCAACGCCAAGTCGGCCAAGCCGCTGCTCGATGCGGTCGCCGCCCAACTGATTCTTCAAACCTGGTTCGAAAGTTCGCTGCATGCACCCCAATGACACCCTGCCCGACGCCGAAGCCCAGTGCCGGCAACTGGCCGAACTGATACGCCCGATGCTGGCGCAAGATCCGGCGCTGGTCGGCATCTACAGTGGCGGCGCCTGGATCGCCGAGCGCCTCAGTGAATTGCTCGGCCTCGATCGGGAAACCGGTTTGATCGACGTTTCCTTCTATCGCGACGATTTCGCCGAGAAGGGCCTGCATCCGCAGGTCAAGCCGACGCTGATCCCGTTCGACGTCGAGGGCCGCCACATCATCCTGGTCGACGACGTGCTGTACACCGGCCGGACGACGCGGGCGGCGATCAACGAACTGTTCGATTATGGACGTCCGGCCTCGGTGTCGCTGGCAGTGCTCGCCGACCGGGGCGGTCGGGAACTGCCGGTGGCGGCGACCTGGAAGGTCTGGGACGTCGCCCTCGAAACGAAGCAGAGCCTGGTGCTGGAAAAGCAGGATGACGGTCAACTCGCCTGGAGACTGGAAAATGCATAACCCGCAGTTGAACGACAGGGGTGAACTGACGCACCTGCTGTCGACGGAGGGTCTGCCGCGCGCAATCCTGACGCAGATCCTCGATACCGCCGAGTCGTTCATGGAAGTCTCGGCGCGCGAAGTGAAAAAGGTGCCGCTGCTGCGCGGCAAGAGCGTTTTCAACCTCTTTTTCGAGAACTCGACGCGCACCCGCACGACTTTCGAGATCGCTGCCAAGCGGTTGTCGGCCGACGTCATCAACCTCGACATCGGGCGTTCGTCGACGGCCAAGGGCGAGACCCTGCTCGACACCATCGACAACCTCTGCGCGATGCACGCCAACCTGTTCGTCGTCCGCCATGCCTCCTCCGGCGCGCCCTACCTGATTGCCGAGCATCTGCGCCGCATCGGCCGTGACGACATCCACGTCGTCAATGCCGGCGACGGCCGCCATGCGCACCCGACGCAGGGGCTGCTCGACATGTACACCATCCGCCACTACAAGAAGGATTTCTCCAACCTGCGCGTGGCCATCGTCGGCGACATCCTGCACTCGCGCGTCGCCCGCTCCGACATCCACGCGCTGACCACGCTAGGCGTCCCGGAAGTCCGCGCCATCGGCCCGGAAACGCTGCTGCCCAAGCACCTCGACAAGCTCGGCGTGCATGTCTTCCACGACATGGAAGCCGGCCTGAAGGATTGCGACGTGGTGATCATGCTGCGCCTGCAGAACGAACGCATGAACGGCGCGCTGCTGCCGTCGGCCGGCGAGTACTTCCGCCACTACGGCCTGACCCCGCAGAAGCTGGCGCTGGCCAAGCCGGACGCGATCGTCATGCATCCAGGGCCGATGAACCGTGGCGTCGAAATCCATTCGGCGGTCGCCGACGGGCCGCAGGCGGTGATCCTGCCGCAGGTCACCTTCGGCATCGCCGTGCGCATGGCGGTCATGAGTATTGTTGCGGGGAATTGAGATGAACATCCTGATTGAAAACGGCCGTGTCATCGATCCGGGCCAGGCAGTCGATCGCGAGGCCACCTCGCTGTTCGTCGTGGCCGGCAGGATCGCCGCCATTGGGGAAGCGCCGGCCGGTTTTGTCGCCGACGAGGTCATCGACGCTGCCGGTTGCGTGGTCTGTCCCGGCTTGATCGACCTCGGAGCCCGCCTGAACTCGATCGAGGCCGAACTGGCGGCAGCGGTCGCCGGCGGCGTGACCAGCGTCGTCGTCCCGCCCGATGCCGATCCGCCGCTCGACGAGCCGGAACTGGCCGACCGCCTCGTGCATCGCGGCCGGGAAATCGGCAAGGCCCGCGTCCTGCCGCTCGGCGCCCTGACGCTCGGCCTGCAGGGCGAGCGCCTGTCCGAACTGGCCGGGCTGAAGAAGGCCGGCTGTGTCGCCTTCTCGCAGGCCAAGGTGCCGGTGGTCGATACCGAGGCATTGCTGCGCGCGCTCGAATACGCGGCCAGCTTCGCTTTCCCGGTCTTCCTGCATCCGCAGGACCACTGGCTGTCGCGCAACGGCATCGCGCACGACGGCGAGGTCGCGGCACGGCTTGGTCTGGCCGGCATCCCGGTAGCCGCCGAGACCATCGCCATCGCCACCATCGTGCAACTGGTGCGCGATACCGGCTGCCGCGTGCACCTGACCCGCCTGTCGTCGGCGGCTGGCGTGGCGCTGGCCAAGGCGGCAATGGCCGAGGGGCTGCCGCTCAGCTTCGATGTCGGCGTCCATCACCTGTTGCTGACCGAAAACGACATCGGCTTCTTCAATACCCATGCCCGCTTTCAGCCGCCGCTGCGTACCCAGGCTGACCGGGCTGCCTTGTCGGCCGCTGCGGCCGAAGGATTTGCCGCGATCTGCTCGGACCACACGCCGGTTGGCGCCGACGACAAGCTGGTACCTTTCGGTGAAGCCAAACCCGGCGCCACCGGTCTGGAAGTGCTGCTGCCGTTGACACTGAAATGGGCGGAACAGGCGGGTATTTCGCTGAGCGCGGCGCTGGCCAGGATCACCAGTGCGCCGGCAGCCATCCTTGGCCTGGCCGGCGGCTCGCTGGCCATCGGCGCAGCGGCCGATATCTGCATCTTCGACCCAGCAGCCGAGTGGCAACTGACGCCCGAGGCGCTCAAGAGTCGCGGCAAGAATTCGCCCTGGCTGGGGTGCCGGATGAGCGGCAAGGTCCGCCGGACATTGGTTGGCGGGCGCATCGTGTATTGACTCCGGGCCTCCGGAAGAAGCGGCCGTCCGGCCGCTTTATTTTGTCGACAAATACATTGTCATATTCATATAGAATATTTCGGCGCAGCGGAAGGCCGCTGTGCAATCTCACCAACCAGGAATATTCAGGAGGAGGCTTCGATGAAACGCATTACCACCCTGTTGTTCGGCATGCTGGCAGGCATCGGCATGGCGATGGCCGCCGTCAATATCAATACGGCGACCGAGGCGGAACTGGACGCGGTCAAGGGCATCGGCCCGGGCAAGGCCCGGGCGATTGTCGAACACCGGGACAAGAACGGTCCGTTCAAGTCGGTTGACGATCTGACGAACGTCAAAGGCTTCGGCAAGAAGAGTATCGACAAACTGCGTCCGGAATTGACGACCGGCGCGGCAAGCAGTCCGGCCAAGAAATAGCCGGCCGGCGGTACCGGGGTCCGTTCAGCCGGCGAAAGCGGCGATGCGGGCCTCGGTGCTGCCGAGGATTTCCACGACCTTGTGGCGTGAAGTCTGACCGCTCTTGAGCGTGACCGCAGATCGGGGCAGGTCAAGTTGCTCGGCCACGAAACGGAGCAGCGCATCATTGGCCTTGCCGTCGACCGGTGGCGCCGCCAGGCGGATTTTCAGTGCCTCGCCGTGCAGGCCGGCGACTTCGGTTTTTTTGGCACCCGGCTGGATGTGCAGCGTCAGCGTCGCGCTGCCATCCTTGCCGAAGCGGTACCAGACGGACATCAGACGATCATCAGCACGACCTGCAGCAGCAGGATGACGACCAGTGGCGACAGGTCGACGCCGGCGATCAGCGGTACGAAACGGCGGATCGGGTCGAGGATCGGTCGCGCCAGTTGATTGACGGTCGGCGCGATCGGCGAATAGGGGTTGATCCAGGACAACACCGCCTGCAGGATGACGACGCCGATGGTGATGTAGATGGCCAGGCGGATCAGGCCGCGGATGGCCAGCATCAGGATCATTAGGACGGTGCCGAAGGCATCGGCGCTGAGTTCGACCGGCGTCACCGACAGCAGCAGGCCGGCGTACATCAGTTGCAGCCACAGCGCGGCCACCAGGCTGGCCCAGTCCACGCCGGCGACGCCGGGAACGATGCGGCGCAAGGGCTTGACTGCCCAGTTGGTGAGCTTGACGACGAAATCACCCAGTTGTCCGGCGAACGATACCCGCGCCATCTGCATGATGAAGCGCAGCAGCAACAGGGTGCAGAAAAAACTGACGACCGCGTTGATCAGGAAAAAGAAAGCCTGCATCACGCATCTCCTCCGAGCAGTTTGCCGAGTTCGCGGCCACGTGTTTCAGCGGCCAGGCAACCGGCGACGATGCCATCCTTGACGCCGCGTTCGAGCATCACCTTGAGTGCTGCCTCGGTGGTGCCGCCCTTGGAGGTGACGCGCTCGCGCAGCAGCGAAGCCGGTTCGTCGGAGGCAGCGGCCAGTGCGGCGGCACCCTGAACGGTTTCGATGGCCAGCTGGCGACCCTGGGCCGGCGTGAAGCCGAGTTCGGCGGCGGCCTGCTGCAGGGCTTCGATGAATAGGAAGACATAGGCCGGGCCGCTGCCGGAAATGGCGGTAACGGCATCCATCTGCGCTTCATCGTCGATCCAGACGGTGCTGCCGACGGCGCGCAGGACGCGTTCGGCCAGTGCCTTGCCGGCGCTGTCGACGTCGGGTAGCGCGCACAGGCCGGTGATGCCGGCACCGATCAGGGCCGGCGTATTCGGCATGCTGCGCACGATCTGCCGGTGGCCGCCGAGCCAGCGCGACAGCGCGCTCATGTCGAGGCCGGCGGCGATGCTGACGACGATGGCCTGGCCGAGCCGGCCGACCAATGGCGCCACCGCTTCGCGCATCTGCTGCGGCTTGACGGCGAGGACGAGGACGTCGGGCGCGTCGGGGGCATCGCCGGCCGCGGCGTGGCAATGGACGCCGTAGCTGGCGCTCAGCCGTGCCCGGGCGTCGGCACCCGGATCAATGACGTGGATGTCGGTTGCGGCAAAGCCCTGCTTCACCATGCCGCCAATCAGTGCGTTGGCCATGTTGCCGCCGCCCAGGAAGAGAATCTTCATGCGTAGTTTCTTTCACCAAAAATGGCCGTGCCGATGCGCACCAGGGTGGCGCCTTCGGCAATGGCTGCTTCAAGATCGTGGGACATGCCCATGGACAGCGTATCCAGCGCCAGGCCGGTGCGCTGCAGTTGTTCGAAAATCCCGCGCAATTGCCGGAACGGCAGGCGTTGCGCGGCAATGTCGTCGGTCGGTTCGGGAATCGCCATCAGGCCGCGCAGGCGCAAGCCGGGCAGCCGGGCCACCGCCTGGCACAGGGCAGCCGCTTCGGCGGGCGCGCAACCGCTCTTGCTGGCTTCGCCCGAGACGTTGACCTGGACGCACACATTGAGTGGCGGCATCGTCGATGGCCGCTGCGTCGACAGGCGTTCGGCAATCTTCAGCCGGTCCACCGAATGCACCCAGTCGAAATGTTCGGCGACCAGGCGCGTCTTGTTGCTCTGCAAGGGGCCGATGAAATGCCAGGTGAGTGAGTTGCCGGCGGCGCTCGCCAAAAGCTTGTCCACGCCCTCCTGGACGTAGTTTTCGCCAAAGTCGGTTTGTCCGGCGGCGGCAGCAGCCAGCACGTCGGCCAGCGGCTTGGTCTTGCTGACGGCGAGCAGGCTGATGCTGTCCGCCGGCCGCCCGGCCGCCCGCGCCGCTTGTGCGATGCGGTTTCGTACGGCTTGCAGGTTGTCGGCGATTGCGCTCATAATCCATTGGCAATTTCGATCGATCAAGTATACACGGGCTCCAAGGACCAATCGCATGGACATCACCGAACTGCTGGCCTTCAGCGTCAAGAACAAGGCATCCGACCTTCACCTGTCGTCCGGCCTGCCGCCGATGATTCGCGTCCATGGCGACGTGCGCCGCATCAACCTGCCGCCGATGGAGCACAAGGACGTGCACGGCATGGTGTACGACATCATGAACGACAGCCAGCGCAAGATTTTCGAGGAAACGCTGGAATGCGACTTCTCCTTCGAGATTCCCAACCTGGCCCGCTTCCGGGTTAACGCCTTCAACCAGCAGCGCGGTGCCGCCGCCGTCTTCCGGACGATTCCGACCAAGGTGCTGACGCTGGAAGAGCTGAACTGCCCGAAGATATTCAAGGACATTTCCGAGTATCCGCGCGGCATCGTGCTGGTCACCGGCCCGACTGGCTCCGGCAAGTCGACGACGCTGGCGGCGATGGTCAACCACGTCAATGAAAACGACTACGCACACATCCTAACCATCGAGGACCCGATCGAATTCGTCCATGAGTCGAAAAAGTGCCTGATCAACCAGCGCGAAGTCGGTCCGCAGACCCTGTCCTTCTCGAACGCCCTACGTTCGGCACTGCGTGAAGACCCGGATGTGATCCTGGTCGGCGAATTGCGTGACCTGGAAACCATCCGTCTGGCGCTGACTGCGGCCGAGACCGGCCACCTCGTGTTCGGCACCTTGCATACCTCGTCGGCCGCCAAGACCATCGACCGGGTGGTCGACGTCTTCCCGGCCGACGAAAAGGAAATGGTCCGCGCCATGCTGTCCGAATCGCTGCGCGCCGTCATCTCGCAGACCCTGCTCAAGACCAAGGATGGTCAGGGCCGCGTCGCTGCCCACGAGATCATGATCGGCACGCCGGCGATCCGCAACCTGATCCGCGAGAACAAGGTCGCGCAGATGTACTCGGCGATCCAGACCGGTCAGGCCCAGGGCATGCAGACGCTCGACCAGTGTCTGATCGACCTGGTCCGCCGCAACGTCGTGGCCAGCGGCGAAGCGCGCCTGCGCGCCGCCAACAAGGACGCCTTCCCGGCCTGATGCCGGCCAGTTGATTCGGGGGAATAAATGGAACGCGATCAGGCAATGAAATTCATGCACGATCTTCTGCGCCTGATGGCGCAGAAGCGTGGTTCGGACTTGTTCATCACCTCCGGCTTTCCGCCGGCCATCAAGATTGACGGCAAGATCACGCCGGTCTCCAACCAGGTGCTGACGTCGCAGCACACGGCCGAACTTGCCCGTTCGATCATGAACGACCGTCAGGCCGCCGAATTCGAGTCGACGCGCGAATGCAACTTCGCCATCTCGCCGACCGGCATCGGCCGCTTCCGGGTCAATGCGCTGGTTCAGCAGGGGCGCGTCGCCGTTGTCTGCCGGACCATCAACATGACCATCCCGACCCTCGACGACCTCGGCTTGCCGCAAGTGGTCAAGGACCTGGCGATGACCAAGCGCGGCCTGATCATCTTCGTCGGCGGCACCGGTACCGGCAAGACGACCTCGCTGGCGGCGCTGGTCGATTACCGCAACGAGAACAGCTACGGCCACATCATCACGATCGAGGACCCGATCGAATACGTGCATGAGCACAAGAACTGCATCGTCACCCAGCGCGAAGTCGGCGTGGATACCGACGACTGGGGGCCGGCGCTGAAGAACACCCTGCGCCAGGCGCCGGACGTCATCCTGATGGGCGAAATCCGCGACCGCGACACCATGGACTACGCCATCGCCTTCGCCGAGACCGGCCACCTGGCGCTGGCGACGCTGCACGCCAACAGCACCAACCAGGCGATCGACCGGATCATCAACTTCTTCCCCGAAGAGCGCCGTCAGCAACTGCTGATGGACCTGTCGCTGAATGTGCGGGCGATGGTCTCGCAGCGCCTGCTGCCGAAGAAGGACGGCAAAGGCCGGGTCGCCGCGGTCGAGGTGATGCTCAACTCGCCGCTGATTTCCGACCTGATCTTCCGCGGCGAGGTCCAGGAGATCAAGGAAATCATGAAGAAGTCGCGCGAACTCGGCATGCAGACCTTTGACCAGGCCTTGTTCGATCTCTACGACAACGGCAAGATCAGCTACGAGGACGCCCTGCGCAACGCCGACTCGCTGAATGACCTGCGCCTGCAGATCAAGCTGCACGGCAAGGAATCCAAGGACCGCGACCTGACCCAGGGCATCGGGCATCTCGATATCGTTTGAACATCCGGAGATTCATCATGCCTGCCATCGTCCGTCGTCTTGCGTTTGCGTTCGGTTTTTTCCTGTCCACGGGGCTGGTGCATGCAGCCGGCCTAGACGGCATCTCCAATGCCGATGCCGGTGCCGGGGTGCGTCAGGCGCTGGCCAAGGGGGCCGAGTATGCGGTCGGCTCGCTGGGCCAGAAAAATGGTTTTCTGGGCAACAGCAAGGTCAAGATTCCGCTGCCGGGCTATCTGGAAAAAGCCGAGTCCGGGCTGCGCATGTTCGGCATGGGCAAGCAGGCCGATCAACTGGTCGAGACCATGAACCATGCGGCGGAAAATGCCGTGGCTCAGGCCCTGCCCATCCTCTCCGATTCCATCAAGCGGATGACCCTGCAGGATGCCAAGGTCATCCTGACCGGCGGTGACGACAGCGTGACCGAATATTTCCGCCGCTCGTCGAGCGAGCAACTGGCGGTCAAGTTCCTGCCCATCGTCAAGTCGGCGACCAGCAAGCTGCAGCTGGCCGACCAGTACAACAAGTTCGCCGGCAAGGCGGCGAGTTTCGGCCTGGTCGACAAGAAGGACGCCGATATCGACAACTACGTCACGCAGAAGGCCATGGACGGTCTGTTCCTGATGATCGCCGAAGAGGAACGCAAACTGCGCGCCAACCCGGTGGCTGCGGGCAGCGCGATCCTGAAGAAGGTGTTCGGCGCGCTCTAAGTCGCTGTCGCGATTCAAGTTTTCGGCCGGGATGCCGTAGATCGGGTCAGGAGCCCGATCATGAAAACCTCACGCCTGATTTCCACCACGCAGCGCCATTCGCCGGAAGCGGCGGAACGGGCTCTGCTGGCCCAGGCGCACGCAGTCCGCCGGGTCGAGGCGATGGAGGGGGCGAGCAACGACCGCGAACGCTCCCTGCAGCAGGACATGGCCGAGGTCGATCCGCGCAGTGTCGGTCCCTATCAGGGCGTCGAACGGCGTCGCCAGGATGCGGAAAGACTGGCCGGGCAACTGGCTGGCCTGGGTCCGTTGGGCCTGTTGCTGCTGAACATGAACACCCGCGGCAAGCGTCCGGGAAAGATCGACGAGACGGTCTGAGCCGGCACTTGCCGGTGCATGCGGTAAAATGCGCAGCCGCGTCGAAGCTTGCCAGCACGGCACCGCGTCGACACCTTGTCATCCCGTACCAGGAATCCTGGCGCCATGTCCGGCCTCAATCCCCAGCAACGCGAAGCGATCCACTACCTCGACGGTCCCCTGCTTGTCCTTGCCGGCGCCGGTTCGGGCAAGACGCGCGTGATCACGCAGAAGATCGCCTATCTGGTCCAGGACTGCGGCTTCCAGCCGCGCAACATTGCCGCCATCACCTTCACCAACAAGGCGGCGAAGGAAATGCAGGAGCGCGTCGGCAAGCTGATGTCGTCGGGGATCGCCAACGAGCTGCAGATTTCGACCTTTCACTCGCTCGGGGTGCGCATCCTGCGCGAGGAAGCGAAGGCGCTCGGCTACAAGCCGCGCTTTTCCATTTTTGATTCGGCCGACTGCGCCGGCATCATCGGCGATTGTGCCAAGACGGTGGACAAGGCGACGCTGCGCCGGCTGCAGTCGATCATTTCCAACTGGAAAAACGCCTTGATCACGCCCGAGGCCGCCCGTCAGCTCGTCGCCAACGAGCACGAAGCGCTCGCTGCCGCTGCCTACCTGAGCTACGAAGCGACGCTGAAAGCCTACCAGGCGGTCGACTTCGACGACCTGATCGGCCTGCCGGTCAAACTGTTCAGCGAGCATCCGCAGATTGCCGAGAAATGGCAGAACCGACTGCGTTACCTGCTGGTCGATGAATACCAGGACACCAATGCCTGCCAGTACCAGTTGCTCAAGCTGCTGACCGGCGTCCGCGCCCAATTCACCGCGGTCGGCGACGACGACCAGGCGATCTACGGCTGGCGCGGCGCCGACATCGACAACCTGAAGAAACTGCCCAGCGAATTCCCGGCCCTCAAGGTGATCAAGCTCGAGCAGAACTACCGCTCGACCGTCCGTATCCTGAAGGCCGCCAACAACGTCATCTCGCACAACGAGAAACTGTTCGACAAGACCCTGTGGTCGGAACTCGGCCACGGCGACCCGATCTACGTCACCGCCAGCAAGGACAACGAGGCCGAGGCCGAGAGCGTGGTCATGAAGCTGCAGGCCCATCGCTTCGAGCATCGCGGCAAGTTCCGCGACTACGCCATCCTCTACCGCTCGAATCACCAGGCCCGGCTGCTCGAAACGCAACTGCGCAACCAGAAAATTCCCTATCTGCTCTCCGGCGGCCAGTCCTTCTTCGATAAGGCCGAGATCAAGGACCTGACCAGCTATCTGCGTCTGCTGGCCAACGAGGACGACGATCCGGCCTTCATCCGTGCGGCGACCACGCCCCGGCGCGGCATCGGCGCGGCCACCCTGCAGGTGCTCGGGCAATACGCCGGCGAGCGGCACGTCTCGCTGTTCCATGCGGCTTTCGAGGAAGGCTTTGCCCACCGCGTGCAGGCCCGGCAACTCGAACCCCTGCTCGAATTCTGCCGCTTCATCAATCGCATGCAGGAGCGGGCAAGCCGCGAGCCGGCGCAGCAGGTGTTGCCTGACCTGCTCAAGGCGATCGATTACGAAACCTATCTCTACGACACCGAAGAGCAGCGCACGGCGCAATCCCGCTGGGCCAATGTCTGCGAATTCGCCGAGTGGATCAACAAGAAGGGCGAGGAAGACGGCAAGACGCTGATCGACCTGGTGCAGAGCATCGCCCTGATCAACATGCTGGAAAAGCAGAACAGCGACGAGGTCGACGCCGTTCAGCTATCGACGCTGCATGCCGCCAAGGGCCTGGAGTACAAGCATGTTTTCCTGGTTGGCGTCGAGGAAGGCATCCTGCCCCACCGCGAGTCGCTGGACCCGGCCAAGCTGCAGGAGGAGCGGCGGCTGATGTATGTCGGCATCACGCGCGCCCAGCGCTCGCTGCACATCAGCTATTGCGAGAAGCGCAAGCAGGCGCGCGAACTGATTCCCTGCGAGCCGTCGCGTTTCATCGCCGAGATGGGTCAGGAAGACGTGCGTTTTTCCGGCGGCAAGCAGGCGGCGATGCCCGACCGGGCCACCGGTAGCGCCCGGCTCGATGCGATGAAGGCCTTGCTGGCCGCCAAGAAATGAAAAAAGGGAGGCTGCAGCCTCCCTTTCTGGAAATTGCTGGTGTTGCGGCTTACTTGACCTTGCTCAGGATGTAATCGACGGCACCCTTGATTTCGTCCTCGGACAGCTTGGCAGCGCCACCCTTCGGCGGCATCGCGCCCTTGCCGTTGATCACGGAAGCGTACAGGGCGGCATTGCCGGCGCCGAGGCGGGCAGTCCAGTCACCCTTGGCGTCGATCTTCGGCGCGCCGGCGGCACCGGAGTTGTGGCAGGCGCCGCAAACGCTGTTGTACACGGTCGGGCCATCCTTCGGCGCGCCGCCTTCTTCTGCCACTTCTGCCTTTGCCAGTTCGAAGCGGGCGACCGGCTGGATGCGCAGTTCGGCCTCGTCGGCGCCGGCGTTGTTGGTGGCGGCGGATTCGAAGGATTTGTTGGTCAGCGGAAAGATGATCGCGATCAGGACTGCGGCGACGATGATGGTCGCCCACATGATGCTTTTGGAAGAATGTTGCTCGGCCATGCTGAAGACCCCGTTTGCAAAAAGGACAAAGCCGAAATTATAACGGTTGGCGTATGATTAAGCGCAAAAAAAACCCCGCCATCGGCGGGGTACAAGTTCTCGAATGGGGGGAATTCGAGAGGAGGGGTTCAATGCCCTTGCAGTTTAGAACTTTGAAGTCCCTGGGTCTGTCGCGCTTTGGTACCGGTTCTGTAACCAATTGTTAGGATTGCGCCATGAATGAACTTGAAGCAATGGCCGGTCGCCTGGGCCGTCTACTGGAGCGCCGGGGGGAATGCCTGGCGGTGGCCGAGTCGTGTACCGGTGGCTGGGTGGCGCAGACGCTGACGGCGGTAGCCGGTAGTTCCGCCTGGTTCGATCGCGGTTTCGTCACTTATTCGAACGCCGCCAAGCGCGACATGCTGGGGGTGCCGGAAACGACGCTGGTCCGCCATGGCGCGGTTTCCGAGGCAGTCGCCCGGGCGATGGCCCAGGGGGTGCTGGCCCACAGTCTGGGCGACTGGTCCGTGTCGATCACCGGGATTGCCGGCCCGAGCGGCGGTTCGCCGGAAAAACCGGTGGGCATGGTGTGTTTCGCCTGGGCCGGACGGCAAGCCGGCTGTGTTGCCGCGACCTGTCAATTTGCCGGCGATCGGGCCGCAGTGCGCGAGCAATCGGTGCGCCATGCGCTGGCCGGGCTGATCTCCCTGATCGAAGCTCAGCCGGTCGTGGCGTGAGGGCGGTCAGCCCGGTAGCGGCTCGAACAGGGCGGCCAGATCGTCGTCGCCGAACTTGACGTCGACCTGATGAT
The DNA here is from genome assembly GCF_937982035.1 of uncultured Azonexus sp. Classification (NCBI taxonomy): domain Bacteria; kingdom Pseudomonadati; phylum Pseudomonadota; class Betaproteobacteria; order Rhodocyclales; family Azonexaceae; genus Azonexus; species uncultured Azonexus sp. The sequence goes on from NZ_CALJNI010000004.1 coordinate 365,258, forward strand.
CCTCGGACAGGATGCCGGCGGCCAGTTCGGCCTTGCGCTCCTGGAGTGCCAGGATCTTTTCCTCGATGCTGCCGCTGACGATCAGCTTGTAGACGAACACCGGCTTGTCCTGGCCGAGGCGGTGGGCGCGGTCGGTGGCCTGATTCTCGACGGCCGGATTCCACCACGGATCGTAATGGATGACGGTGTCGGCAGCGGTCAGGTTGAGACCGACGCCGCCAGCCTTCAGGCTGATCAGGAAGATCGGGACTCCGCCTTCCTGGAAACGCCGGATCGGCGTTTCGCGGTCGACGGTGTCGCCGGTCAGCTTGGCGTAGCCCAGGCCGGCGGCATCAAGTTCCTGTTCGATCAGGGCAAGCATGCTGGTGAATTGCGAGAAGACCAGGATGCGCCGGCCTTCGTCCACCAGTTCGGGGAGCATGGCCATGAGCAGGTCGAGTTTGGCCCGCTCGTTGACCTTGCGTGCCGAGTTGGCCTTGACCAGTCGCGGATCGCAACAGACCTGACGTAGCTTGAGCAGGGCGTCGAGGATGACGATCTGGCTGCGCGCGAAGCCGCGCTGGGCGATCTCGTCGCGAACCTTGGCGTCCATCGCCGCGCGCACCGTTTCGTAGAGGTCGCGCTGTCCACCTTCCAGCTCGACGCTGCGCACGATCACCGTCTTCGGCGGTAATTCCTGGGCAACGTCCTCCTTCTTGCGGCGCAGGATGAAGGGCCGGATGCGGCGGGCCAGCAGGTCGCGGCGGTCGGTGTCCGCCTGCTTCTCGATCGGTGTGCGCCAGTGGCGGGTGAACTGCTTGCTGCTGCCGAGGAAGCCGGGCAGCAGGAAGTCGAACTGGCTCCACAGTTCGCCGAGGTGGTTTTCCAGCGGCGTACCGGTCAGGCACAGGCGGTGGCGCGCATCGATCTTGCGTACCGCTTCGGCGCTGCGGCTCTGGGCGTTCTTGACCGTCTGCGCTTCGTCGAGGATGAGCAGGTGGTAGCTGTGCTGCATCAACTCGTCGGCGTCGCGCCAGAGTAGCGGGTAGGTGGTCAGGACGACGTCGTGGCTGTCGATCTCGGCGAAGCGCTGTTTGCGTTCCGGACCGTGCAGCGAGAGCACGCGCAGGCTGGGCGCGAAACGCGCGGCTTCGCTCTTCCAGTTGAAGATCAGCGAGGTCGGCAGGATCACCAGGGCCGGTCGGTCGAGACGCCCCTGTTCCTTTTCCAGCAGCAGGTGGGCCAGGGTTTGCGCGGTCTTGCCCAGGCCCATGTCGTCGGCCAGGATGCCGCACAATTTCTGTTCGCGCAGGAACTGCAGCCAGGCCAGGCCTTCCTTCTGGTAGGGGCGCAGGTCGAGGCACAGGCCGGCCGGCGGCTGGATGTCGACGATGCCCTGCGCCGCCTGCAGGCGTTCGGCCAGGGCCATGACGTCGTTCTGGCCGCGAAATTCCCAGCGGCTGGTATCGGTCAGCTCGGCCAGACGCGGCGCGTCGAAACGCGACAGGCGCAAGGTCGGGCCGCCGCTGAAGCCGTCGAACAGGTCGATCAGCGTCGACGCCAGCGGCTTGATGCGGCCGGCCGGAACGCGCAGGCGCTTGCCGGCCGGGGTCAGCAGTTCGATCCTTTCGCTGTCCGGGATGCGTGACAGTTCGTAGCTTTCCAGCCAGCGCGGGTCGCGTCGGAACAGCGTGGACAGCAGGGGCGCCAGCGGCAGGCGTTCGCCTTCGACGAGAATGCCCATGTCGAGGTTGAACCAGCCGTCGTCGGCCTCGATCAGTTCGGCCTCCCAGGCGTCGACTTCGACCACGTGGTGGCGGAAATCCTCGGGGAACTCGATCTGCCAGCCGGCGGCGCGCAGCAGCGGCAGCTGGTGCTGCATGAAATCCGGCCAGGCGGCTTCGTCGGCCAGGCCGTGAATGCCCTCGGGCGGACTGCCGAAGGTGTTGAGCGTGTTCGCCGGAATCTTCTGCAGGCCGCTTTGCGCCAGGCTGGCCATGACCCGGGCCTCATCGTCCGGGCGGCGCTTGACGCGGACGGTTTCGCCTTCGGGCAGGGTGACGAACTCGTTCTTCTCGTCGGGGCGCAGATCGGCGTCGCCGTAGCGGAAGATCACATGAGCCACGTCGAAGGGGCCGCCGCTGAAGCTGTAGGGGTAGTGGCGCCAGGGGCGGTGGCCGTGCGTGTGCAGGGTTTCCAGATGAAGGACCGGCTGTAGCGGGGTTTCGATCAGGCGCAGGCGGGCGCTGGCATCTTCGGCCGGCAGCGGCAGTTCGGGTGCCAGTTCGGACAGTGCGTCGGCGACGACCGCGGCTTCCTTGGCCGACAGCGGCGGCAGGCTGAACAGGCGATTGACCACACCGGGGTTGCCGGTCACCGTCAACGGCCCGGTTTCGCCCTCGGTCAGGTCCACGTACCACGGCGGATCGACGGCGATGATCAGTTCGGTCGGCGGTTCGGGCTTCAGGTAGGGGCGCTGGAAGCCCTGACTGTCGATCTGCCAGCCGACGCTGGCCGGGCGGCTGTCGCCGCCGTGCAGCGGCAGCGCCAGATCGGCCTCCGGATAGAGACGGTTAGTGGCGGCCATCCGTTCGAGGATTTCGGCGCCGTGCTTGGGCCCCAGCCCGTAGGCGCGCAGGCCGCTGTCGTGGCCGCGTTCAGCCCAGATCAGGCGCAGGATGCCGAGGTCTTCCTCGGTGACGAACTGCGGCGGCGTGATCAGCGCGCGGTCGACCTTCCACCATTCCTCGGCGTTTTCCGGGTACTTGCCTTTACGCAGTTCGATGCCGAAACGCCGGCGGTCGGTCGTCCATTTGAGGATGTAATACAGTTGCTGGCGGGCGCTGGCCGGGCGGGCCTTTTTCTTGGCCACAGCGATCGACGCCCGACGCAGGTCTTCGACCCAGGAGAGCACGCTGCCACTGACCCGGGTTTTCGGGTTGCGCGTTTCGATCACCTTGAGCAGGGTCGCGGCGATGTGCTTGCAATGGTGGCCGACCGGGCAGGTGCAGCTGGCGACCAGCTGCATGTCGTCCCCCTGGGCGCGGATCAGTGCTTCGACGCGGTAGGGGCGGCGGGCCGACCCGGGCACTTCGGCGTGGATTTCGCCGTGCTCGACATTGAGGTCGCGAACCAGGTCGACATAAGGGCGTCCCTTGGCGATCTCGGCTTCGCCTAGCCAGTCGGCGATGTCCGCCTCGCTGAAGCTGTCGGTCAGTTCGTCGTAGTTCTGCATCACAGGTGCTGGCTGCCGAGCAGCAGGGCCAGCAGCAGGGCGATCAGCGCCAGCCAGACGTTTTGCCAGCGCCGGGCGCGGACCAGTTGTTCCATCTGCGGCTGCAGGCTGGGCTGCGGCGGCGCGCTGAGTGCCTGGTGCACCAGACGCGGCAATTGCGGCAGGGTGCGGGCCAGATACGGCGCTTCCTGTTTGAAGGTCTTGATCAGGCCGCGCCAGCCGACCTGCTCGCTCATCCAGCGCTCAAGGAAGGGCTTGGCGGTTTTCCACAGGTCAAGTTCCGGATCGAGCTGGCGGCCGAGGCCTTCGATGTTGAGCAGGGTTTTCTGCAGCATCACCAGTTGCGGCTGGATCTCGACGTTGAAGCGGCGCGAGGTCTGGAACAGGCGCAGCAGCACCTTGCCGAAGGAAATGTCCTTGAGCGGCCGGTCGAAGATCGGTTCGCAGACGGCGCGAATGGCCGCTTCGAATTCATCGACCCGTGTTTCCTTGGGCGCCCAGCCGGATTCGATGTGGGCTTCGGCGACACGCTTGTAATCGCGGCGGAAGAAGGCGAGGAAGTTCTGCGCCAGGTAGTTCTTGTCGGAATCGGTCAGCGTGCCGACGATGCCGAAATCGAGCGCGATGTAGCGGCCGTCGGCATGGACGAAGATGTTGCCGGGATGCATGTCGGCGTGGAAGAAACCGTCGCGGAAGACCTGGGTGAAGAAGATTTCGACGCCGGCGGCGGAAAGTTTCGAGAGGTCGATGCCGTCGGCGCGCAGCTTGTCGGTCTGCGAGATCGGCGTGCCGCGCATGCGCTCCATGACCATCACCGTCGAGGTGCAGAAATCCCAGTGCACTTCGGGAACGATCAGCAATTCGGAGTCGGTGAAGTTGCGGCGCAGCTGCGAGGCATTGGCGGCTTCGCGCATCAGGTCGAGTTCGTCGCGCAGGTACTTGGCGAATTCGGCGACCACTTCGCGCGGCTTGAGGCGCTTGCCGTCGGACCACAGTTTTTCCAGCAGCAGGGCGCCGCTGTCCATCAGCGCCAGGTCGTGCTCGATGACCGAGAGCATGTTCGGGCGCAAGATCTTGACGGCGACTTCATGGCCGCCGTCGCAGTCGTGCAGGCGCGCGAAATGGACTTGGGCGATCGATGCCGAAGCCACCGGCACCGGGTCGAATTCGGCGAATACCTCGCTGGCCGGGCGACCGTAGGCTTTTTCGATTTCCTTCAGGGCCAGCGCCGAATCGAAAGGCGGCACACGGTCCTGCAATTTGGCCAGTTCGTCGGCGATGTCGGTCGGCATCAGGTCGCGCCGGGTCGACAGCACCTGACCGAACTTGACGAAGATCGGGCCGAGCGCTTCCAGCGCCAGGCGCAGGCGTTCGGCGCGCGGTGCCGACAGGTTGCGCCAGAACTGCAGCGCGTTGGCCAGGCGGACCAGACGGCCGGAGGGCTCGTGCTCGAGCACCATTTCGTCCAGCCCGAAACGGCTGGCAACGGTGGCGATCTTGAGCAGGCGGAAAAGGCGCATGGGGGATAGGCCGGGATGCTGGCCGGAATTCGGTCAAACGGCGATGTTAACATGCCTGCACACATTGCGCTGCCGCTGGTCGCACAAGTGATAATTCGCTGTCAAATTGCTGGCCGGTTTCGGCTAAACTGGCTGCAAAAATCATGGCGGATGCAAACGGTGTCCGTCGCTCGGAATTCACACCTGCCCATGTCCGATCAACGCAATCCTTCCGTCATTGCCCGGGAAGCCCTGAAACGGCTGGCGTCGCGCCATCTCGCGCCGACCCCGGCCAACTTTCAGGCGTGTTACAACGAGATTGCCAATCTACCCAACGTCTCGCCCTTCCCCGAGCCGCCCCTGCGCCAGCTGGCGGCAGCACTCACGCCGCGCGGCGAAGCCCAGATCTCCCAGTTGAGCCGGCTCGATGCGGCGATTTCCGGGCGTAGCTGGCAAGGCGTGCAGGACGCCCTGCAGGGGTTCATCGCGGCGGGTGCCGCCAATGCATCGGCCACGCATCTGCCCTATGAGACGACGCAGGCACTGTTGCACTTGTTCGAGACGATGTTGCCGGCCTTCGGGCGTGACGACGTCCGTTTTGCCGAAGCCGTGGATACCTTGCTTGCGGCGCTGCGCGTCTCGCCCTGCGAATTCTCGCGACTGGATACGGTCCTGCGCGAATTCGCCGTGCTGGTTCCCTGTGCGGTCGAAGAACAGATCGAAATCCGCGAATCGCTGCTCAAGCTCCTGCAGCTGATCATCCAGAACATCGGCGAACTCAGCATCGACGATGCCTGGTTCAAGGGGCAGATCGACGGTCTGCTGGCGGCGGTCGAGCCGCCGCTGACCCTGCGTCACCTCGACGAGATGGAGCGGCGTCTGCGCGATGTCATGGAGAAGCAGAGCCGGGCGCGGGCGCGTTCGGTCGAGGCGCAGGAGGAAATGCGCCAGATGCTGGCGGCCTTCATCGAACGCCTGGGGACGATGAATTCTTCCAGCACGCAATTCCAGGAACGGATCGAGAACAGCGCCCGGCAGATCGAGCAGGTGTCGCGGATCGAGGATCTGGCGCCCCTGCTCCGCGATGTCGTCTCGGCGACCCAGGCCATGGCCGAGGAAACGGCGGTTTCCCGGGAGCAGTTGCGCGGCCTGCAGGACAAGGTGCTGGCGACCGAGGCAGAACTGATCCAGTTGCACCGCGAACTCGACAGCGCGAGCTCGCTCGCCCGTCACGACCCGCTGACCGACACGCTCAACCGCAAAGGTCTGGACGAAGCGCTGGAACGCGAGATTGCCGCGATGCGCCGGCGCAATTCGGCGCTGTCGCTGAGCCTGCTCGACATCGACAACTTCAAGCGGCTCAACGACCGTCTCGGCCATGAAGCCGGCGACAATGCGCTGATCCACCTGGCCAAGGTCGCCCGCGCCTGCATGCGTCCGACCGACACGCTGGCGCGTTACGGCGGCGAGGAATTCATCATCCTGATGCCCGATACCTCGCTGGAGCAGGGCATCGAGGCGATGGTCCGGTTGCAGCGCGAACTGACCAAGGCCTTCTTCCTGTCCGGCAAGGACAAGGTGCTGATCACCTTCAGCGCCGGCGTCGCCCAACTTGGCGAAGGCGAATCCGGCAGCGATGCGATCCGCCGTGCCGACCTGGCGATGTACCAGGCCAAACGCGCCGGCAAGAACCGCGTCATCGGCGGCTGAGTCGGCCGCGATGGCCGACGTCCGCAGTTTTCCGCCGGTGGCCGCGCCCGGCGCCCGCGTCCTGATCCTCGGCAGCATGCCCGGCCGCGCCTCGCTCGATGCCGGCCGCTATTACGCGCATCCGCACAACGCCTTCTGGCCCATCGTCGGCGAACTGATCGGTTTCTCGCCGGAATTGCCCTATCTGGCCCGGCTGCAGGCCCTGCAGGCCGCCGGGGTGGCGCTGTGGGACGTGATTGCCGCCTGCGAGCGCGAAGGCAGCCTGGACGCCGACATCGTTGCCGGTAGCGTGCGCGCCAACGATTTCCCGGCGTTTTTTACGGCGCATCCCGGAATCCGCGATGTGTTCTTCAATGGTGCTGCGGCCGAACAGGCGTTTCGCCGCCACGCCCTGCCCGAGCTGGCGGCCACCGGCCTGCGCCTGCAGCGCCTGCCGTCGACCAGTCCGGCGCATGCCGCACTCAACCGGGCGGCCAAGCTTGCCGCCTGGTCGGCGATCCTCAAGCCGTTGACGGGCGGCGAGGGCGTATAATCGCGCTTTTGCTATTTTCAGCCGCAGATCAATGGCCCAAGACGTCAAGACCCAGCTGACCGCCCTGTTGCAACAGGCGCTGGCCAGCGTAGCCCCGACCGCAACCGATACGCCGATTCAGCTCGAACGCCCGCGCGACCCGTCGCACGGCGATTTCGCCACCAACCTGGCGATGCAGCTGGCCAAGGCCCTGAAGAAGAATCCGCGGGAAATTGCCCAGCAACTGGTCAACGAACTGCCGCCGTCGCGGCTGGTGACGGCCGCAGAAGTGGCCGGCGCCGGCTTCATCAATTTCTGCCTCGACGCCGGCACCAAGACCGATGTGGTCAAGGCCGTGCTTGCCGAAAAGGAAAACTTCGGCCGCTCGACCGCCGGCGGCTGGCAGAAGGTCCAGGTCGAGTTCGTCTCGGCCAACCCGACCGGCCCGCTGCACGTCGGCCACGGTCGCGGCGCCGCCTACGGCGCCTCGCTGTCCAGCCTGCTGACCTTCGCCGGCTGGGACGTGACCCGCGAGTACTACGTCAATGACGCCGGCCGGCAGATGGACATCCTCGGCCTGTCGACCTGGCTGCGCTATCTCGAACAGCACGACGTGATCGTGCCCTTCCCGCCGAACGCCTACCAGGGCAGCTACGTGCGCGACATGGCGGCGCAACTGAAGAATGCCCACGGCGACAAGTACGTGCGCGCCGCCGATGCGGTACTGGCCGGCACCCCGGGCCTGCCCGAAGCCGGACGCAGCGACGACGAAGCCAAGCAGCAGCGCGAACTGCATCTCGACGCGCTGATCGCCAAGGCCAAGGAATTGCTCGGTGCCGACTGGGAATACGTGCACCAGCACGCGCTCAATGAACAACTGGCCGACTGCCGCGACGATCTCGAACAGTTCGGCGTGCATTTCGACGTCTGGTTCTCCGAGAAGGCGCTCTACGACACCGGTCTGGTCGCGCGCTGCGTCGACCTGCTGGAGAAGAAGGGCCACCTCTACGTGCAGAACGGCGCCCGCTGGTTCAAGTCGACCACCTTCGGCGACGAGAAGGACCGCGTCGTCCAGCGCGAAAACGGCCTGTACACCTACTTCGCCTCCGACATCGCCTATCACCTGAACAAGTTCGAACGCGGCTTCGACAAGGTCATCAACATCTGGGGTGCCGACCATCACGGCTACATCCCGCGCGTGACCGGCGCCGTCAAGGCGCTCGACCTCGACAGCGACAAACTGCAGGTGGCGCTGGTTCAGTTTGCCGTGCTCTATCGCAACGGCCAGAAGGCCTCGATGTCGACACGTTCCGGCGAATTCGTGACCCTGCGCGAACTGCGCGGCGAAGTCGGCAACGACGCCTGCCGCTTCTTCTACGCGCTGCGCAAGTCCGACCAGCACCTCGACTTCGACCTCGATCTCGCCAAGAGCCAGACCAACGAGAACCCGGTGTACTACATCCAGTACGCCCACGCCCGCGTCTGCTCGGTGATCAACCAGTGGGGCGGCGACCTGGCCGGCCTGGCCGATGCCGACCTGGGCTTGCTCAACAACCCGCGCGAACTGGCGATTGCCAACCAGCTCGGCCAGTTCCGCGAAGTGATCGAGACCGCGGCCCGCGACCTGGCGCCGCACATGATCGCCTTCTACCTCAAGGATCTGGCCGGCGAATTCCACGGCTGGTACAACGCCGAGCGCATGCTGGTCGACGATGCCGCCCTGCGCGATGCCCGCGTCGCCCTGGCTGCCGCCGTTCGCCAGGTGATCCGCAACGGCCTGGCGATTCTCGGCGTCAGCGCGCCTGAATCGATGTAAGGAAAACCATGACGACCCGCGACATGAAATCCACGAAACGCCCGCCGGCGAAGAAAAAATCCGGCGGCGGCACCCTGATCGGCATGTTCATCGGCCTGGTCCTCGGCGTTTGCCTGGCCGCCGGGGTGGTCTGGTACATCAACAAGGCGCCGTTGCCGTTCAACAACCAGGTGCAGGGCGGCGAGCGTCCGGCGCTGGCGCAGCCCGGCCAGCCGCTGGCGCTGCCCGGCAAGCCCGGTGACCCGGTGCCGGAGAAGCGTTTCCAGTTCTACGACATCCTTCAGGGCAAGGCCGATGCCGAGCCCGACAAGGTTGCACCGGCGCCGGCCGTTCCCGAAACCGCCAAGCCGGAGGCTGCCAAGGAAGGTGGCAAGGAAAGCCGGGTTCCCCTGTTCCTGCAGGCCGGTTCGTTCAGCACGGCGCAGGATGCCGACAACCAGAAGGCCAAGCTGGCCTTCATGGGCATCCAGTCGTCAGTGCAGCAGGTCATGATCGAGGACAAGACGCTTTACCGTGTCCGCATCGGTCCCTATTTCAAGCTCGATGAATTGAACAAAGTGCGCGCCGATCTTGCCAAATCCGGCATCGAAGCCCAATTGTCCAAATAAAGGAGTCAGGTATGGAATTCAGCCGTCGACGTTTCGTCACTTCCGCCATCGCCATGGGCGCCAGCCTCGGTGTTGCCGGCCCGCTGGCCGCGCAGACCGCGGGTCGCGATTTCGTCATGATCAATCCGGTGCAGCCCACCGACGATGCCGCCAAGATCGAAGTCGTCGAATTCTTCAGCTACGGCTGCCCGCACTGCGCCGACTTCAACCCGCTGCTCAATCTGTGGGCTGCCGGTCTGCCGGCCGACGTGGTGCTCAAGAAAGTGCCGGTCAGCTTTGGCCGTGCCGCCTGGGGTAACGCCGCCAAGCTGTACTACGCACTCGAGATCACCGGCGACCTCAAGCGTCTGGAAGCCGATGTGTTCAAGGCCATTCACCAGGAACGCACCAACCTGTTCGACGAAAAGACCGCCGCCGGATGGGTGGCTGCGCGCGGTGTCGATCGCAAGAAATTCACCGATGCCTTCGGTTCCTTCGGTGTCCAGAGCAAGGTGCGTCGCGGCGACCAGATGGCTGCCGCTTTCAAGATCGAAGGCGTGCCGGCGCTGGCCGTCGATGGCAAGTTCCTGATCGCGACCCTGCAGTTCGAGCAGCAACTGGCCGTGGCTGACAAGCTGATTGCCCGGGTGCGCAGCGAGAAAGCCGGCAAGAAGTAATTGACCTTGAAAGTCTTCATCACGGGCGCCTCGTCGGGTATCGGCGAGGCGCTTGCCGTTTACTACGCGGAAAACGGCGCCCAGCTCGGCCTCGCCGCGCGCCGCCCGGATTTTCTGGCGGCGCTGAATGAGCGTCTCGGCGGCGGACACGCCTGTTATCCGCTCGACGTTACCGATGCGGCGGCGCTGCACGATGCTGCGACCGATTTCATCGCCCGTTTCGGCGCGCCCGACATCGTCATCGCCAACGCCGGCGTGTCGGCCGGCACGCTGACCGAGTGCGAGGAAGACCTGGCGGTTTTCCGCCGGGTCATGGACATCAACGTCTTCGGCATGGCTGCGACCTTTGCGCCGTTCATTCCGGCGATGAAGGCGGCCGGTGGGCAGCGGCGGCTGTGCGGGATCGCCTCGGTCGCCGGCATTCGCGGTCTGCCGGGGGCGGAAGCCTATTCGGCGTCGAAGGCGGCGGCGATTGCCTACCTCGAGAGCCTGCGCCTGGAAATGCGCCCGCAGGGCATCAAGGTCGTGACCATTGCGCCGGGCTACATCGAGACGCCGATGACGGCGGTCAATCCCTACCAGATGCCCTTCCTGCTGCCGGCACCGGAAGCGGCCCGGCGCTTCGCGGCGGCCATCGAACGCGGCGTGTCGTATACCGTGATTCCCTGGCCGATGGGCATCGTCGCCAAGCTGCTGCGCCTGCTGCCGAACTGGCTCTATGACCGCCTTTTCGTCGCCGCCCCGCGCAAGCCGCGCGGCTTGCTAAAATAGCGCGATGCCCGAACTCAAGATCAATGGCGAAAGCCGCCAATTTCCCGACCCGCTGACCGTTGCCGGCCTGATCGAGCAACTGGGTTACGCGGGCAAGCGCATCGCCGTCGAGAGAAACGGCGAAATCGTCCCCAAGAGCCAGCACGCGGCAACGCCGCTGGTGTCGGGCGATCAACTCGAAATCGTCGTCGCCGTCGGCGGCGGCTGAAAGGGAGTATTCCATGCATCAACTGACCATCGCCGGCAAGGCGTATCGTTCGCGTTTGCTGGTCGGTACCGGCAAGTACAAGGACTTTGCCGAGACCCGCGCCGCCATCGACGCCTCCGGCGCCGAGATCGTCACCGTCGCCGTGCGCCGCGTGAACATCGGCCAGGACGCCAGCCAGCCGAGCCTGCTCGACGCTGTGCCGCCGTCGCAATTCACCATCCTGCCCAACACCGCCGGCTGCTACACGGCCGACGACGCCGTGCGCACGCTGCGCCTGGCGCGCGAGCTGCTCGACGGCCACCCGCTGTGCAAGCTGGAAGTCCTTGGCGATCCGACCAACCTCTTCCCGAACATGCCGGAAACGCTGAAAGCCGCCGAGACGCTGGTCAAGGAAGGTTTCGAGGTCATGGTCTACTGCGCCGACGACCCGATCCAGTGCAAGATGCTCGAAGAGATCGGCTGCGTTGCGGTGATGCCGCTGGCCTCGCTGATCGGTTCGGGCATGGGCATCGTCAATCCGTGGAACCTGCGCCTGATCATCGACAACGCCAAGGTGCCGATCATCGTCGACGCTGGCGTCGGCACCGCCTCGGACGCGACCATCGCCATGGAACTCGGCTGCGACGGCGTGCTGATGAACACCGCCATTGCCCACGCCAAGGATCCGGTGCTGATGGCCAGCGCCATGAAGAAGGGCATCGAAGCCGGCCGCGAGGCTTTCCTGGCCGGCCGCATGGCCCGCAAATACTACTCGGCCGACCCCTCGTCGCCGACCACCGGACTGATCGGTTCATGAGCGACGACCTGCTGATCCACCCCGCCGCCGAAGGCGACGAAGGCGAATACACCGCCGGCCGCCACGGCCACATCAAGAGCTTCGTCCGTCGCGCCGGCCGCATGTCGGAAGCGCAGCAGCGCTACTACGGGACGATGCTGCCCAAGATCGGCATTGCCTACCAGCCGGAAAACATCGACCTGACGGCGGTGTTCGGCCGCGTCGCGCCGAAGATCCTCGAAATCGGCTGCGGCATGGGCGAAACCACGGCGCGCATCGCCGAGGCCCACCCGGAGAACGACTACTTCGGGCTGGAAGTCCATGTGCCCGGCGTCGGCGCGCTGTGCAAGCTGATCGCCGAGAAGAACCTGAGCAACCTGCGCATCGGCAATCACGACGCGGTCGAAGTGGTGCGCGACATGCTCGCTGAAGGTTCGCTCGACGGCATCCACATCTTCTTCCCCGATCCCTGGCACAAGACGCGGCACAAGAAGCGCCGGCTGATCCAGCCGCCCTTCGTCGCGCTGCTCGCCTCGCGCCTGAAGCCGGGCGGCTATATCCACTGCGCCACGGATTGGGAAAACTACGCGCTGCAGATGCTCGACGTGCTCGGCCGCGAGCCCAGCCTGGACAACAGCGTCGCCAACCCGTCGCCCGAAGCGCTGGCGACCGCGCTGGAAGCCGATTCCGCCGCCGGTCTGGCCGGCTTCGCCCCGCGTCCGGAATACCGGCCGCTGACCAAATTCGAGAACCGCGGCCTGCGTCTGGGCCACGGTGTCTGGGATCTCGTATTCAGGAAACGCTGACATGTGGTTCAAGAACCTGCAGATCTACCGCCTGCCGACGCCGTGGGCGGTCGACCTGGCCAAGCTCGACGAGCAACTGGCGCGCGGTGAATTCACCCGCTGCCCCTCCAACCAGCCGATGTCGCGTGGCTGGGTGTCGCCGCGTAAAGATGGCGCGCTGATCTACAGCAACAACCGCCAGTGGCTGATCGCGCTGGCCGTCGAGCAGCGCCTGCTGCCATCGTCGGTGGTCAATGAAACGGCGCAGGAACGCGCCGAGCAGATCGCCGACCAGCAGGGTTACCCGCCCGGCCGCAAGCAGATGAAGGAAATCAAGGAGCGCGTCGTCGAGGAACTGATGCCGCGTGCTTTCACCAAGAAACGTAGCAGCTTCGTCTGGATCGACCCGACCAACGGCTGGTTCGTCGTCGACGCCGGCAGCCCGGCCAAGGCCGAGGAAGTCATCGAACACCTGCGCCACTGCCTCGACGAATTCCCGTTGAAGCCGCTGCACACGCAACTTTCGCCGCAATCGGCGATGGCCGACTGGTTGGCCGGCGGCGACGCGCCGGCCGGTTTCACCATCGATCGCGATTGCGAACTGAAATCGGTGGCCGAGGAAAAGGCGGCGGTGCGTTATGTCCGCCATCCGCTGGAAGGCGACGAAGTGAAGGCTCACCTTGCTGCCGGCAAACTGCCGACGCGCCTGGCCTTGACCTGGGACGACCGAATCAGCTTTGTCCTCACCGAAAAGCTGGAGATCAAGCGCCTGGCCTTCCTCGATCTGCTCAAGGAGGAAGCCGAGAAAAGCGCCGAACGCGCCGACGAGCAGTTCGACGCCGATTTCGCATTGATGACCGGCGAGCTGGTGCGCTTCCTGCCGCAACTGATCGAAGCCCTGGGCGGCGAGCAGACCGAAGCCGAAGCGCCCGCGTCGGCACCGGCGGCGGCCGGTACCCCGCCGTGGGAAGCCTGAAACCCAACGAAGCCTGTCCCTGCGGCAGCGGCAAGTCGTATGCCGCCTGCTGCGGGCCGCTGCATGCCGGCGAAAAAACCGCGCCAACCGCCGAAGTGCTGATGCGCTCGCGCTACGCCGCCTACGTGCTCAAGCTCGAAGATTACCTGCGCGCCACCTGGCACGCCTCGACCCGTCCGAGCGAGCTTGATCTCGCTGCCGACGACAGCAAATGGCTCGGCTTGGAAGTGCGTGCTCACCGGCAGCAGGACGAAACACATGCGACGGTCGAATTCGTCGCCCGTTACCGCGTCGCCGGTCGCGGATATCGTCTGCACGAGTTGAGCAGATTCATCAAGGAAAACGGCATCTGGATGTATATTGACGGCATGATCAACCCCTGATCGAAGCCGTGCGACTTGCCGCCCTGATCCTCGCTTGTCTGTTTGCGTGCAGCCCTGCCATTGCCGAGCCGCGGGAGTTGCGCGTCGGCATTTACCAGAACAATCCCAAGGTTTTCGTCGACGCCAGCGGCCGACCGCAAGGCATCTTCGTCGACCTGCTCGAAGAGGTGGCTCGCACGGAGGGCTGGGAACTGCGCTACATTCGCTGCGACTGGCTGGATTGCCTGCAACTGCTGGCCGGCGGCGAACTGGACCTGATGCCCGACGTGGCATATACCGAACCCCGGGAAAAACTCTACGACTTCCACACGATCCCCGCGCTGTTGAGCTGGTCCCAGCTTTACCGGCGGCCGGCGGTCCATGTGCTCAGCTACATGGACCTCGACGGCAAGCGTATCGCCGTACTCGAAGGCTCGGTCCAGCAGCGTTTCCTGGCCGAACTGCTGCAGGCATCCGGACTGCAGGCGACCTTGCTGACGGCGCCGTCGCTCGATGAGGCCTTCGCCATGACTGCGCGCGGCGAGGCCGATGTCGTGGCGGCCAACCAGCACTTTGGCGACCGGCACATGGACCGGCTTGGCTTGCGCGATACCACCATCCTGTTCAACCCGGCCCGCCTGTATTTCGCCGCACCCAAGGGCAGCGACGCCACGGTGCTGCAGGCCATCGACCGCTGGCTGCGCAACAATCGCAATGGCGACGACGCAAGCTACAAGAAGATCCTGCTCAAATGGGGGCGCGGGGAATCGGTCGCCGGTCTGTCGTCTACGGTCTGGTCGGTGGGGGGCGGACTGCTTGCCCTGCTGTTGCTGTTCATCGCCGGCAATTTCTGGCTGCGCCGCGAAGTCGCCCGCAAGGTTGCCTCGCTGAAGGCCAGCGAGCAGGAACTGGCCCGCCATCGCGACCGACTCGAGGAAATGGTCGCCCAGCGTACAGTCGAACTGGACAAGGCAAGGCGCGATGCCGAGCGTACGGCCGAGATCAAGAGCGAGTTTCTGGCCAACATGAGCCATGAAATCCGCAATCCCCTGAACGGAATGCTCGGCCTGGCCCAGGTCGGCCTGCGTCGCTTCGAGCAGGCCGAGGTACAGCAGGCCTTCGCCCGCATCATCGATTCGGGGAAACTGCTGCAGCGGGTGATCGACGACATTCTCGACTTTTCCAAGATCGAGGCCGGCAAGCTGCATATCGAAGCCCACGAATTCTCGCTGGACGACATGCTGGCCCACGTCCTGTTGCTGACCCGGGCCCAGGCCGAAGGCAAGGGCCTGTCCCTGGAGCTCGAACGCCAGCCCGATCTGCCCCGGCGTTGCGTGGGCGATGCCCTGCGCATCGAACAGGTGTTGTTGAATCTGCTGACAAACGCGGTGAAGTTCACCGATGCCGGTTCGGTCAGATTGCGGGCGGGGACGGCCGACGGGATGCTGGTTTTTTCGGTGGCCGACACCGGCATCGGGATCAGCGAAGCCGAGCAGGCCAGGCTGTTCCAGCCTTTCGCGCAGGCCGATTCATCGATCAGCCGGCGTTTTGGCGGCACCGGCCTGGGGCTGGTGATCAGCCATCATCTGGTGCAACTGATGCACGGCCGCCTCGAACTGACCAGCACGCCCGGCAAAGGCTCGCTGTTCACCATCCGCCTGCCTTACGTACCGGCCAGTTCGCCGCCGGCCGAGGCGGAGGTGCAGGCCGGTACGACGCCGCACCCCCCGGCCGGTTAGTCGCTTACGCCAGCGCCGGATAGTCGGTGTAACCCTCGGCGCCGCCGCCGTACAGCTTGTCGGCGCGCAGTTCGTTCCACGGCGCGCCTTCGCGCAGGCGGCGGACGAGGTCCGGGTTGGCGATGAAGCCGCGGCCGAAGGCGATCAGGTCGGCACCGCCGTCGGCGATCACCTGCTCGGCCAGCGCCTTGGTGTAGCCGTTGTTCACCAGCCACGGCCCCTTGAAGGCGCGGCGCGCGGCGGCGTAGTCGAAGCTGGCCGCCGGCGTGCGCGTGCCGCCGGTTTCGCCTTCGATGATGTGCAGGAAGGCCAGGCCGTAGCCGGCCAGCTTGTCGATCACGTAGCCGTAGAGCGCCTGCGGGTTGCTGTCGAGCGGCGCGGTGAAGGTGGTCAGCGGGCTGAGGCGGATGCCGGTGCGGCCGGCGCCGATCTCGCCGACGATGGCGCCGACCACCTCGAACAACAGGCGGGCGCGGTTTTCGATGCTGCCGCCGTAGGGGCCGCTGCGGTCATTGACGCTGTCGCGCAGGAACTGTTCGAGCAGGTAGGTGTTGGCGGCGTGGATCTCGACGCCGTCAAAGCCGGCGGCGATGGCGTTGCGCGCCGCCTTGCGATAGTCCTCGACCAGGCCAGGCAGCTCGTCGTCGCGCAGGGCGCGCGGCGCCGACACCGGCACGAAACCGTCGCGGGTGAAGGTGCTCGCCTCGGCGGTGCGGGCAGTCGACGACACCGGCGCGGCGCCGTCCGGCAGCAGCGAGACATGCGAAATGCGACCGACGTGCCACAACTGCAGCACGATCTTGCCGCCCTCGGCATGCACGGCGTCGGTCACGGCGCGCCAGGCGGCGACCTGCTCGGCCGACCAGATGCCCGGCGTGTCGAGGTAGCCCTGCGCCATCGGCGAAATCGGGCTGGCCTCGGCGATGATCAGGCCGGCGGTGGCGCGCTGGCGGTAATACTCGACGGTCAGCGGGCCGGGGCAGTTGCCGGCAAGGGCGCGATTGCGCGTCAGCGGCGCCATCACGATGCGGTTGGCGAGGGCGATGTCGCCGATCTGGATCGGGTCGAACAAAGTGGTCATGTCGATTCTCCTGAGGTTGATTAGACCGGTCGTCTAGTTTCTTGCATCAAAAAATGGCCGTCGACGGACGGCCCGGAATTAAATCAACGGTTGATCAGCAACTGAGCAACCGCCGGGTGAACTGCAAGGCATTCTCCAGCGGCTGCGCCTGGCGCTGCAACTTGGCCAGCAGGCTGGCGCCCAGCCACAACTGGTACAACGTCTGCGCCGTCGCGGCGGCATCGAGCGGCGGGATCGAACCATCGGCCATGCCTGTTTCGAGCAACTGGGCAATGCGGCTGACGATCTGCCCGGTGCCGTCGCGCAGCGTCTCGCGCATCGGATCGGACAAATCCGCCACCTCGCCGCCCAGCTTGACCACCAGGCACTGCTGCTCGGCGCACGCCGCCTGCTTGTCCAGCCAGCGCTGCCAGTAGCACGCCAGCCGCTCCTGCGCACTCAGCGCCTCGGCCGCGAACAGCGCATCGAGATCGGCCAGGTAGCGCGCAAAGTAGTCCTCCAGCAGCGCCTGCCCGTACTGCTCCTTGGACTCGAAGTAATGGTAGAACGACCCCTTGGGCACCCCGGCCGCGGTCAGAATCTCGTTCAACCCGACACTGGCAAAGCCCTTGCCGGCAATGATGCGCTGGCCGGTTTCAAGGACATGCTGGCGGGTGTTGTCGTGACGGGTTTTCATGGGGGGATTGTGCGCTTGATTAGACCGGTCGTCTAATTTTTCTGGAGCTGTTTAACAGCATTTTTGCTTTTCCAATAAGGATAATGTCTATGGTATTTCTCAAATAAACTAGTCACCCTTCCTGTGAACAAAGTCTTTTTAGTTAAACAAATATCCAACTGCTGAGTGCATCCCATGAATGACGCAAATCGAATTAAGTACGCCTTGTACCTGAGAGAGTGGGAATTTCATGGTGGAGATAAAGCTTACCTGCGTAGAACAGCCGACAACGTCCCCCCCTTGGATTACAGCGCTGACATGAAGGGGCATCTATTCTGTCCTGAGTGTTGTGCCCCGCTGTTTAGATCCCCTGAAGGTAGGGATTATGCAGCCGACGGAAGAAGAGCTTTCTATGCCCACACCAGAGGGGTAGACACTGAGTGTAGCCTTCGCGTAAAGCAGGCAGAGGGTAAGCGATATGAAAATGAGGAGGAGGCAAGGCAGGCTATCGAGGATGGCGAGTTGGTCCTCATTCAATCATTCATGACAGAGAAGCCAGTCCCCCCTGAGGTGGATGGTCCAGGTGTTTATGACAGGGAACCCAACGAAGACATCAATGGGCTCCCCACTTTAGTGGCGATTGGTCGTCATAGAGGGGAGGTGTTTAATCTCCCTCGCAGGATTACTACTGTGAGAGGTCTTTGTCGGAGATTTGAAGAAAATTTGTACAAGTACTTTCTGCTTCCTGAGCAGCAGGTTGCTAGAACTCTTGAGGATCAACTCATAGATGTTCGCGATGTAAGTGAGGCTTGTGATGTTCCTAGGTTGTATTTTGGACGCATTGTTCACTCCAAAAATATGGGGCATGGGCCTCAAAACATCAGAATGACTTTCCTTGAGTACCCTGGAAAGGAAGGGCAAAAGGATTTCTGCCTTAAAGCTACAGACGCTTCCAGTCGCGATCACGGTATCGATGACGATTCTGTGCATCGAATAGTGATCATGTATGGGAGGGTTACCGAAAGCGGTATCGGGCTGTGTATATCGAGGTTGGGATGGGGAGAGTTTGCCTTGCTGCCAGAGAGATATGACTATCTCTTTGAAGAGCGGTGAGTGGCCTATGTCCTTTGTCATCACAATTCTTAACCAACCCTCCACCCCGCCCCGGTACGATGGGGGCTTTCCCCCCCTCAGGAGCGAATCATGGGTCTTCTCGATCAGGTAGTCGGCGGGCTGGCCGCCAATGCACTCGGTGGCAAGGGTAACGGGCTGGCCGAGATGGCCATGCAGTTGGTCAATCAGTATCCGGGCGGCATCGGCGGGCTGGTGCAGGCTTTCCAGCAGGGCGGGTTGGGCGAGATCATCAATTCCTGGGTGTCGACCGGCAAAAATCTGCCGATCTCGGGCGATCAGTTGAGTTCGGTGCTCGGTGGCGACTTCCTCGGCAAGCTGGCCGGGCAGGCCGGGATGGCGCCGCAGGAAGCGGCGAACGGGCTGGCCGATTTCCTGCCCGGTCTGGTCGATCAACTGACGCCGGGCGGCAAGCTGCCGGAAGGCGGCGACCTGCTGGCGCAGGGGCTGGGCATGCTGAAGAAGGGCGGGCTGTTCGGCTGAGGCCGGGCGGCGTCTGCCGGGAGCGTCCGATGAAATTCGGCTACACCATCCTTTACGTCGACGACGTCCGCCGGACGCTCGACTTCTACGTTGCCGCCTTCGGGCTGAGCGTGCGCTTTCTGCATGAGAGCGGCGATTTCGGCGAGCTGGAGACCGGCGGCACGGCGCTCGCCTTTTCCTCGCGGGCGTTGATGCGCCAGCTGGGCAAGCAGCCGTCGGCGCCGGTCAGCGGTGCGCCCAGTTTCGAGATTGCTTTCGTCTGCGACGATGTCGCGGCGGCGGTCGACCGCGCGGTGGCGGCCGGGGCGCGCCTGGTGCAGGCGCCGGAGGCGATGCCCTGGGGGCAGACGGTGGCTTACGTGGCCGACCTGGAGGGTTTCCTGGTCGAGCTGTGTACGCCGGTCGGCGGCTAGAGGAAGCGTTCCAGCAGCACGTTGAGGAAGCGCCGGCCCTTGGCGGTCGGCGCGATCTTTTCCGGGCCGATGTCGAGCAGGCCGTCGGCTTGCGCTGCCTTGAGTTGCGGCAGGATCGCGGTCAGCGGCCGCGAGGTGCGCAGTTCGAACAGGCTGGGGGCGAAGCCGTCGGCCAGGCGCAGCGCGTTCATCATGAATTCGAAGGGCAGTTCGGCGGCGGCGACGTTGTGTTCTTCCTGGATCGGTCGGCCGGCGCGGACGTTTTCCAGATAGGCCTTGGGGTGCTTGTGGCGCATCTGGCGCAGCACGCGGTCGTGCAGCGTCAGCTTGGAATGGGCGCCGGCGCCGATGCCGAGGTAGTCGCCGAAATGCCAGTAGTTGAGGTTGTGTAGGCACTGCCGGCCGGGCTGGGCGAAGGCCGAGGTTTCGTAGTTGGCGTAGCCGGCGGCGGCCAGCCGGGCCTCGATGGCTTCCTGCATGTCGGCGCACAGGTCGCCTTCGGGCAGGTCGGGCGGGAAGGCGGCGAAGTGCGTGTTCGGCTCCAGCGTCAGCTGGTAGCAGGAGAGGTGCGGCGGCGCGAAGGACAGCGCGGTGTCGATGTCGGCGAGCGCTTGCGCCTGCGTTTGATAAGGCAGGCCGTACATCAGGTCGAGGTTGAAGCGCTCGAAGTGCTCGCCGGCCAGTTGCGCCGCGCGTTTCGCTTCGGCGCTGCCGTGGATGCGGCCGAGCGCCTTGAGGTGTTCGTCGTTGAAGCTCTGGATGCCGAGCGACAGCCGATTGACCCCGGCAGCGCGAAAGCCAGCGAACTTGCCAGCCTCGACCGTGCCGGGATTGGCTTCGAGCGTGATCTCGGCCTCCGGCGACAGCATCGCCAGCGCCCGGAAGGCGCCGATCAGCTCGTCGATGGCGCCCGCCGACAGCAGGCTGGGCGTGCCGCCGCCGAAGAACACCGTCTGCACCGGCCGGCCCCAGATCAGCGGCAGCGCCGACTGCAGGTCGGCGATCAGCGCATCGACGTACTCCCGCTCGGGAATCTCGCCGCCGTTCTCGTGCGAGTTGAAGTCGCAATACGGACACTTGCGCACGCACCACGGGATATGGACGTAGAGCGAGAGGACCGGGGATTTGCGGAATTCGAGCGGTTTTTCGGGGTTTTTTGCGGTCGACCGTGAGGTTTCGGCAAAAATCGGGATGGTGCGGGTTGGAGTCATGAAATCGGATTCAATAGCGGATTAATCCATAGAAACCCATAGAAACCCATAGATGCCCATAGATGCCCATAGGGGCTCACAAAGATTGGTTCTCGCCCAATGTGTAGAAGGTCCAGCGCCTCACTCCGTGTTGTGCCAAACGGCCATCATTTTTCAGGCGCTGAAGCAACGCCTTGGCCTGGTTTTCGCTCAGGTGGCATAAAGCCATGACTTCACTGCGCTGAATGCGACCATGTTGCCGAACGTAGTTGAGCACCATTTCCGGTTGTTGTACCTGACTGAAACCGACTTGCCGGGTATAGGCTAGTTTGTCTCCCTTGGCGTGGTACATGTCTACCGAGAGCGTGTAGCTACGGCTGCGCGTATTGCCGTGTGCCTCCACCAAGCCAGCCTCCAGCAACTGTTCCAGTGTGCGTCTCGCCCGTGTTGAGTCACGCTGAATGTGGAGTGCCAGTTCCTCGGCGTTCAGTCGCTTGTGCTCGCGTAATGCGGCCAAGGCAATCAGACTGTCTATGGGCAACGGGGTTCCGCTTTGGCGCCCCTCCTGTTCAACCAGCCACTGTAAAAAAACTTCATCCGCGGCCACGGTCGCCAAGCGCAGGATGACACTGTTGTCATCGGTTCGGCTGTAGTCTGGCTCCGGGCGGCCAAAACGCAGCATGCCGCGGTAAATCTTGTCTACGCCACGCCCCGAGCGCTCGACGACGCCGATACGCTTCATGGCGTCGGCCAGCGCCCGGTTGCGCGGACGGGGTTCGGTGGTCAGCAGGTTGCTCAGAGTGACTCCTTCCACTAGTCCGCCGGGATTGCTGATGGTCAGGCCTTCATCGTCCAGCCGCACATGCACCGCACTCAAACGGTGGTAATCGCGATGTACCAACGCATTGGCCAGGGCTTCACGAAACGCACCCATGTCCACTTTGGGTACCGGCACGCGAAATAGACCGACCTGAATTTCCTTTTCCGGGTTGTATGGGCGGAAATTGGTTTCCAGCCAATCCAGCGCCTTCAATAGCGGATAACGCCGGAACTCGTTGAAAGCGACCGCTTCCCTTGCCAGTACCTGAAAGGCGAATTCATGGGTCGGCACCTTATCGCGCAAGGCATTTTCCCGACCGATGACGAGCAGGCCCGTCAGGGTCGGCACGCGTTCGCCAGTGGCGTTTCGTGTTGTAAATCCCAGGGCGCCATCCATGGCTTCATCGTCCAGATCCAGCAAGACCCGGTCGCCCCCGTACTGCTCCACCGTCTGGCGCAGGCGCTCGCGCTCAAGCGGGTCGAGATCGGACAGTACGGCACCTGCCACCGCTTGCGCCGACGCATCCACCAGGCCAAAACGGCTGGCGCGGCTGCTGCGTTCGTGGGGTAGCAGGGCGACGCACTCGGGCGTGCCATCCGGTTTGAGGCGCCGACGCAGGTACTTGCCGGCGGTCGTCGCTACTTCGGAAGCCGCTTGACCAACGCGAATCCGTGCAAGCTGGTGGCCGGCGAGCGTTATCGCCTCGACCGTAACTGACAACGACGGTGATGTTCTGGCTGCTACCAACCCCGGTAAGCCGGTCAGATTCTGATGTGTTTCGTGTAGGCCCGTCGGCGTGCCATCGTCCTCGACGCCCAGCCAGAGTTCGCCGCCATCGGTGTTGGCGAGACAAACCAGGGCTTCGACCAGTTCGTCATCGGACAGACGTTTGCGGTCGCTCTTGAATTCGACAGTGAGGGCTTCTTGGGCCGGCAAGGCTGGAAAACGCTTTGGCTGATCCGGGCTCATGTTGCTTTCCTCCTTGGTTTCCTCGCCCTCGCTATTTCTTTGAGGCTCAGAGCTCCGGCAGCCGCTCGATCAGTTTCTGCATGGCCCGGCCGCGGTGCGAGACGCGGTTTTTCGTGTCGGCGTCGAGTTCGGCGGCGGTCTGGCCGAATTCCGGGACGAAGAACAGCGGGTCGTAGCCAAAGCCGCCGTCGCCGCGGTATTGGTCGACGATTTCGCCGTGCCATTCGCCTTCGGCGATGATCGGTTGCGGGTCGTCGGCGCTGCGGCAGAGGACCAGGCAGCTGACGAAGTGGGCGCGGCGGTCAGCCTGGCCGGCGAGGTCGGCGAGCAGCTTTTCGTTGTTGCGGGCGTCGGATTTCGGTTCGCCGGCATAGCGGGCGGAGATCACGCCGGGGGCGCCGCCGAGCGCCTTGACGCACAGACCGGAGTCGTCGGCGAGCGCTGGCAGGCCACTGTGCTGGGCGGCGTGGCGGGCTTTGGCCAATGCGTTCTCGACGAAGGTGCAGTGCGGTTCCTCGGCTTCCGGAATGCCGAGCTGGCCTTGCGGGATGACTTCGAAGCCGAGCGGCGCCAGGAGCGCGTTGAGCTCCTTCATCTTCTTGGCGTTGTTCGAGGCGAGGACGAGCTTTTTCATGCGGCGAGCGCGCTTTGCTGTTCGGCGACGAGCTGGCGGATGCCCATCTGGGCGAGGTCCATCAGCACGTTCATCTGTTCGCGGGTGAAGGGTTCGCCTTCGGCCGTGCCCTGGACTTCGACGATGCCGCCTTTACCGGTCATGATGACGTTCATGTCGGTGTCGCAGTTGGCGTCTTCCGGGTAGTCGAGGTCGAGCACGGCGCTGCCTTCGTAGATGCCGACCGAGATCGCGGCGACATGGTCCTTGACCGGGTTGGCCGCCAGCTTGCCGGCCTGCACCAGCTTCTCGCAGGCTTCGTAGAGGGCGATCCAGGCGCCGGTGATCGAGGCACAGCGGGTGCCGCCGTCGGCCTGCAGGACGTCGCAGTCGAGGGTGATCTGGCGTTCGCCGAGCGCCTTGAGGTCGGTCACGGCGCGCAGGCTGCGGCCGATCAGGCGCTGGATTTCCTGGGTGCGGCCGGTCTGCTTGCCCTTGGCCGCTTCGCGCGCGCTGCGGGTGTGCGTCGAGCGTGGCAGCATGCCGTATTCGGCGGTGACCCAGCCCTGGCCCTTGCCGCGCAGGAAGGGCGGCAGGCTTTCCTCGACCGAGGCGGTGCACAGCACGCGCGTGTCGCCCATCTCGATCAGCACCGAACCTTCGGCGTGGCGGGTGAAGTTGCGGGTGATGCGGACGGCGCGGAGTTGATCCGGCTGGCGCTGGCTGGGACGCATGGGGATTCCTTTATTTCTTCGGGTTGTACTTGTCGATGGCGGCGCGGATTTCCTCGATTGCCGCCTCGATCTCGTCGTCGGAAAGATCGCTCTTGTAGCTCGGGTTGCGGCCGAACTCTTCGAGTTTGGTGGTGACCTCGTCGACCGGCATGGTCTGTGTCGAAATGGCGCTGCTCAGCGCTTCGACGTAATTGTCTTCCCAGTGCACGGCGACCACCGACAGGTTGTCGCCATGCAGGCCACCGCGTGCTTCGGCCTGGTTCATCAGCAACGGTGCCGCCTGCAGCAGGTTCTGGCCGTGCAGCGCCGGGGCGATTTTCTCGCCTGCGATCACGCCCCACAGACCGTCGCTGCAAAGGAGGACGATGTCGCCGTGTTCGAGCGGGGTCTTGCGCGAGAAATCGATTTCCGGTGCCGACGGGCTGCCCAGGCAGCTGTAGATCTTGTTGCGATCCGGGTGGCGCTCGGCCTGGGCCTCGGTGATCAGGCCTTCTTCGAGCAGCAGGCGGATGCGCGAGTGATCCTTGGTCTGGGCGATGATCCGGCCGCCGCGCATCAGGAACAGGCGCGAGTCGCCGGCGTGCGCCCAGTAGGCGACGTTGTCCTGGATGATGCAGGCGACGCAGGTGGTTCTCGGCGAGTCCGACAGGCGGTGTTTGGCCGCGTAATCGAGGATGGCGTGGTGGGCATTGGTCATCGCCTTCTGCAGGAAGCGGAAGGGATCGTCCAGGTGCGGCCTGGCTTCGTGCTGGAAGGCGCTGGCCAGGCTCTGGACGGCGATCTGGGCCGCGATCTCGCCGTGATGATGCCCGCCCATGCCGTCGGCGACGACCATCAGCAGCGCGTCGCGGGAATAGCAGTAGGTGGTGCGGTCTTCGTTGTTGTTGCGACCACCCTGGCGGCTGTCCTGGTAGATGGTGAATCTCATCTCGGGGGGCTCCGGAATTTACCCACGAAACGCCCAAGCCAGTTACCCGGTGGACGGATGTGCGGCGGATGGATGTCGGCCACCAATGCCTTCTGCAGCGCAAAGACGCTCTGCGGGCGATACAGGTGGTTGAGGTTGAGGCACCAGTCGATGATTTCCAGCAGGCGGTCGGAGAACTGGCCTTCCCAGCGCACCATGGCCGGGGTCAGGGTGTCCTTCTTCAGGCGCTCGTCGGCCGCTTGCGGTGCCGAACCGGCGAGGCAGGCATACATCGAGGCGCCGACGCTGTAAATGTCGCTCCACGGGCCGAGGTTCCTGCGTTCGCCGTAGTGTTCGGGCGAGGCAAAGCCCGGGGTGTACATCGGCTTGAGCATGGGCTGGTCGCTGGCCAGGGTCTGCCGGGCCGCGCCGAAATCGATCAGGACTGGGGAATTGTCGCCGCGCAGGTAGATGTTCGAGGGCTTCAGATCGAGGTGCAACAGCTTGTGCGAGTGCACCTCGCGCAAGCCGTTGAGCATGCGGGTGAACACGCCGCGGATGAAGCGTTCCGAGACATGGCCCTGGTGCTTGTGGATGAATTCCTGCAGCGTGCGGCCGTGTTCGTACTCCATGACCATGTAGACCGTTTCGTTGGCGCGAAAGAAATTCAGCACGCGGATCACGTTCGGATGCGAGAGTCGGGCCAGCGCCCGGCCTTCCTCGAAGAAACACTTCATGCCGTAGCGGAAAGCGCCGAGGTGGTCGTCGCTGATGATCGGCTTGATGTCGCCCTTGGCCCGCAATGCCAGGCTGTTGGGCAGGTATTCCTTGATTGCCACCTGTGTTCCCTCGGGATCGCGGGCGAGGTACACGATGGAAAAACCGCCCAGCGACAACTGGCGGTCGATCGTGTACTCCTCCAGCTGGTGGCCGCCGGGTAGCGGGTGGTTGGCTTGTTGCGCCATCGATCTCGCGGTTATGATGCAATCGACAGGCATTGTCGGGCGTGTTGTCCGACCTGTAAAGCTGGAGAGCAAGCCCCGATGATTTGCAGCATGACCGGATATGCAGTGAAAACCCGCGATCTTGAGCGCGGAACGCTGCAATTGGAAATAAAAAGCGTCAATTCCCGCTATCTCGATTTTCATTTTCGCGTTGCCGAAGACCTGCGCGCGATGGAAATGCCGTTGCGCGAGCTGCTCGCCAAGCGACTGAACCGGGGCAAGGTCGAGTGCCGCCTGAATTTCAACGCCACCGCCGCCCGCGGCGAGCAGTTGCAGATCAATACCGATTTGCTCGATGCCTTGAGCGCGCTGGGTGCC
Source organism: uncultured Azonexus sp. (assembly GCF_937982035.1). Classification (NCBI taxonomy): domain Bacteria; kingdom Pseudomonadati; phylum Pseudomonadota; class Betaproteobacteria; order Rhodocyclales; family Azonexaceae; genus Azonexus; species uncultured Azonexus sp. The sequence goes on from NZ_CALJNI010000004.1 coordinate 391,206, forward strand.
CAGGTCCGCAGCCGGTTGCCGGATGCGGCGCCGCTGTCGGTCAACGAAGCCTTGCGCTGGCCGGGCATGTTCGGCGAGCAGGGCGTGGACTTTGCCGCCCTGGGGCCGGTGGTGCTCGCGCTGGCCAACGAGGTGCTCGACGAATTCACGGCAAGCCGCGGGCGCGAGGGCGCCAAGCTGGCGCAGACGATCGTCGACCGGGTCGGCGCCATGCGCCGGATCGTCGGCGATGTTGCGCCGCGCATTCCGGAGGCGCAGGCGTTGTTTACCGAGAAGCTGCGCCAGCGCCTGCTCGAGGCGCTGGGCAATGCGAGCGACGACCGCATCCTGCAGGAAGTTGCCGTGTTTGCCACGCGCATCGACGTGGCCGAGGAACTGTCCCGGCTGACCACCCACCTCGACGAGGTCGAGCGGGTGCTCAAGGCTGGTGGCGCCTGCGGCAAGCGCCTTGATTTCCTGATGCAGGAACTCAATCGCGAAGCCAATACGCTGGCCTCCAAATCCGCCATCACCGAAGTCTCGCAGGCGGCGATGGAGCTCAAGCTGCTGATCGAGCAGATGCGCGAACAGATTCAAAACCTTGAATGACGCCAGGAGACTACTGACCATGTCCGGGAATCTCTATGTCGTCGCGGCGCCGTCCGGTGCCGGCAAGACCACGCTGGTGCGCATGCTGCTGGCCGAGGAAACCAGTGTCCATCTGTCGATTTCTTTCACCACGCGCGCGCCGCGGCCGGGCGAGCAGGATGGGCGGGAATATCACTTCGTCAGCGTCGACCGCTTCCGCAGCATGATCGCCGGCGACGAGTTTCTGGAGTGGGCGGAGGTGCACGGCAACTTCTACGGCACCTCGAAGAAATGGATCGGCGACCAGTTGGCAGCCGGTCACGACGTGCTGCTCGAGATCGACTGGCAGGGCGCGCAGCAGGTCAGGAAGCTGTTCCCGGCGGCGATCGGCATCTTCATCCTGCCGCCGTCGATGGACGAACTGAGCCGGCGGCTGACTGGGCGCGGCACCGATGCGCAGGACGTCATCGAGCGTCGTCTTGCCGCGGCAGAAGCGGAGATGCGCCATGTCGGGGAGTTCGACTATGCTATCATTAACGACCAACTGGATCAGGCCTTGCAGGATTTGCGTGCCATCGTGCGCAGTTCGCGCCTGAGTCCGGGCAAGCAGCGCCTGCAGCATCCCGCGTTGTTTTCCCGTTTGCTTTGAAAAATTGAATAGAGGTTAGACCATGGCTCGCGTTACCGTCGATGATTGCCTGAAGAGGATTCCGAACCGTTTCCAGATGACCCTGGCCGCCGCCCATCGCGCCCGCCAGATCGCCAACGGCGCGACGCCGCTGGTCGAGGTCGACAAGGACAAGCCGACCGTCATCGCCTTGCGCGAAATGGCGCTGGGCAAGGTCGGCGTGGAAGTCCTCAATCGCGGCCAAGCCTAATCGTCCGGGGCGGTGAAGCCTGATGGAGCCTGCGCCCACGCTTCCGCCCGATTACCAGGAAGACGCTTACCGCGTCTTCCTCGATAGCCTCGATTACCTCCCGCCCGCTGATGTCGAACGCATCAAGTCGGCGTACGCCTTCGCCGCCAAGGCGCATGCGCACCAGAAGCGCATGTCGGGCGAGCCCTACATCACCCATCCGCTTGCCGTTGCCGGCGCCGTCGTCGAATGGTGCATGGACGCCGACGCGATCTGTGCTGCCTTGCTGCACGACACGATGGAGGACACCGGGGCGACCAAGCAGGAACTGACGGAGAAGTTCGGCAGGGAAGTCGCCGATCTGGTCGATGGCCTGTCCAAGCTCGACAAGATGGAGTTTGCTTCCTATCAGGAAGCGCAGGCCGAGAATTTCCGCAAGATGTTGATGGCCATGGCGCGCGACCTGCGCGTCGTGCTGATCAAGCTGGCCGACCGGCACCACAACATCCAGACGATGTCGGCGATGCGCGCCGACAAGCGCATTCGTATCGCCCGCGAAACCCTGGAAATCTACGCGCCGATTGCTTTGCGCCTGGGCCTGAACAAGCTTTACCGCGAGTTGCAGGATACCTCCTTCCGCCTGATCTACCCGCATCGGGCCGAAGTGCTGGCCAAGGCGCTGCGCATTGCCAAGGGCAATCGCAAGGAACTGCTGGCGCGCATTCAGGAAGGCATCTGCGACAAGCTGGCGCATGCCGGGCTGACCGCCGAAGTGTTCGGCCGGGAAAAGAGCCTGTACTCGATTTTCCGCAAGATGAAGGACAAGCAACTGTCCTTCTCGCAGGTGCTCGACATCTACGGTTTCCGCGTGGTGGTCGATAACGTGCCCAGCTGCTATCTCGCCTTGGGCGCCCTGCACAGCCTGTTCAAGCCGGTGCCCGGCAAGTTCAAGGACTACATCGCGATTCCCAAGGCCAACGGTTACCAGTCGCTGCACACGACGCTGATCGGTCCCTACGGGACGCCGGTGGAAGTTCAGATTCGCACCCGCGACATGCACCATGTCGCCCAGGACGGCGTTGCCTCGCACTGGTTGTACAAGGATGGCAACGAGAGCAGCGCCGAGTTGCAGATCAAGACCCACAAGTGGCTGCAGTCGCTGCTTGAGTCCCAGTCGGGCAATTCCGCCGAGTTCTTCGAGGACGTCAAGATCGACCTGTTCCCCGACGAGGTCTATATCTTCACGCCCAAGGGCAAGATCATGGCGCTGCCGCAAGGCGCCACCGTCGTAGATTTTGCCTACGCGGTGCATACCGACGTCGGCAATCACTGTTCGGCGGCGCGCATCAATCATGAACTGGCGCCGCTGCGTACCGAGCTGAAGAACGGCGATCTGGTCGAGATCATCACCGCGCCGGATGCGACGCCGAATCCGGTGTGGCTGAGTTACGTCAAGACCGGTCGGGCGCGCAGCAAGATCCGCCATTTCCTGCGCACGACGCAGAACGAGGAGTCGGCGCGGCTGGGCGAGCGTCTGTTGCGCCAGGAGTTGCTGTCGCTGGGCGTGGTGCCGATCTCGATTCCGGCGACGGCCTGGGATTCTCTGGTCAAGGCCAGCGGCCAGAATTCGCTGGACGAGGTCTATGCCGACATCGGTCTGGGCAAGCGCCTACCGTCGGTGGTTGCCCGTCGCCTGCTGGCGCGCGAGGACATGGCGGCGGCTGTGCCCGGCGGCCTGACGCTGGCCATCCACGGCAACGAAGGCATGGCCATCCAGTTGGCGCCCTGTTGCCAGCCGATTCCCGGCGACCCGATCATCGGTTCGATCCGCAAGGGCAGCGGCATGGTCATCCACACCCACGACTGTCCGGTGATCCGCAAATCGCGTTCGAGCGAACCGCAGAAGTGGATCGACGTCGAGTGGGAGCCGGAAGAGGGCAAGCTGTTCGAGTTGCGCATCAAGGTCGAGGTCAAGAACAAGCGCGGCGTGCTGGCACAGGTCGCGGCGGCCATTTCCGAGGCCGGTTCGAATATCGAACACGTCGCCATGGAAGCCGATCCCGAGCGCTTGTTCACGACCCTGAACTTCACCATCCAGGTGGCCAACCGCAATCATCTGGCCGCCGTCATGCGCGGTATCCGCCATTTGCCGGAAGTCACCCGCATCGCCCGTGAAAGGGGAGGCGAGGCTTGAAAATCCTGGTGCTGGGGGCTGGCGTTGTCGGAACCTGCAGTGCCTGGTACTTGCAGGCCGCCGGTCACGAAGTCACGGTGGTCGACCGCCAGCCGGCCGCCGGCATGGAAACCAGCTTTGCCAACGGTGGGCAGATTTCCGTCTCTCACGCCGAGCCCTGGGCCAATCCCCATGTCCTGCCGCGCCTGCTGAAATGGCTGGGACGGCGCGATGCGCCGCTGCTGTGGCACTGGCGGGCGGATCCGCAGCAATGGTTGTGGGGATTGCGCTTCCTGCGCGAATGCCTGCCCGGTCGCGTCCAGGCCAATGTCGCCGCGATCCTGGCGCTGGCGCTCGACAGTCGGCGACGGCTGCAAATCTTGCGCGAGGAACTGGCGCTCGACTATGACCAGTTGCAGCGCGGCATCCTGCATGTCTACACCGACCGGGGCGAACTGGCGGCGGCCATGTCGGCCGCCCGGCTGATGGCGCGGCACGGTCTCGAGCGCGAAATGCTGGACGCCGCCGCCTGCGTGGCGATCGAACCGGCGCTGGCCGGTGCGGCCGATATTCTGGTCGGGGGCGACTACACGGCCAGCGACGAATCGGGCGATGCCCACCGTTTTACCCAGGCCCTGGCCGAGCGCGCGCGTCAGGCCGGTGTGATATTCCAGTACGGCGTCGAGGTCGAGCGTATCGCCAGCGCCGGTGGCCAGGTGGCCGCCGTGGTCGTCAATGGTGAGGGCGGCCCGCGATTACTGACTGCCGATGCCTACGTGCTGGCGCTGGGCAGCTATTCGCCGCTGCTGCTGCGCCCGCTCGGTATCGGCTTGCCGGTCTATCCGGCCAAGGGCTATTCGGCAACCCTGACCCTGGCCGACGACAGCCATGCGCCGAGCGTCAGCATCACCGACGACGAACGTAAACTGGTCTTCTCCCGCCTCGGCAATCGCCTGCGGGTGGCCGGAACAGCCGAGTTCAACGGTTACGATCTGAGTGCCGACCCGGTGCGTTGCCAGGCTCTGATCGATCGTACCCGTCAGCTTTTCCCCAAGCTGGCGGTCGAGGGCGAGCCGGCGTTCTGGTGCGGCCTGCGTCCGGCAACGCCGTCGAATGTGCCGCTCATCGGCCGCAGCCGCCTGAGCAACCTGTGGCTCAACACCGGCCACGGTACCCTGGGCTGGACCATGGCCTGCGGTTCCGGCGCGGCCCTGGCCGATCTGGTTGGCGGGCGCCGGCCGGTACCGGAGTTTCCCTTCCTGCGCGGATGATCGATACCCACTGCCACCTGGACGCGGCCGAATTCGCCGCCGATCGGGGCGCGGTGTACGCCGCCGCCCGGGCCGCCGGTGTCAGCGGCATCGTCGTGCCGGGTGTGGCGGTGTCGGCTTTTCCCGCTCAGAAACAGGCCCTGGCCGGATTGCCGGGTTGCGTGGCGGCCTACGGCATTCACCCGCTTTATGTGGACCAGGCCGGACCACAGGATCTGGCCGTGCTGCGCGCGTGGCTGGAAGCCGAGCAGCCGGTGGCCGTCGGTGAAATCGGCCTGGATTTCTTCGTGACGGGCTGCGACGTGGCGCGGCAGACCGAGCTCTTCGTCGCTCAGTTGAAGCTGGCGCGAGAGTTCGACCTGCCGGTCATCCTGCATGTCCGCCGTGCCGTCGACGCCGTCCTGCACGAATTGCGCCGCATCGGTGTCCGCGGTGGCATCGCCCATGCCTTCAACGGTAGCCGGCAGCAAGCCGATGCCTTCATCAAGCTGGGCTTCAAACTCGGGTTTGGTGGCGCCGCGACTTTTTCGGGCTCGCGCCGCATCCGCGAACTGGCGGCCACCCTGCCCGACGACAGCATCGTGCTGGAAACCGATGCGCCGGACATCCCGCCGGCCTGGCTCGGGCGCGGGCGCAACGCGCCGGGCGAATTGCCGCGCATTGCCGCAGAAATCGCCGCGCTGCGCGGTATACCGGTCGCGGCCCTGGCCGCCCGGGCCGACGACAATGCCCGGGCGGTATTCGGCGATGTATTCGTGGCTGGGTAATCTGCCCGCTCAGCTGACCAGCAGGCCGCGCATTTTCTGCAGCGCCTTGGCTTCGATCTGGCGGATGCGCTCGGCCGAAACGTCGAATTCGGCGGCCAGTTCGTGCAGCGTTGCCGCTTCGCCTTCGGCCAGCCAGCGCGCCTCGACGATGCGCCGGCTGCGCGGGTCGAGGGCGCCCAGCGCCTGCTGCAGGCCGTCGCTTTCGAGCGTGGCGCGGGCCTTGTTCTCAAGCATGCGGGTTGGCTCGTAGCGGCTGTCGGCCAGGTAATCGATCGGGGCAAAGGCATCGTCGCCGTCGTCCGGGTTGCCTTCGAGGGCGAGATCGCGGCCGGACAGCCGGGTCTCCATCTCGACGACTTCCTCGCGCTTGACGCCAAGGCGTTCGGCGACTTCGGCAGCCTGGGTGCCGGACAGGGTGTCGACACCCTCGTAACCGGCCTTCTGGCTGCGCAGGTTGAAGAACAGCTTGCGCTGGGCCTTGGTCGTGGCGACCTTGACCAGGCGCCAGTTCTTCAGGATGTACTCGTGAATCTCGGCCTTGATCCAGTGCATGGCGAACGACACCAGACGGACGCCGCGCGACGGATCGAAGCGCTTGACCGCCTTCATCAGGCCAATGTTGCCTTCCTGGATCAGGTCGGCGTGCGGCAGGCCGTAGCCGAGGTAACCGCGGGCGATGGAAATGACGAGACGCAGGTGCGAAAGGACGAGCTGACGCGCGGCATCGACATCGCCGTCGTCGCGGAAACGCTCGGCCAGCCGCGTCTCTTCCGCCTCGGACAACATCGGGTAACGGTTCGCCACCTGAATGTAGGCGTCGATGTTGCCGATTGCTGCGGGGACTGGTAGCGCCAGGGCTTGGGTCATAGCGTAGAATCCTCCTTCAACTGATGAATATATGTTAGCACTCTGCGACTGAGAGTGCTAATTCTGCGTACGAGTTTCCGGAACGTGTGTAACAAAATTCAACCGCCCGCTTCCGCGCCGGAAACACCGCGTTATCGCGGTCGTTTCGCGCCGTCGCCGACCGGTGCGTTGCACTTCGGTTCCCTGATCGCCGCCGTCGCCAGTTACCTCGATGCCAAGGCGCATGGCGGCGAATGGCTGGTACGCATGGAGGACGTCGATGCCGAGCGTAACGTCCCCGGTGCTGCCGACGACATCCTGCGCACGCTCGACGCCTTCGGTTTTGCCTGGGACGGGGAAGTGCTCTGGCAGAGTACGCGCGACGAGGCCTACGCGGCGGCGCTGGCCGAACTGAATGCGGCCGGACTGGCTTATCCCTGTACCTGCTCGCGCAAGGAAATCGCCGCCCGAACAACGCGGCCGGCAATCGACGGCGGCCTGGTCTATCCCGGCACCTGTCGCAGCGGCCTGGCGCCGGGCGCGGCACCGAGGGCCTGGCGGTTGCGCGTCGACAATATCCCGATGCCTTTTGTCGACCGTCTGCAAGGCGAAGTCGTCCAGCAGCTCGAAGACGATGTCGGCGATTTCGTCCTGCGCCGTGCCGACGGGTTGTTCGCCTACCAGCTGGCAGTGGTCGTCGACGACCGTTTCCAGGGGATTACCGATGTCGTTCGCGGCGCCGACCTGCTCGCCTCGACGCCGCGCCAGATCTGGCTGCAGCGTTGCCTCGGCTACCCGACGCCACGCTACGCGCACCTGCCGGTGGCGACCAACACGGCCGGTGAAAAGTGGTCGAAGCAGACGCTGGCGCCAGCGCTGGAAAGCGGCAAGGCAGCGGCCGAACTGGTGCGGGCATTGGCTTTCCTCGGGCAGCCGGTAGCGGCTGAACTGGGCCGGGCGACGGTCGCCGAGGTCTGGGACTGGGCTTCCGCCCACTGGTCGTTTGCCGCGATTCCCCGGCAGGCAGCGATCAGCGCTCCGGCGACGGCGGCTTGACCCGATCCTCGGCCCGCCAGTGGCGATCGCCGTAGCCTGCGATGCCGACCAGCAGGCGGACGATGCCGTAGCTCAGCCAGCGCAGGAGACGCGAGGGCCAGGGCTGGCGCAGGATGTCCTCGGCCAGCATTTCGCGGCTGCCGTCCTGCATGGCGGTGTAGAGGCTGGCGCGCAGCTCGCCGGCGAAGCGCCGGTCGTGCACGACCAGGTTGGCTTCCTTGGCCAGCAGCAGGCTGAACGGGTCGATGTTCGACGAGCCGACGGTTGCCCATTTGCCGTCGATGACCGCGACCTTGGCGTGCAGGAAGCTCTTCTCGTACTCGAAGATGCGGATGCCGGCCTTGAGCCCGGTGGCGTAGAGCGTCTGCGTTGCGTAGTGGAGCAGCGGATGGTCGGACTTGCCCTGGAGCAGCACGGTGACGCGCACGCCACGGCGGGCGGCGGCAAAGATGGCGCGGCCGAAGCGGATGCCGGGCAGGAAATAGGCGTTGGCGATCAGGATTTCGTCAACGGCGGCGTCGATCGCGTCGATGTAGGCGTGAAGGATGTCGTTGCGGTGGCGGATGTTGTCGCGGATCAGGAACGCGGCCCGCTGGTCGCCGACGGCTTCGCAGCAGGGCTTGACGATGGGCGCCAGGCGGAAGCGGCGGCGGAAATTGACCCAGGTGACGATTTCCCACATCCGCCGTGCTGCGTGGTGCACCTGCGCCAGCACCGGACCTTCGATGCGCACCGCGTAGTCGTAACGCGGACGCATCTCCTCCGGCGCGTTGTCGTCGTCGACGATGTTGATGCCGCCGACGAAGGCGACGCGTCCGTCGATCACGACCAGCTTGCGGTGCAGCCGGCGCAGGCGATGGCGCTGGAAATGGAAGCGGCCGATTTCCGGCCGGTAGAACAGCGAACGAACACCCGCCTCGGCCAGGCGCGGGCGGAAGTCCTCGGCGAAATTGCGGGCGCCGAAGCCGTCGACCGTGACATTGACGATGACGCCACGACGTGCCGCCGCGCACAGTGCCGAAGCGACCTCGTGGCCGACAGGGTCGTCGGCGAAGATGTAGCTTTCCAGGTAGATCTCGCGCTCGGCGCCGGCGAGCGCGGCGAGCAGCGCAGGGAAGTACTCGCGCCCGGATTCGAGCAGCGTCAGGCGGTTGCCGGCGACGAAATCAGGTGCCATGCCTCGTCAGAAAAGCCGAGAGCGCCGCATGGTCGGAGATTGCCGACCATGGCGGGCCGTAATGCACGGCGGTGGACTGTACATTGAAGCCGCGCACGTAGATGCGGTCGAGCCGGAACATCGGCATCGCCGCCGGAAAGCTGCGCACCGGACGGCCGCCGACCGCGTGCGAAAAGACCTCCTGCAGATGCAGGCGGCGGGCCAGATGCTCGCAGGCGCGGCTGCGCCAGTCGTTGAAATCGCCGGCGACGATCAGCGGCGCATCGGGTTGGTCGAGGCTGTCGAGGTAATCGGCCAGCGCGTCCATCTGACGTCGCCGCGAATGCCCGAACAGCGACAGGTGCACGCACACGCAGTGCGCCGCCGGCCCTTGCGGCAGCTCGATCCGGCAGTGCAGCATGCCGCGCTTCTCGAACTGCAGGTGGGTCACGTCCTGGTTGTGCGCGTGCAGGATGGGAAAGCGCGACAGGATCGCGTTGCCGTGGTGGCCGTGGTCGTAAATCATGTTGCGGCCGTAGGCCGACTGCCAGATCTCGTCGGCGAGGAACTCGTGCTGCGGCCGACCCGGCCAGTCGGCATGCCGCTCGGCGTGGCCGAGGTGCAGGCCCTGGACTTCCTGCAGGAAGACGATGTCCGGGTTGAGGTGGCGCAGCCGCTCGCGCAACTCATGCACCATCATCCGCCGGTTGAACTGCGAGAAACCCTTGTGGATGTTGTAGGTGGCGATGTGCAGCGCGGGCTGGCTCATGGCGCGGCGGTCAGGAGATCGCCAGCATGCGGTCGAGCGCCAGGCGGGCAAACTTGACCTCGTGTTCCGGCACCTTGATCTGGTTGACCACCTTGCCCTCGACCAGGTTTTCCAGCGTCCACGCCAGGTGTTGCGGGTCGATGCGCTGCATCGTCGAGCACATGCAGACGGTGGTCGCCATGAACTGGACGATCTTGCCTTGCGGCAACACTTCCTTGGCCAGGCGGTCGACCAGGTTCAACTCGGTGCCGACCAGCCAGCGCGTACCGGCCGGCGCTTCCTTGATCGTCTTGACGATGTGCTCGGTCGAGCCGACGTAATCGGACGCCGCGCAGACCTCGAAATTGCACTCGGGGTGAGCGATCACTTTGCCGTCCGGGTACTTGGCGCGGAAGGCGTCGATGTGCGACTTCTGGAACATCTGGTGCACCGAGCAGTGCCCCTTCCACAGCAGGATCCTGGCCTTTTTGATCTGCTCGACGGTTAAACCACCCATTTCCAGGTCCGGGTCCCAGACGACCATCTCGTCCATCGGGAAGCCCATCTGGTGGCCGGTCCACCGGCCGAGGTGCTGGTCGGGGAAGAACAGCACCTTGGGTCGCTGGTCGAAGGCCCATTTGGCGATCGTGCCGGCGTTCGACGAGGTGCAGACGATGCCGCCGTGTTCGCCGCAGAAGGCCTTCAGGTCGGCTGCCGAGTTGATGTAGGTGACCGGCGTGACTTCCTTTTCGACGTCCAGGACTTCGCCCAGTTCGCGCCAGCAGCGTTCGACCTTGGCCAGATTGGCCATGTCGGCCATCGAGCAGCCGGCGGCGAGGTCGGGCAGGATGGCGATCTGGTTCGGCGCGGTCATGATGTCGGCGACTTCCGCCATGAAATGCACGCCGCAGAAGATGACGTATTCGGAATCGGTCTGCGCGGCCAGCTTGGACAGTTTCAGCGAATCGCCGGTGAGGTCGGCGTGCTGATAGACGTCGGCACGCTGGTAATGGTGGCCAAGGATCACGGCGCGTTTGCCGAGCTTGGCGCGGGCGGCGCGGATGCGCTCCTGGCAGGCTTCGTCGGAGAGTTTGTTGAACGGGTCGAAGGAGATGGTCGCGGTGTGCATGCTGTTTCCGGTGAATCGCGCGGTCGACGCGCCGTGAAGGCAAAAAAATGAGCGGGCGAATTATCCCTGATGCCAGGGCAATCCGGCACGTCGCCAGCCGCCGACATTGTTGCGGTGGCCGTTGGCATCCTTGTCGCCCTCGAAGCCCTCAAGGACGTTGTAGCAGTTGTTGTAGCCGTTTTCGCTGGCGACCGTCGCTGCGCCGATCGAGCGCACGCCACTGCGGCAGACGAACATGACCAGCGCTTCCGGATCGACCTGGCGGGTCAGTTCGGCGAGGAAGTTCGGATTGCGCACGCCGCCCGGATACTGGTTCCATTCGATCTCGACGGCGCCCGGGATGCGGCCAACCCAGTCCCATTCGGCACGGGTGCGGACGTCGACGAGGCGGGCCCCGGGTGCCGCCTGCCAGATTTCAAACGCCTCGCGTGGCGTCAGCTCGCCCTGGTAGGGGCGTTCGAGGTCACGGGCGCGGGTTTGCGCGAGGTCGAGTATTTCCCTGAGTTTGCCCATCTTGGATCGCTGCTAGAATCAAGGCCTACAGTATAGGACAGAGTTCATGAGAGACGGTCATTCGCCACCGGTCGCCACGGCGGCAGATCGGGCTGAGGCAGCGCAGAAAGCCACCTGGATCAGCGTGGTCGTCAACCTGCTGCTGACCGTCGCCCAACTGGTGGTCGGCTGGCTGGCGCATTCGCAATCGCTGATTGCCCACGGCCTGCATTCCTTTTCCGACCTCTTGTCCGACTTCCTGGTCATCTGGGCTAGCCGCCAGAGTGCGGTGCCGGCCGACCGGGCCCATCCCTACGGTCATGCCCGGGTCGAAACGGCGGCCACGCTGGCCCTGGGCGTCTCGCTGATCCTGATCGGCGGCGGCATCCTCTGGGATTCCGGCATGCGTATGCAGGCAGGCGCTTTGCTGCCGCAGGTCGAGATGCTGGCTTTCTGGATCGCCGTATTGACGGTGGTGGCGAAGGAAGGGCTGTATCGTTACCTGATCGCCGTGGCCCGCCAGCAACGTTCCCAGCTGCTGACCGCCAATGCCCTGCATACCCGCGCTGACGCCGCTTCGGCGCTGGTGGTCGTGGTCGGTATCGGCGGTGCGTTGCTCGGCTGGGCCTTCCTCGACCTGCTCGCTGCTGCCCTGATGGGTTTCATGATCCTGCGCATGGGCGGGGAACTGGCCTGGTCGTCGATCAAGGAGCTGATCGATACCGGTCTGGACGAGGCTCAGCTGGGTGCCATCCGTGACAGTTTGACGGCGACACCCGGGGTGCGCGGCCTGCATGCGCTGCGCACACGGCGCATGGCGCATCAGGTGCTGGTCGATGCGCATGTCCAGGTCGATCCGTGGATCAGCGTTTCGGAAGGCCATCGCATCGCCGAGTCGGCGCGTGCCCGGGTCCTGCGGACGCATCCGGAAGTGCTCGACGTGCTCGTCCATATCGATCCCGAGGACGACCTCGAGCCGGACCTGGCGGCAATCGGTCTGCCGGGGCGGGAAGCCCTGCTGCCGATGATCGCGCCCCTGATCGCCGACCTGCCGGCGCCGAGGAAGATCGTCCTGCACTATCTGGCCGGCAAAATCGAGATCGATCTGTATCTGGCGCTGGCCGAGGCCGATGGCGCATCCTTGTCGGAGATCGAGCAAAGACTGGCGGCCCGCCTCGATGCACTGCCCATGGTGCGTCGTGTGCGCCTGAACTGGATTTCTGCACCATAATGGTGCTTGCACCGCGATGGTGCATTATTTTGGTGCGGTGGTTTTCTTGCCAGTTTGAACATGCCCTTGTGGCACAATGGAAAGTCTGGCGAAGGAAACTTGGCATGCTTCCTGCTAAAACCTGTTCGCTACGATTTACTGTTTTGTGCCGCACTGGTCGGCACCTTGTTTTCTTAGGAGACTAACGCGTATGGCAACCCCGCAAGACGTGATCAACCTGATCAAGGAAAACGACGCCAAGTTCGTCGATTTCCGCTTCACCGACACCCGTGGCAAGGAACAGCACGTTACCGTGCCGGTCTCCGCTTTTGACGAAGACAAGTTCGAAAACGGCCATGCCTTCGACGGCTCCTCGATCGCCGGCTGGAAGGGCATCCAGGCTTCCGACATGCTGCTGATGCCGGATCCGGCCACGGCCTACATTGATCCGTTCTTCGACGAAACCACCGTCGTCCTGTCCTGCGACGTCGTCGATCCGGCCGATGGTCGTGGCTACGACCGCGACCCGCGTTCGATCGCCAAGCGCGCCGAAGCCTACCTGAAGTCCTCCGGTATTGGCGACACCGCCTACTTCGGTCCGGAACCCGAATTCTTCATCTTCGACGGCGTTGAATGGTCGGTCGACATGTCCGGCTGCTCGCTGAAGATCCACTCCGCCGAAGCGGCCTGGAATTCCGGTGAGAAGAACGACGGCAACGGTGCCACCGGCCACCGTCCGGGCGTCAAGGGCGGCTACTTCCCGGTTCCGCCGGTCGACAGCCTGCACGACATCCGTTCGGCCATGGTCCTGACCCTCGAATCGCTGGGCGTGCCGGTCGAAGTGCACCACCACGAAGTGGCCAATGCCGGCCAGTGCGAAATCGGCACCGTGTTCTCGACCCTGGTCAAGCGCGCCGACTGGACCCAGATCCTGAAGTACGTGGTGCACAACGTTGCCCACCAGTACGGCAAGACCGCCACCTTCATGCCGAAGCCGATCGTCGGCGACAACGGCTCGGGCATGCACGTTCACCAGTCGATCTGGAAGGACGGCAAGAACCTGTTCGCCGGTGACCAGTACGCTGGCCTGTCGGAAACCGCCCTCTACTACATCGGCGGCATCATCAAGCACGCCAAGGCGCTGAACGCGATCACCAACCCGGGCACCAACTCCTACAAGCGTCTGGTCCCGCACTACGAAGCGCCGGTCAAGCTGGCCTACTCGGCCAAGAACCGTTCCGCTTCGATCCGTATCCCGTTCGTCGCTTCGACCAAGGCCCGTCGTATCGAAACCCGCTTCCCGGATCCGATCGCCAACCCGTACCTGTGCTTCGCCGCCCTGCTGATGGCCGGCCTTGACGGTATCCAGAACAAGATCCACCCGGGCGATCCGGCTGACAAGAACCTGTACGACCTGCCGCCGGAAGAGGATGCAAAGATCCCGACCGTCTGCGCGTCGCTCGAGGAAGCGCTGGAAAACCTGGACAAGGATCGCGAGTTCCTGACCCGTGGCGGTGTCTTCTCCAACGACTGGATCGATGCCTACATCGCCCTGAAGATGGACGAAGTGAACCGTATCCGCATGACCACGCACCCGGTCGAATTCGATCTGTACTACAGCTGCTGATCGATTGCGGTGAAATGCAAAAAGGGCGGGCTTTCCCGCCCTTTTTTGTTCACCTTTTTACCGGCGCATCGTTTACCCAGTAAACTGCAAAGTTCACGAGGAGCCATGCCAATGACACGTAGACTGCTTGCCCTGATTTGCGCGCTTGTCCCGATGGCGCTCTCCGCGCAGACGATCTATCGATGCACGGAAGCCGGTGGCGGGGTGCTGATTTCCAATACCCGTGTGCACAACAACTGTCAGGCCATCGTCAGCGAGGAGCGCAATACCGTTCCCGCGCCGCGTGCGCCGGCCGCCAGGGCGGCAAGCAATCCGACGCCGGCCGATTTTCCGCGCGTGCAGCAGGACACCCAGCGTTCCCGCGATGCCGACCGACGCCACATCCTGGAGCAGGAACTGGCCGGCGAGCAACGCAAGCTGGATCAGGCCCGCAAGGAACTGGCCGAGCGCGAAGCCGCCAGTGGCGGTCTTGAGCGCGCGACGCCCTATCGCGAACGGGTTGCCCAGCATGAGCGCAATCTGCAGGCCCTGCAGCGGGAGCTGGCCAATCTGCGCTGAGCGGAATTCTCCGGATAAATCATGAATGTCACCCACGCCAATTTCGCCGGGCTGGACCTGCTCGCCTCGGCGGTACTCCTGATCGACGACAGCCAGGCCATCCGCTATCTCAATCCGGCCGGCGAGAACCTGCTGGCGGTCAGCAGCCGTAGCGTCATCGGGCGCCGTCTCGGCGATGTCTGCAAGTGCTCGTCGACCCTGCAGTCGGCAATCGACAACGGCCTGCACAACAACTGGGGCTACACCGGCCAGAACATCGCGCTCGGCCGGGCCGACGGCGAGACCCTGCACCTCAACTGCACGGTGACGCCCTTGCGTCCCGATATCGCGGCCGGCATGCGCCTGCTGCTCGAATTGCAGCCGATCGACCATCACCTGGCGGCAAGCCGCGAAGAGCGCCTGATCGAGCAGCAGCAGGCCAACCGCGAACTGATCCGCAATCTGGCGCACGAAATCAAAAATCCGCTGGGCGGTATCCGTGGTGCCGCGCAATTGCTCGAGCACGAACTCGGCAATCCGTCGCTGAAGGAATACACCCAGGTCATCATCAAGGAAGCCGACCGCCTGCAGGACCTGATGCAACGCCTGCTGACCCCGCATCGGGCGATGTTGCCGGCGACCGTCAATATTCACGAGATTCTCGAGCGGGTACGCAGCCTGCTGCGCGCGGAATTTCCCGAAAGCCTGCAGGTGCGCCGCGATTACGACACCAGCCTGCCGGAACTGGTCGGCGACCGCGAGCAACTGATCCAGGCGGTGCTCAACATCGCCCGCAACGCCGCCCAGGCGATGGCCGGGCAAGGCGAGATCATCCTGCGTACACGCGCTCTGCGCCAGGTGACGCTGGCCAAGAAGCGCTACCGTCTGGCCATGGAGATCAAGGTCATCGACAACGGTCCGGGCATCCCCGAGGACATCCGCGAGCGCATGTTCTATCCGCTGGTCTCGGGGCGCGAGGGCGGTAACGGTCTGGGCCTGACGATTGCCCAGAATTTCATCCAGCACCATCAGGGCAGCATCGATTGCCACAGCCGGCCCGGCGAGACGGTGTTCACCCTGCGCCTGCCGGTCGAGTCGGCCTGAGTCTTGCTAGAGGTAGCAGGACATCGCGATACAAGAGGCAAGAGAACATGAAACCGGTATGGATTGTTGACGACGACCGCTCGATACGCTGGGTGCTGGAGAAAACGCTGTCGCGGGAAGGCATCCCGTTCGAGAGCTTCGCTTCGGCCAGCGAGGCGATCAGCAGCCTGGAAGGCGGCTGCGAACCGCCGCAGGTGCTGATGTCCGATATCCGCATGCCCGGCCAGTCCGGCCTGGAGCTGCTGCAGGAAGTGAAGACGCGTCATCCGGCGGTGCCGGTGATCATCATGACCGCCTACTCGGACCTGGAAAGCGCCGTTGCGGCCTTCCAGGGCGGCGCGTTCGAATACCTGCCCAAGCCCTTCGACGTCGATCAGGCGCTCGAACTGATCCGTCGCGCCATCGACGAGTCGATGCACCAGAGTGGTGCGGCTGAGGAAGAGGGCCTGGTGCCGGAGATTCTCGGGCAGGCGCCGGCCATGCAGGAAGTCTTCCGGGCCATCGGCCGTCTCGCCCTCTCGCACGCCACCGTGCTGATCACCGGCGAATCCGGTTCGGGCAAGGAACTGGTGGCGCGTGCGCTGCACCGGCACAGTCCGCGTGCCGAAAGGCCTTTCGTCGCCATCAACACCGCGGCGATTCCCAAGGATCTGCTCGAATCCGAACTGTTCGGCCACGAGCGCGGCGCGTTCACCGGCGCCCAGGCGCAGCGGCGCGGGCGTTTCGAGCAGGCCGAGGGCGGCACCCTGTTCCTCGACGAAATCGGCGACATGCCGTCCGAACTGCAGACCCGCCTGCTGCGCGTCTTGTCCGACGGGCATTTCTATCGCGTTGGCGGGCATTCGCCGATCAAGGCCAACGTCCGCGTCATTGCGGCCACCCACCAGAATCTCGAAAGCCGGGTCAAGGACGGCCTGTTCCGCGAAGACCTGTTCCACCGCCTGAACGTCATCCGCATCCGCCTGCCGTCGCTGCGCGAGCGGCGCGAGGACATCCCGCTGCTGACCCGGCATTTCCTGCAGAAGAGCGCGCGCGAACTGGGTGTCGAGCCCAAGCGGCTCTCGGAAGCCGCGCTCAAGTACCTGTGTGGCCTCGATTTCCAGGGCAACGTCCGGCAACTGGAAAACCTCTGCCACTGGCTGACCGTGATGGCGCCGGGGCAGCAGGTCGAAGTCGGCGACCTGCCCAGCGAATTGCGCGAGGCCCCGCCGCAGATGCTGGTCGGTGACTGGGAAAAGGCGCTGGAGGGCGAGGTCGATCGCTTGCTGGCGCGCGGCGTGCCGGATGTCCACGGATTGCTGTCGCAGGCCTTCGAGCGCATCCTGATCTCCCGGGCGTTGGCGCATACCGGCGGTCGGCGCATTGAAGCGGCGCAGGCCCTGGGTATCGGGCGCAACACGATCACGCGCAAGATCGCCGATCTCGGCATTGATGGCGGCAAGGAGTCGGCAGCGGAGTAAAATCTCCGCATGCCTTTAATCGATCCTGTACTGCTCAAGGAACGGCTGGCCGCGCAGGCCGGCCGTTTCGATGTCGATGCCCTCGACAGTTGCGATTCCACCAGTAGCGAACTGCTGCGCCGGGCGGCGCTCGGCGCCCCGCCCGGTACCGTCGTCGTCGCCGACCGGCAACTCGCCGGCCGGGGCCGGCGTGGCCGCAGCTGGTCGTCGTCGCCCGCCGACAGCCTGACCTTTTCCCTGCTCTGGCGCTTGCCGCCCGGGCGCGTTCCCGGCGGCCTGTCGCTGGCGGTCGGCGTGGCGCTGGCCCAGGCGCTCGACGCGCTGGGGGCGAACGGCGTCCGCCTGAAATGGCCCAACGATGTCCTGCTCGCCGGCGACACCGGTTTTGCCAAGCTGGCCGGGGTGCTGGTCGAACTGGCCAGCGATCGGCGCGGTACGCAGGCCTGTATCGGCATCGGCATCAACCTGGCCCAGCCGGCGGGGGATTTTCCGCAAGCAGTGGCCGGCCTGAACCAGGCCATGGCGCGCGTCCCGGAACGACATGACATTCTGGCGGCGTTGCTGCTGGCCCTGGTCGATGTTCTCGACCGCTTTGCCCAGGCCGGCTTCGCGGCGCTGAAAGACGACTGGCACGCCTGGCACGCCTGGCAGGATCGCCCGGTGCAGTTGCTCGGCGAGGGCGAAGCGCCGTTGACCGGCGTGTGTCGCGGGGTCGACGACGACGGCGCGCTGCTGCTCGAGACCGCTGCCGGCCTGTCGCGCATCCTGGCCGGCGACCTCAGCCTGCGTGCCGCATGATTCTGTGTCTCGACAGCGGCAACAGCCGCATCAAATTCGGCCTCTGGGGCGATGGCCGCTGGCTGGATGAGGGCGCGCTCGACCATGCCGATTGTGCCGGCCTGGCGCGTCTGACGGCGGACTGGCCGATGCCGGCGCGCGTCATGCTGGCCAACGTCGCCGGGACGGAGGCCGAACAGGCGATCCGCCAGGCGCTGGGGACCTGGTCGACAAAGTTGACGGTGGTCACCTCGACGGCGGCGGCCGGCGGGGTGCGCAACGGTTACCGGAATCCCGGCCAGCTGGGCGTCGACCGCTGGTGTGCGCTGATCGGTGCCCGTTCGCTCCATCCTGGCGCCTTGCTGGTGGTCATGGCCGGCACCGCCACCACCGTTGACAGCCTCGATGCTTCGGGTTGTTTCCTCGGTGGGCTGATCCTGCCCGGACAGCAACTGATGTTGTCGGCGCTGGCCAGGAACACGGCGGCACTGCCCTTTGCCAAGGGGCAGCGGCAGGACTGGCCGCAATCGACCGACGATGCCATTGTCAGCGGTGCGATCGAGGCACAGGTCGGCGCCATCGAGCGTGCCTGGGCGCGCTTGCCCGGAACAGAGCGGGTTTGCCTGATTTCCGGTGGCAACGCGGGATTGCTGATTAAGCATCTTGTCATGCCGGTTCAGCAGGCGGACAATCTTCCCCTGCTCGGTCTGAAAGTTCTGGCCGAGGAAACCCGTCCCGAGAGCTGACCGCCCATGGAAATCATTCCGGTTGCCGAACTCAAGATCGGCATGTTCATCGTCGAACCGGATTGCCCGTGGACGGATTTTCCGTTTGCCCTGCAGGGCTTCATCATTTCGTCGCCGGATCAGGTTGATCTGTTTCGGCAGAAATGCCGCTTCGTCCAGATCGACCGCACACGCTCGCTGAATGAGCACTATGCCGCACCGAAATCGCGCCTGGACCGCCCGCTGAAGTCGGCGCCGCTGATACAGCGACCGGCAGACGAAGATCAGCATGTTGCGCGTCGTCGCCCCTTGTTCTCTGCCCAGGAAGTCGAACGGCAACAGCGGCGCCGTCGCTTTCTGGACTTCCTGCACGGCCAGGATGGCGATGCCCATGTCCAGTCGCTGAGCCGCGAATTGAACTATATCGAGCCGCGCTACGATGCCCTGCTGCAGTCCCTGCAGAAGACCTTCCAGCATGTGACGGCCGAAAAGCACTTCGATTTCGCCAATGTGCGGGAAGGCGTGCGCGATGTCGCCGGCAGCCTGCAGCGCAACCCGGATGCGGTGATGTGGCTGCTGCGCCTGAAAAGTCTGGACGACTACAGTTTCGATCACGCCATGGACGTCACGGTTCATGCCCTGTTGCTCGGCGGCCATATCGGCTGGCGCGGCCAGCGCCTGCTGGAGCTGGGGATTGCCGGCCTGCTGCAGGATGTGGGCAAGACCCAGGTGCCGCCGGAACTGCTGGCCAAGACCGATGCGCTCAATGACGAAGAACGCCACCTGATCCAGTCGCATGTGGCCAGTTCGCTGGAAATCCTGATGCAGCAGGTCAATCTGCCGGCCGAGGTGCTGCAGATCGTTTCGCGCCACCACGAGCGCTGGGACGGCAGCGGTTATCCGCAAGGTTTGGCGCTGGAGAAGATCGGCCTGGCGGCCGAGATTGCCGGCCTGGTCGATTCCTTCTGCGCGATGCTGCGCAACAAGCCCTACCGGGATGCCATCGGCCATCAGCAGGCGCTGGAGGAACTGTTCAAGCTGCGCGACCGGCAGTTCAACCCGGTGCTGATGGAGCAGTTCGTCCAGTGCGTCGGCCTGTATCCGGTCGGCACGCTGGTCGAACTCAATAGCGGCGATGTCGGCGTGGTCATCCAGCAGAATCGCGTCCAGCGCTCACGCCCGCGCATCCTGCTGATGCTGGATGCCGACAAGGTGCCGGTGCGCAGCTACCAGGTCGTCGACCTCCGCGATCCGGAGCGCGCTTCGGTGCGTATCGTCCGCGCCCTGCCCAATGACGCTTATGGTTTGTCTGCCCATGACTACTATCTCGGATAAGGATGCGGTTTATATCGATTTCCAGGCGTTCGGACTGAGCGCCGAGGATCTGGTGTCGCTGTCCGGGCTGGCCGATATCTGGCGCATGGCGGTCCGGGAAATGCGGCCGGCGGTGGCCGACGATGCCGTCCTGCTCGCCTTTCTCGAACTAAGCGAAAACCTGCCGGGTTCGCTGGCCGATCCGCTATGGCAGCAGGCCTGGGTTCGCGACTGGCACGGCTTGCAGGGGCGCGGCTATTCGCTGGTGGAAATCCTGCACCTCTTCTTTGCCTTCGTCGCACGTTGCGAGGAGGAACTGATCGGCGAGCGCGACAGTGTCGGTCGCGTCGTGCTGGCCCTGTTTGCCTGCCTGCGCCGGGCGGTCATCGCCGCCGTCAGTTGCGCCATCGAACTGGGCGAGGAGGCGCGCATGGACGCCGCCGGCATCCCGGGCGAACTGGCCGCGCTGCGCTGCCTGCGCGAACTGCTCAACGAGGGTCGCCAAGTCGGCCTGCTGTCGATTTCGGTGGTCAACCGCGATTCCTTCAATTATCTGGCGGCCAACGATCTGCAGCGCTTGCCATCGATGCTGGCGGCGCGGATCGCCGACCGCCTGCGGGTCGAAGACAAGGTGTTTGCCGGGCGCGAGGGCGAATGGCTGGTCGTGCTGCCGGATGTCCATAGCTTGTCCCAGCCGGCCCTGGCGGCAGCCCATATCGGGCAGATGTTCACCGAGCCGGTCAGCCTGTTCAGCGGTGCCAGCATCATGGTGCGTGCGACCATCGGTGCCGCCATGCTCCCCGAGCATGCGCTGGACCCCGAAGGGGCGCTGCATGCCGCCCGCCTGGCCCGCTGGGCGGCTGGCAGCCGGCAGCAATCGTTCGCCTGGTTCGAGACCAGCCTCGGTGAGGACTGGCAGTTGCGCTACCGCCAGGTCGATGCGCTGCGCCAGGCCTTGCAGCAGGACGCGCTGACCCTCTACCTCCAGCCCCAGGTCGATTTGCAGAGCGGCCGGTGTACCGGCGCCGAAGTGCTGCTGCGCTGGCGCGGCAGCGACGGCGCCTGGGTGGCGCCGCCGGTGGCGATCCGGATGATCGAGGAAAACGGCTGGCGGACCTTGTATACCGACTGGCTGCTGCGGTCGGCCATGCGCATCGCCAGCGAACTGGAAGCGGCCGGGCTCGACATCAGCTTGTCGGTCAACCTGACGGTCGGCGACATGGGCGATGAGGACTTGCCGGAATTGCTGGCGCAATGCCTGGAAACCTGGAAACTGCCGGGGCGGCGTTTCACCTTCGAATTGACCGAGTCGGCCTTGCTGCTCGAGCGCGAGAAGGGGCTGGCGATCATGAACCGCATCCGGGCGCTCGGTTGCCGCCTGGCGCTCGACGACTTCGGTACCGGCTATTCGTCCTTGAGCTATCTGGTCAGCCTGCCGATGAACGAGATCAAGATCGACCAGTCCTTCATCGAAGCCATGCTCAATTCAGCCGACAGCCTGCGGGTGGTCCGCACCATCGTCGATCTGGCCCGTGACCTCGGCATGGTGCCGCTGGCCGAAGGCGTCGAGGATGAAAATCAGCGCCGTCAGTTGCTGGCCCTTGGCTGCAACGTCGCACAGGGCTATCTTTACGGACAGGCGATGCCGCTGACCGAATTCATCGACTGGTACCGGATGCAGGGGGAAAAGGGATGTCATTGACCGGATTCATCAAGAAGCAGTTCATCGATGTCCTCGAATGGACCGAGAGCGACGACGGTACGCTGGCCTGGCGCTACCCGATGCGCGACAACGAAATCCAGAACGGCGCCAGCCTGACGGTGCGCGAGTCGCAACTCGCGCTGTTCGTCGACGAGGGGCAGGTGGCCGATGTCTTCGGCCCCGGCCGCTATCGCCTGAGCACGGCCACCCTGCCGCTGATGACCAACCTGCGCCACTGGGACAAGCTGTTCGCCTCGCCGTTCAAGAGCGATGTCTATTTCTTCTCGACCCGCCTGCAGCTCGACCGGACCTGGGGCACGGCCACACCCATCGTCATCCGCGACGCCGAGTTCGGCGCCGTACGCCTGCGCGCCTACGGCATCTACGCCTACCGGCTGAGCGATCCGCTGCGTTTCCACCAGAAGGTGTCGGGCACGCGCGAGCATTACGGCCGCGACGATCTCGAAGGCCAGTTGCGTAACACCCTGGTTGCCGGGCTGACCACTCTGTTTGCCGAATCGGGCATTCCCTTCCTTGATCTGGCAGCCAATCAGGATGCACTCGCCAAGGCGATGCGCGAGCGGGCTGCGCCGATGTTTGCCGAACTCGGGCTGGAGCTCGAGTCCCTGGTCGTGCAGAACTTTTCCCTGCCCGACGAGCTGCAGAAAACGCTGGATCAGCGCATCAGCATGAGCATGCTCGGCGACCTGCAGCGCTACACCCAATACCAGGTGGCCAGCAGCATTCCCGACGCCGCCCGCAACGAAGGCGGTCTGGCGGCGCTGGGGGCGGGTTTCGGTTTCGGCCAGATGATCGGTCAGAGCGTCGGCGGTGCAACGACATCGGCCGCTGCCGCGGGCGCCGACGAGATCGTGGCGACGCTGGAAAAATTGCACGCCCTGGTCGGCAAGGGCGTGCTGAGTCAGGCCGAGTTCGATGCCAAGAAGGAAGAGCTGCTGAAGAAACTCGGCTGAGCCGGGATCGGGCGATCCCGGCCGCCGTTCAGCGCACGTCGAAGCAGAGGTATTTCACCTCAAGGTATTCCTCGATCCCGTACTTCGAGCCTTCGCGGCCAATGCCCGACTGCTTGATGCCGCCGAAGGGCGCGACCTCGTTCGAGATCATCCCGGTGTTGACGCCGACCATGCCGTATTCGAGCGCCTCGCCGACGCGCCAGCTGCGGCCGATGTCGCGGGTGAAGAAATAGGCGGCCAGACCGAATTCAGTATCGTTGGCCATGGCCACGGCTTCTTCCTCGGTCTCGAAGCGGAACAGCGGGGCCAGCGGGCCGAAGGTTTCCTCGCGGGCAACCAGCATGTCGCGGCTGACGTCGGCCAGCACGGTCGGCTGGAAGAAGTTGCCGCCGCGCTCGTGGCGGGCGCCGCCGCAGAGCACGCGGGCGCCCTTGGCGAGCGCATCGGCGACGTGGGCTTCGACCTTGGCCAGGCCGGCGGCGTTGATCAGCGGTCCCTGGGCAACGCCGCTCTCGGTGCCGGCGCCGACTTTCAGCGTCCGGCTGCGTTCGGCCAGCTTGCTGGCGAATTCCTCGTAGATGCCCGATTGAACCAGGAAGCGGTTGGCGCAGACGCAGGTCTGGCCGGTATTGCGGTACTTGGCGGCAATCGCGCCGTCGACGGCGGCATCGACATCGGCGTCGTCGAAGACGATGAAGGGGGCGTTACCACCCAGCTCCAGCGACAGCTTCTTGATGGTCGGTGCGCACTGGGCCATCAGCAGGCGGCCGACAGCGGTCGAGCCGGTGAACGACAGCTTGCGGACGATGGGGCTGGCGCACAGTTCGTTGCCGATGGCCGCCGGATTGCCGGTAACCACGTTGAACACGCCTGCCGGGAAGCCGGCCTGTTCGGCCAGTACGGCCAGCGCCAGGGCGGTCAGCGGCGTCGATTCGGCCGGCTTGACGACGACCGTGCAGCCGGCGGCCAGGGCCGGCGCCACCTTGCGGGTGATCATCGCCAGCGGGAAATTCCACGGGGTGATCGCGGCACAGACGCCAACCGGTTGTTTGACCACCAGCAGGCGGGTGTTAGACGCCGGGCTGGGAATGCTCTCGCCGTAGGTGCGCTTGGCCTCCTCGGCAAACCATTCGACGAAGGAGGCGCCATAAATGGCCTCGCCCTTGGCTTCGGCCAGCGGCTTGCCGCCCTCGGCGGTGATCAGGGTGGCGAGGTCGTCGGCGTGATCGAGGATCAGCTTGTTCCAGGCCTGCAGCAACTGCGCCCGGCGGCGTGCCGTGAGCGCCCGCCAGGCCGGCAGGGCGGCGTCGGCCGCGGCGATGGCGCGCTGCGTTTCGGCGGCGCCGCAGCGGGGCACGCGCCCGATTTCCCGGCCGTCAGCCGGATCGACGACGGTCAGGGTCTGGCCGTCGTCGGCATGGATCCATTGTCCGCCGATCAGGTTGGTCGTGCGGAGTAGATTCGTATTCTGCAAATTCATGGGCTTGAAAAATCCTGTAAAAACGTTAAGTTATAAATAACTTCAAGAAATGACCTTAATAATGCGCCAGTCCGTTTCCTGCCTGCTGCTGATCTCCGCGCTGTTTCTGAGCGCCTGCGGCAGCCCGCTGCCGCGCAGCGCCGACGGCAGGGGAACTATAACCCAGCCGCCCCGGGCGGTCAGCGGCGAGGCCGCCGAGGTGGTGATGTACGCGATGTCCTTGATCGATACCGGCTACCGCTTCGGCGGCAAGAATCCCGAAGCCGGCCTCGACTGCAGTGGCATGGTCAGCTACATCTTCGACCAGGCCACCGGTCGCCGGGTTCAGGGCAGTGCCGCCGACATCGCCCGCCAGGGGCGGCCAGTACCGCGCGAGCAATTGCGTCCGGGTGATCTGGTCTTCTTCAACACGATGAACCGACCGTTTTCCCACGTCGGTCTGTACATCGGCGACGGCCGCTTCATCCACGCGCCCTCGAGCAACGGCCGGGTGCGGATCGAAAACATGAGCAGCAGCTATTTCGCACAGCGCTACGAGGCGGCGCGGACGCTGCTCGATTGATCAGGCCAGGCTGGCGTCCTCGATGGCGGCATTGACCTGCTGGCGAAGACGGTCGAGGTCGTCCGGCGAAATTCCCAGATAGTCGATTGCCCGTTCGAACAACGCGCTGCCAACCTCGAGGTCTTCCCCTTGCTGGATTTCCGCCAGCAGATGCTCTGCCACCTGGGTTACCGCGATGAACGACAGCGCGCCGCCGGGCAGGGTGCGATCCGGCAGGTCGTAGGCATCCGGTTCGTGATGGAAACGGATGGCCTGGCCGAGAATCGGCGGCAATCCCCAGTTGCGGACCAGCAGCGAGCCGACGATCGGGTGTGTGCAGGGGAAGAACTGGGCTTCCGCCTGTTCCAGCAGCATGCCTTCCCGCTCGCATTTCTCGAGCACTTCGCCGTAATTGGGGAAGCGCTTCATCATCAGTGGAATCGCCGCGTCGTGGAACAGCGTGTAGGTGTAAGCGGCATCCGGTGAAATCCCGTACAGCCGGCGGGCGATCAGGCTGGCGGCCAGGGCCATCATGCTGGTGCGCCGCCAGAACTGCTCCAGCCACGCCGCCGGCAGGCCGGTGATGCTGGCGCGCAGGGCCGAAGCCACCACGACGCAGACAATATTTTTCGTCCCCAGTCGCTCGACAGCATTGCGCACGCTCGAAACCGCCCGGCCGCTACCGTACAGCGGCGAATTGGCCAGCTTCAGCGCCGCCGCCGACATCCCGGGGTCGGCGGTGATGATGTCGGCCAGGCGGCGGATATCCGGTTCATCCTTCTGCGCTTCACTCATCGCCTCGGTCAGTACGCCGGGGCAAACTGGAATATCCACCGAAGCCATGACCTTGTTCAGGTCGTCATGACTGAGCTCATAAGTCTTGCTGTGTGCCATATGTTTTGTTTTTATCATTTAAGATATTTACCAACAGCATATTCGATCATCCGCCATGGACGCAAGGGGGGACTAAGGAGTAGAATCCGCACTCATTTTCCGCCCGTAGCTCAGCTGGATAGAGTACTGCCCTCCGAAGGCAGGGGTCGTGCGTTCGAATCGCGCCGGGCGGGCCAGAATACACAACGGCTTGGACAGTTTCCTGTTCCAAGCCGTTTTGCTTTTGGGCCGGGGTTACGGAAAACTCAGGAAACGACGATCTTCAGCAGCGCCAGCATCAGCAGCGTGTAGGCGGCGGCGATCAGGTCGTCGGCCATCACGCCGAAACCGTTCTTGACGTGTTCGTCGAAGTAGCGGGCCGGTTGCGGCTTGGTGATGTCGAAGAAGCGGAACAGCACGAAGGCGGTCAGTTGCCACAGCCAGCCGGCCGGTGTCATCAGCAGGACCAGCCAGAAGGGGACGATTTCGTCCCAGACGATGCTGCCGTGGTCGGGGTCACCGAGGGCGCGGCCGGTGACGTCGATGAACCAGATGCCGGCCAGGTAGGCGGCGGCGAACAGGAACAGCAACTGGCCGTCGCTGAAGTAGGGGCGGAACAGGATGAAGCTGGCCCAGGCGAACAGCGTGCCGAAGGTGCCGGGCGCCCACGGCGTCAGCCCGCTGCCGCAGCCGCAGGCGAAGAAGTGCGCCGGATGGGCGAGCAGGAAGCGGGTGCTGGGCGGTTTACTGGCCAAAGTGATCGTATCCCTTGCGCGCGATGTCGACCGGCTGGTCGTCCGGGTCGAAAACGGTGACGCTGCCGGCGTCGCCGTCGACCATTTCGCCGATGCACCACAGCGGCAGTTCCAGGCGGGCGGCGATGGCGCCCAGTTGGGTGTGCAGCGCGGCGGGAACGGTGAATACCAGTTCGTAGTCGTCGCCGCCGGCCAACTGGCAGTCGAGCGCCAGACGGCGCAGGTCGGCGTCGTAGTGATCGCCGCTGCCGGCCAGGTCGCGCAGTTGCGGCAGTTGTACCAGGCGCACGGCGGCGGCGCAGCCGGAGCGTTCGCCGATGTGGGCGAGGTCGGCCAGCAGGCCGTCGGAAACGTCGATGGCGGCGCTGGCGATGCCAGTCAGGGCCTGGCCGAGGGCAACGCGCGGGCGCGGTTTTTCCAGCGCGGCGACGCACAGGCGCGGCCAGGGCTCGGGCAGCTTGACCTTGCCCTGCAGGTGGGCGAGGCCGAGCGCGGCCAGGCCGGGGCGGCCGGATACCCAGATTTCGTCGCCGGGTTTGGCGCCGTCGCGGCGCAGGGCGCGGCCGGGATCGACTTCGCCGATGGCGGTGATGCAGAGGTTGAGCGGGCCACGCGTGGTGTCGCCGCCGATCACATCGACGCCGTATTCGCGGGCGCAGCCGAAGAAGCCTTCGGCAAAGGCGGCGATCCAGGCTTCGTCGACTGCCGGCAGGGCGCCGGCCAGCGTCACCCAGCGCGGCGTTGCGCCCATCGCGGCAAGATCGGAGAGGTTGACGGCGAGCGCCTTCCAGCCCAGGCGACCGGGGTCGGTATCGGGCAGGAAATGGACGCCGGCGACCAGCATGTCGGTGGTCACCGCCAGTTGCTTGCCGGGCGCCGGCTGGACCAGGGCGCAGTCGTCGCCGGGGCCGAGGACTGCCGACGGCGTCGGCCGGGCGAAGTATTTCGCGATCAGGCCGAATTCGCCGGGCATGGGGTCAGCGGCCTTTACGCCGCGCAGCGACCTCGGCGGCGCGCACGTCGGCGGCAATCTTGTCGAGCACGCCGTTGACGTACTTGTGGCCGTCGGTGCCGCCGAAGGCCTTGGTCAGCTCGATGGCTTCGTTGATGATCACGCGGTACGGCGTTTCCGGATGGTTGACCATCTCGAAACTGCCCATCAGCAGCACGCTGGCCTCGATCGGCGAGAGTTCGCCGAAGGGGCGGTCGATGTGGGCGCCGATGCGCTCGGTGAGTGCAGCCTGCTGGCCGATGACGCCACGCAGGGTGCCGACGAAGAACTCGCGGTCGGCCTTGGCGAAGCCTTCCATTTCGGGGGCGTAGGCTTCGATGGCGGCTTCATCGGCACCGCCGACACGCCACTGGTAGAGGCCCTGCAGGACGAATTCGCGGGCGCGGCGACGGGCCGACTTGGGCGGCGCCTTCGGGGTTTGTTCCTGATCACTCATTGATGAGGGCTTTCTGGAGATTGGCCATTTCGACCGCCGCCTGGGCGCAGTCGGTGCCCTTGGGCTGCATGCGCACTTCGGCCTGTTCGTCGGTGTCGCAGGTGAGGATGCCGTTGGCGATCGGGATGCCGGTGTGCAGTTGCAGTTCCATGATCGCCCGGCAGGCGTCGTTGGAAACCACTTCGAAATGGTAGGTGTCGCCGCGGATGACCGCGCCGAGCGCGATCAGCGCGTCGAACTCGCCGGTTTGCGCCATCGTCTGCAGGATCAGCGGGATTTCGAGGGCGCCGGGGCAGGTGGCGATGGCCATGTCCTCGTCGGCCACGCCGAGGCGCTTGAGTTCGGCGACACAGGCCGAAAGCAGGCCTTCGCAGACGGGCAGGTTGAAGCGGCTCATGACGACGCCGACGGTCAGGCCGTTGCCGTCGAGGTTCTTGTCGTATTCGAATACGTTGTCAAAACGGGACATGGATCAAAGCTCCGCAGGGGAAGTGACGAAACCGGTGACTTCGAGGCCGAAACCGGTCATGGAGGGCATCTTGCGCGGGCTGGAGAGCAGGCGCATGCGGCTGACGCCGACATCGCGCAGGATCTGCGCGCCGATGCCGTAGGTGCGCGGGTCCCATTTCTGTTGCTGGCGCGGGGCATCGACCGGCGTGGTCAGGCGGGCGAGCAGGGCTTCGCCGTCTTCCGGGCGGTGCATCAGGACGATCACGCCGTGGCCGTTTTTCGCCAGTGCGGCCTGCGCCTCGTCGATCGAGAACGACTGGCGCTTGCTCGCCGGGTCGAGGAAGTCGAGCACCGACAGCGGCTCATGGACGCGGACCAGGGTTTCACCGTCGGCCGGGATTTCACCCTTGACCAGCGCCAGATGAGTGGCGCCGCCGGCGCGGTCGACGTAGGCGTGCATCAGGAATTCGCCATGCGCTGTGGCGATGGTCTTGCTGGTGACGCGCTCGACCAGCTTTTCGGAGGCGGCGCGGTAGTGGATGAGGTCGGCGATGGTGCCGATCTTCAGGCCGTGCTGCTTCGAGAATTCGATCAGTTCCGGCAGGCGGGCCATGGTGCCGTCGTCGTTCATGATCTCGCAGATCACCGACGCCGGTTCCAGACCGGCCATGCCGGCCAGGTCGCAACCCGCTTCGGTGTGGCCGGCGCGGACCAGCACGCCGCCTTCGCGGGCGGTGATCGGGAAGACGTGGCCGGGCTGGACAATGTCGTCGGCAATCGCGTTGCGGGCCACCGCGGTGCGGATGGTATGCGCCCGGTCGGCGGCGGAAATGCCGGTGGTGACGCCTTCGGCGGCTTCGATCGAGACGGTGAAGGCGGTGCCGAACTGGGTACCGTTGCTGCGCGCCATCTGGCTCAGGCCAAGTTTGCGGCAGCGCTCGTTGGTCAGCGTCAGGCAGACCAGGCCGCGGCCGTATTTGGCCATGAAGTTGATCGCTTCCGGCGTGACGTGCTCGGCGGCCATGACCAGGTCGCCTTCATTCTCGCGGTCTTCTTCGTCGACCAGCACGACCATGCGGCCGGCTTTGAGTTCGGCGACGATTTCTTCGGTAGTGGCAATGGCGGGATGCGGGGGCATGGGAATTCGGGTTTCCAAAAAGGGCTGCTATTTTCGCAGAAACGCGGGGGCGCAGGGAAAGTTTGCTAATCGGCGCAGGGACTTGCGCGTGGGCCTACGGCGTCACCGGCTGGAAGTGGCGCAGGTAGTCGATGATCTGGTCGGCCGGCAGCGGCTTGCTATAGAAGAAGCCCTGCAGCACGTCGCAGCCCAGGCGGGTCAGGAATTCGCGCTGGACATCGGTCTCGACGCCTTCGGCGACCAGTTCGAGGCCCAGGTTGTGGCCGAGGGCGACGGTGGCCGAGCAGATCGCCGCATCGTTGGCGTCGGTCTCGATGTCCTTGACGAAGGAACGGTCGAGCTTGAGGCGGTGGATGGGCAGGTGCTTGAGGTAGGCGAGCGAGGAATAGCCGGTACCGAAGTCGTCGATCGCGAGCACGATGCCCATGTCGGAAAACTGGTTGAGGATGGACAGCGTCAGGTCCGGGTTCTGCATCGCCGTGCTTTCGGTGATTTCCAGTTCCAGATCCTGGGGCGTCAGTTCGTAGCAGGCGAGCACGCCGCGCACCAGCATCGGCAGGGCCTCGTGGCGCAGTTGCTGGGCCGAGATGTTGACGGCGACGCGCAGGCCGGTCAGTCCGGCGTCGCGGAAACGGCGGATGTGCCGGCAGGTCTCCCAGAACACCCAGTCGCCCAGCGGCTGCATCAGGCCGCTGTCTTCTGCGATGCGGATGAAGCGGTCGGGCGGCACCTGGCCGAGCACCGGATCGTGCCAGCGGGCCAGGGCTTCGAGGCCGACCACGCGGCCGTCGGCGACGTTGATCTGCGGCTGGAAGTGCAGCGAGAACGGCGAATGTTCCGGGGTGATCGACGCCAGCGCCTGACGCAGCGCATTTTCCATCTGCAGGCGTTCGCCGGCCGCTTCGTTCATCCGGCTGGCGTAGAACTGGTAGTTGTTCCGGCCGCGGTCCTTGGCGTGATACATGGCGACATCGGCGTTGCGCAGCAGGGTTTCGCGGTCGCGACCGTCGCCCGGGTAGATGCTGATGCCGATGCTCGGCGTCGCGTACAGGCTATGCACGCCGATCTGGTGGCTGTGATCGGCGAGACGGTGCTGCACCTTGCCTGCCAGCGTGGCGACGGTCATCGCGCTGTCGATGTCGGGCAGCACGACGACGAATTCGTCGCCGCCGAGCCGGGCGACGATGTCGCTGGCACGCACGCAATCGCGCAGGCGGGCGGCCACGCTCTTCAGCAACTCGTCGCCGGTGGCGTGGCCGAGCGTGTCGTTGACCGTCTTGAAATGATCGAGGTCGATGAGCATCAGCGCGACCTGCTTGTGGTCGCGTTCGCAACTGCGGATCGCCAGCTCCAGCTGCGATTCGAAAGCCAGGCGATTGGGCAGCAGGGTCAGCGGATCGTGGTAGGCCAGATGCAGCAACTGCTGCGTGGCCTCGATCCGTTCGCCGATGTCGGTGAAGGTGGCAACGTAATTGCTCACTTCGCCGGCGTTGTCGGTCACGGCAGAAACCGTCAGCCAGATCGGGTAGAGGTTGCCGTCCTTGCGGCGGTCCCAGATCTCGCCGGACCACACGCCCTGTTCGTTGATCGCCCGCCACATGCTGGCGTAGAACGCCGGCTCGTTGCGCCCGGAAGCGAACATCCGCGGGTTGCCACCGATCACCTCTTCCGCCGGATAGCCGGACATTTCCGAGAAGGCGGCGTTGACCGCAACGATGCAGTTGTTGCGGTCGGTGACCAGCACGGCCTCGCTGCTCTGCAGGAAAATGCGTTGCAGTACCGCCGCGCTCAGCTCACTGGCTGGGTTGGTGTTGGCGAGCGCGGTGGCGGGCATGGTCGTGGGGGTCAGACGTTGAACAGCGATTGTGACTGCAAGTCATTGATTGAACAGTTCACCATGCTGCTCCATTAAAAAACATACTCATGTTTGTACTCAAGAAACTCAGCATTGAGTACGTTCAACCGTGATCTGGCGCCGTTGCGCCGGCTCGGATTCAGCTTTCCAGACGCCGGCGACAGGCATCAATAGTGGATTTTATCTGTTGCGCCAGCATCTGCCTGATCGGCGCACGCTCCAACCGCTCACCCAATGAGCTTGCCTGCAGCAACACCCGTTCGATGACCTCTTCCGCCCGTTTCCTTGGGACTCCACCTTCCTCCGCCAGACGCAATAAATGCCGGCGTTCGATGGCAGCACCTTCGCCGCAAACGTCCAGGTGATGCTGGCCCATCGGGCCTTCGCTGAAGGTCAGGTCGAATGCCGGAGCCAGACGCCAGCGCCGGTCAGGCCCGAGACGCCACGCGAAATTCTTGGGATGGTCGTCACGGTTGTGGAAAAGCACATTGAAGACGACTCGTGCGTAGGCTTTCTCCACTTCGCGCTCGTCGCGCGTCAGGAAACGGGTAGCCCGCAGGAAGGCGGTATAGTCGGTGGCACCGGGCAGGCGAAAATCCACTTGCAACAATCCAGCCAGACTGTGCACCGGGACGCGTTGCCCTCCTTCCCGGTCGAAGCGCGCGACGCCGAAGGCGGCCAGTTCGGGGCCAAGGTCGAACCAACGACTTTCGGGCACATCCAGTCCGCAATCCCGAGCCAACTCGGCATAGAGCTGCTCGATGACGCAAACCTCTTTGTGTTCGTTCTGCGCCGGGAACTTGACCAGCCAGGGACTGCCGGGCGCATCCGGACGGGTGCTGACTTGCCCGGTCATTGCGTCGTACTGCACCAAGGCCTTGGGTCGAGCCCCTTGCGGTGAGCCGCCGGTGAGCGCGAGCTCGCGCAGGGCTGCCCCCGCCTCGCCCGCGAGCGCGAGACGGCTTTGCTCGGCCAGCGCCAGCAAGGACCAGTCGGGCTCGTGGGCGCCGGCGTCGCTTGCCGGAACGAAGCGTAACGCGCCCATCGCGCGCTCACCAATGAAGGCCAGCCGGTCCAGTGGCCCGGGATGGCGCAAGCCGTGTTGACGGAACAACCGATCCATCAGCAGCAAACCCCAGCCGTCAGGCAGACTGTCGGCGATCAGGCCCGGAAGGCGATGCAAATGGATCGGAAAACCTCCGTAGGCATCCGCACGCAGCTTGAGGTGCAAGGGCGACAGTTCCAAGCCTTGAGACAAGGCTTCGGGAGAATATTCGAAGAGCAGGGATTGACCGTCATCGGCCAAGCGTCCCAACGGCCAGTCTTCTCCCCAGCCGCAATAATGTACGGTAAGCAGCTTCATGATGTTTTCTTACGCGGCGCACGCTGGCGGCGGCTCACAAGGTCCACCTGCTCCATCTGGGCGATGGATTGCCGTTTGAGTACAAAGAGATCGTCCAGCGCCTCCAGCAAGCCAAGTGCCTGCGCAACGCGGACCAGCGTTTCCAGCGAGCACTGGCCGTCGCTTTCGAGTTTGCGCAACGCCCCCAGCGACAGTCCGGCCATTTGCGCCAGTTCACGCTGCGTGAGCGATTGGGCAAGCCGCTGCTCGCGCAGACGAACACCCAGCGCGTGCAGGATCTCAGCGGAAGTCGAAAGATGAAAAGTCACTTTTATGACCCTTAACGCGAAAAAAATTGCGTAAGCGCCATTTTAGTGGGCTTTACTTATTCTTGAAAGCAGATGGCTGCGATAGCTGCCGCGAGCGATCATGCGGTGACCATCGTAACGCTACGATGTTACGGAGTTGGCTCCTGTCCAGCAGCCGGCGCCTCCAGCAGTACTGAAGGCTCCACCCCCAGCGCCTCGGCCAGCTTGAAGATGTTGAGTAAGGCGATGTTGCGTTGCCCACGCTCAACACCCCCCAGATAGCTGCGCGCCAAGCCACTCTCCAGTGCCAGGCGTTCTTGCGACCACCCTCTGGTCTTTCTGATTTCTATCAGCTTCAGGCCGAAGCGTAGTCGGGGATCAAGGGCCATATTTCTCTCTTCTTAAAGAGAAATGACTCTATGAGTACCCCCTCTATAGGGCTACGCCCGATAGGTACCCGCACTATAAGTGACAATTTAAACCAATCGGGAAATCCTCCGGCTTTGCCGGGGAGGCAGTAAAAGTTTGACGTTTACGGACGTCCATCCGAGAAACTCCGAGAGTGAGCCGCCAAGCACACTCAAAAGGAGTAACCCGATGGACGAGTTTGAAAGC